>SIRX01000061.1 GCA_004563715.1 Actinomycetota bacterium | reverse complement strand
GATATCTGACCCCAGTGGAGTTCGCGGCCATTGAAGCTCTGGCGGGCCAAGACTCTGGTTCGTCAGAGCAGCTAGAATCCGTACCAGGGCTCTCATCGTGAGTGGTACAGACAATGGGATCCGGTCAGGTGTCCGGCCGCAAGGTGCCGACGAAGTCCATCGTGATCACCGTCGAGAGCGCGTTGAGCACCGAGTCGATGGTGGACATCAGGGCAGCCACCAGCGCCGCGAGAACTAATCCTCTAAGCCCTATGGGCAGGAGGTCGAAGGCCAGAACGGGCCAGATGCGGTCGGGGTTGTCCAGGTTGGGATAGAGAGCGGTCGCCATGGTCGCCGGCAGGATTATGATGAACAGCAGGGTGAGCTTGAGCGCACCACCCAGCAGGGAGCCCAGACGGCCGTGGTCCAGGCTGCGGGCGCCGAGCACGCGCTGGACCTGTAGCTGGTTCATGCAGAAGTAATAAACGCCGATGACGAACAAACCGGTCAACAACCCCGGCCAGGGCACCGCCGGGTCGGTGGCGGGCCGGATCAGGTTGAACGCGTTCTCCGGGGCCGCCTCCTCGACCTGGCTCCACGAATCTATCCTGGTGAAGGCCAGCACCGTGATAGCCAGGGAACCGCCGATGATAAAGACGGCCTGTATGGCGTCGGTGATCACCACGGCCGTGAGACCGCCCACGATGGTGTACCCGCCGGCTATCAGGCCCAGGATCGCGATGGACACCCACAACGGGATGTCCGGGTAGAGCAGGTTGATCGTGATACCGCCGGCATACAAAGAAGCGCTGAGGCCTATAAAGGTCTCCGCCACCACCGTGTAAGCCGAATGGGCGTAACGCGACCTGCGGTCGAACCTCCGCTCCAGAAACTCCGGCATCGTGTACACCCTCGAACGGATGTAGAAGGGCAGCAGGAAAACCACGAAGAAAACGAGTATGACGGCCCCGGTCCACTCGTAGTTGAAGACCGCTATGCCGTCGGTGTACCCCGAGCTCGACAGCCCGATAAACGAGGTCCCGGACTGGTTGGTGGCGAACAGCGAGAGCCCCACCAGGGGCCAGATGAAGTTCGCCCCCCGAGAAAGTACCCCTCGGTATCTTCTTTGCCCCTGGAGAACCAGACCCCGATGGCGATCGTGATGACGATGTACGCGACCACGATAACTATGTCCAGGGTCGTTACCTGTAAGTCAGGCATCCCCCCACCTTTCCCTCGTCCCGACGCATAAACCCCAACGCCGGCATCTACGCGGCTCCTGTGCCCCTACGAACCGCCCCCTGGCGGTCCACCCTACGGACGAGAGCGTAGCAGCTTCTCAAACGCCGATCAACATTTTTTCTGTTTGTAAGTGTCAATGTCTGGTGAACTCGCACAGGATTTGGAGGCGGTTCCGGCACGGCTTCGATCCGTTTCCCGACCGGTGTTATGACGTGTTGCTTCCGAGCCTTCTGGCTCCGGTTCTTGTCAGAGGTTCGTTGCGACGCCAGCTTCGTGCCGCGTGTTAACCTACGGGCATGGCGGAGAAGCAGAAGATGTTCGCCGAGGAGCGGCACCGGCTTATCCTGGACGAGGTAAACCGTCGGGGCCGGGTCTCGGTCGCGGACCTCGTGGGGCGGCTCGGGGTCTCGGACATGACCATCCGGCGCGACCTGGAGACGTTGGCGGCCCGCAAGCTGCTCCAGAAGGTCCACGGCGGGGCGGTGCCGCTGCCCAAAACGGCCGCCGAACCGCACTTCACGCAGAAACAGCGCCTCAACCGGACCGAGAAAAAAGCCATCGCGCGGGAGGCGTTGCCTTTCGTGGAGGAAGGCCACACCATCGCGTTCAGCGCGGGTACCACGACCTGGCAGGTGGCGTCCTCCCTCCAGCCGCGGGGTGAAGAGCTAACGTTTATCACCAACTCGACCAACATCGCGCTCACGCTGCAGGAGAACGGGTGGGAGCAGATCGTGCTCTCGGGCGGCAGCTTCCGCACGCCGTCCGACGCGCTGGTCGGGCCGTTCGCCGAGCGCACCCTCAAGACGCTCAACGCCGACATCCTCTTTCTGGGGGTCCACGGCGTACACCCGGACGCCGGCCTGACCACGCCGAACATCGCCGAGGCCGAGACAGACCGCTGCCTGGTGGAAGCGGCCCAGAAGGTCGTGGTCGTCGCGGACCACACGAAGGTTGGTATCGTGGCGCTGGCGAAGATAGCCCCGCTCTCGCGGGTGGACGTGTTCGTCACGGACGAGAAGGCGCCGCAAGACCTGCTCCGGGAGATAGAGTTGGCCGGGGTGCGGGTGATCGTCGCCGGGGTCTAGCGGTTGCGGCGGAGGCTCGCCGCGGCGGATAATTACCGCAAACTATTTTTGGGGAAGGAGAGCTTATGCCGCGGGTTTGTGTTTTCGACGTGAACGAAACGTTGCTGGACCTGGCGGCGCTCGACCCGCACTTCAAGCGCCTTTTCGGGGACGCTGCCGTCCGGGGGGAGTGGTTCGGACAGATGATACAGTCCGCCCTCGTCTCGACGGTCACGGGGAACTACTCGGACTTCGGCGCCATCGGGGGGGCCGCCCTGCAGATGACCGCCGAACGCCACGGTGTCGAGCTCTCCGAGGAGGACCGGCAGAGCGTCCTGACCACGGTACCGAAGCTGCCGCCCCACCCGGATTCGCGGGAAGGGCTGGAGCGTCTGAGAAACGCCGGCTTCCGGCTCGCCACCCTGACCAACTCCACGCAGCGGGTGGCCGAGAGCCAGATGGAGAGTTCCGGGCTCGGCGAGTTCTTCGAGCAGGTACTTTCCGCCGACGAGGTGCGGCGGCTCAAGCCCGCGCCCGAGCCCTACCGGATGGCGGCGGAGAAGCTGGGGGTCGGGGTTGCCGACATCCGCCTCGTGGCCGCCCACGCGTGGGACGTAGCGGGGGCCCTGGGCGCCGGATGCGCCGCGGCCTTTGTCGCGCGGCCGGGGAAGGTCCCGGACCCGCTGGTAGGGCTGCCAGACGTCGTGGGCGCTGACCTGGCAGAAGTGGCGGATGGCATAATCGAGGCCGAAGGGTAGACAAGACACTATTGGAGGGGGTCAGCATGGTAGGCGTGATGGAAGGGGCGGAGCCTTTCCGCATGGAGGGCAACGAGGTGGGAATACTAGTCTCCCACGGGTTTACCGGGACGACCCAGAGCGTGCGTCCGCTGGGCGAGGCGCTGGCGCGATGTGACTTCACCGTCGCCGGACCGCGGCTCGCGGGCCACGGCACGAGCGTGCAGGACATGGCCGCGAGCTCCGCTTCGGACTGGATCTCCTCTGTCGAAGAAGACCTCGTCTGGCTGCGGGAGCGAACGACGACCCTGTACTTCGCCGGGCTCTCGATGGGCGGCATGTTTGCGCTGTACTTCGCCGCGATGTACCCGGACCTCTTCCGCGGCATAATCCCTATAAACGCCTGCGTTTTCCTGAAAAACCCGGATCTCGCCCGCAAGGCCTTCGACCCGGAAGCCCCGCCGACCGTACCCGGCGTGGGATCGGATATAAAGGCCCGCGGCGTGGAAGAACTGGTGTACCCTGAAGTGCCCGTACCAACGATCAGGGAGCTCATGGCGCTCATGCGCGTGACCGAGGACCTGCTACCGGCGGTTGAGACGCCCACCCTGATATTCCAGTCTTTGGAAGACCATGTGGTCCCGCCGGAGAACGGTCCCTACATCCAGGAGCACCTCGGCAGCTCCAGAAAGCAGCTCGTCCCCCTGAAGAACTCGTACCACGTCGCCACCCTGGACAACGACGCGGACTACATCGCCGAGCAGACGATCCGTTTCATACTCGAAAACTAGCCCGTCGTCCGGTGTACTCCCCGGCGTCGGTGACCGGCCGTCGAGAGCTTCAGGACTGGATGTTTGTCTGGCGCCAGCGGGTGTTGGAACCGAGGTCCTCTACTTCGGGGAACTCCTCGCCTCTGGCCAGCTGGACGCGGACCGGAGGCTTCATGGTTCCCCGGTCGCAGACGTAGGTACCGGAGTTCGGGGCCTTGTCCCCCGGCATAAAGACCGGGCCGTAGGGCTTGTAACGAGCCAGTATGTCTTCCAGCCTGGCGCTCAACGCAACTCCTGGAGGGTAACGGCCCGGGCGTCGGTAAAGCCGGGGATGGCCAGCAGCCTGTCGATGACCTCCTGAGAAACAGGCTCGTCCACGGTGACGGCCATCGCGGCCCGGGACCCGGGTTTCCCGCGGCCGACGGCCATGTTGCCAATGTTTATCCCGTACTCCCCAAGGGTGGTCCCGACCTTGCCGATCATACCGGGCACGTCCTCGTTGCGGATAAAGAGCATGTACCTCTCGGGCATGACGTCCACGTCGAAGCCGAGCGCCCCAATGAGGCGCGGCTGGTGGCGCGGCCCGACGAGCGTGCCGCTGACCGTGTTCCCGCCCTCCTCGCTCTCCAGGCTCAGGACGACGAGGCTCGTGTAGTCCGGGCTCTCGGAGGTCTTCGCGGTCTCGACGCGCAGGCCCCGGTCACGCGCCAGCGCCGGGGTGTTGACGAAGTTGAGCGGCTCGTGGACCATCGGGGCCAGCAGGCCCTTCTGGGCGGAGACGTCCAGCAGGCGGGTGTCGAAGTCGGCGATCTCGCCGTGGTACTCGATGCGCAGGTGGCTCCCGGGCCGGTCTGTTAGCTGGTAGAGCAGGCTGCCCAGCGCCTCGCAGAGCCCCGAGAACCGGGCGACGAACTCGGCGCCCTCGCCCATTGGAACCGGAGCGTTTATGGCGTGGACCGGCACGGCCCCCCGCAGCGCCGTCGCCACCTGCTCGGCGGCGGTGATGCCCGCCCGGTCCTGGGCCTCCGCCGTGCTCGCCCCGAGGTGCGGCGTGACCACGACGTTGGGCAGGGCGAAGAGCGGGGAGTCCGTGGTCGGCTCCTCGGCGTAGACGTCGAGGGCGGCGCCGGCGATCTGGCCTTCCTTGAGCGCGTTGTACAGGTCGGTCTCGTCCACGATGCCGCCCCGGGCGACGTTTATGAGGTACGCCGTCGGCTTCATCTTCTCCAACGCGGCCGAGTCGATCATGCCGGTCGTCTGCGGCGTGCGCGGGACGTGCAAGGAGACGAAGTCCGCGCTACCCAGCACCTCGTCCACGCTCTCGGCCTTCTCGGTGTTCATGGAGCGGATGCGGTCCTCGGAGACGTAGGGGTCATAGGCGAGCACCCGCATGCCCATGCCCCGCGCCCCGCGGGCCACGATGGAGCCGACGTGGCCCAGACCGATCAGGCCGAGCGTCTTCTCCGCCACTTCGACGCCCTTGAAGGCGCTCCGCTTCCACTCGCCGGCCCGCAGCGTGGCGTCGGCGGCGGGGATGCGCCGGGCCGCCGCGAGCATGAGGCCCAAGGTGTGCTCGGCCGCGGCGACCGTGTTGCTCTCGGGCGCGTTGGCGACCAGGATACCGCGCTTGGTCGCCGCCTCGAGATCTATGTTGTCCACCCCGATGCCGGCCCGGCCGATGGCCTTCAGGTTGGGCGCCGCCTCTATGACCTCCGCCGTCACCCGCGTCGCGCTGCGGATAATGAGGCCGTCGTAGGCACCGATCTTCTCCAGCAACTCCTCCGGCGAGAGCCCGAGCAACACGTCCACCTCGAACTCCTCGCGCAGCAGCTCGACCCCGCGGTCGGCCAGCTTCTCGGTTATCAGGACCTTCATACGGCCACCCCGCTCCTGGAAAAGACCCGCTGGGCCGCGCCGACGCCCCGGCCCAGTTCCACGGGATGGTCCAGCGACTCCAGCGCCAGCTCCGCGGCGGCGATGGTGGCGATGACGTCGTAGGAGTCGAAGTACCCGCAATGTCCTATGCGCCAGATCTTGCCGGCCATGTCCCCCTGCCCGCCGGCGACCTGTATGCCGTGCTCCCGGAACATGAGCCGAACGAGCTGCTTGCCGTCAACGCCCTCCGGCACCCACGCCGCCGTGACCGCCGCGTTCATGTCCTCGTCCGGCCCGAAGAGCTGGAGTCCCATGCCCTTGATGCCCTCCCGGGCCGCCCGCCCGAGCAGGACGTGCCGCTCGAAGACGTTCTCGACGCCCTCGTCCAGGATCTGGCGCAGCGCCAGGTCTAGCTGGATTACGAGGCTCACCGCCGGGGTCCAGGCTGTCTGCGGCGGGTCCTTCTCGTAGGCTTTCTTCGCCGCCGTCCAGTCGAAGTAGAAGCGCGGCATCTTCGACTCCTCGTGCGCACTCCAAGCCCGCTCGGATACGCTCACGAAGCCGAGGCCCGGCGGGATCATGAGCGCCTTCTGGCTCCCCGCGACGACCACGTCCACGCCCCAGTCGTCGGTCCTGAGCTCGCAGGCCCCGAGCCCGCTCACCGCGTCCACGATGGAGATGACGTTCTCGGTGGCCCTGGCGAAGCCCTTTATGTCGTTGACCGTGCCCGTGGAGGTCTCCGAGAGGACGCACATGGCGGCCTTTATCTCCGGGTCCTCGGCGAGCTTCGCGGAGATCTCGTCGTTATCCGCCTTGACGTCCCAGTCGTACTTGAGCTCCGTGACTTCCAGGTCGAAAGCCCGGCTCATCTTGACCCAGCGATTGCCGAAGTTGCCGCTGTTGACGACGAGCACTTTATCTCCGGGCGTGAAGAGGTTCTGGATCGCCCCCTCGAACGCGCCCGTGCCGCTCGCCGCGTAGGTGAAGATGTCGTTCTCCGTCAGGAACACCTGCTTGAGGTTCTCGTTCACCCGGGCAAAGACCTCGCCGAACTCAGGAGTCCGGTGGTGGATAATGGGCAAAGCCCCCGCCGCCGAAACCTCCGGCGGTATAGGCGTCGGGCCCGGCGACATAAGACGGTACTTGTTCATCATGGGCGTCGTGATCTCCCTCGATCTCTGGAAATACCTGTTTCGTCAACGACACTACAGTTTATCCACATTAGTTCGCGTTGGCTACATAGGTGCGCTCACGGCTAACAAGCTGTTGCTAGCCGCCTCGGGTTCGGCTACGCCCGGCGAGGCCCGCGCCTATGCTATTGCTATTGCGCGCGTTTTCAACCGCGCCGGGGAGGCTTCCTTGACCTTGTTTTCATCGTCCTGAGGCGACAGAGCGTGGAGGCGGCCGGCGGCCGGCCGCCAGCATCAGGCCTCGGGGAAACCACCGCCTTCCAACCCGGGGAGCGCCGAGCGCGCGTACCGGGCGGCGTAGCCCGAAGCGTCCGTTTCAGGCAGCTTCTGCGGCTCCCGGCTCTTCAGCTCCTCGGGCCGGACCCCGGCCCGGATACGGCCCTCACGCAGGTCCACGCGCAGAGCATCTCCATCTTGCAGGCGCCCTACAATGCCGTCTGCGGCGGCCTCCGGGGTTACCAGCGAGACCCAGGCTCCGCCGGCCTCCTCCGGCGCTAGCCCGTCGGTAAACACCGCGACGCGTCCCTCGAGCCCGGCTCCCTTCAGGGCTTCTCTGAGCACCGTGAGCTCCAGAAGCCCCGGTCCTCCCCAGGAACCGCCACCGCACACCACAACGATCTC
Organism: Actinomycetota bacterium; assembly: GCA_004563715.1. Classification (GTDB taxonomy): domain Bacteria; phylum Actinomycetota; class Rubrobacteria; order Rubrobacterales; family Rubrobacteraceae; genus SIRX01. Next base: position 24,781 of record SIRX01000061.1, on the reverse strand, counting down.
GCCGGGCTCCACCGTACCGTCCGAGACGGCCCGCGCGGCCTTCTCGTCGGCGCTGAAGACGCGACACACGCCCGCCACCTCCTCTACTTCCGCTGGCGCCCGGCACAGGGCCTCCGTTCCCGAGGCCCGGCCTTCCACAAACGTCAGGAGCGGGCCGGGTTTGCCGGAAGCCGGAGGCGCGGTCGAGAGCTGCTTTTTCAGGTCGCCCGCAACCGTCGGCACGTCGTGAAGCTTGTCGCCGAGGCAGGCGAGCAGGGCCGCGGCGCCCAACTCCCGGAGCCACCGCAGGTTGGCTATTGCGGGGCTCTCGGGGACGAGCACCCGCACCATGCGCGAGAAGCCACCCACGCCGGCCTCGCGGGCGAGGGCAAAGAGGTGGACGACCAGGGCGGGACCGGCTCCGGCTGCGAGCCCGGCCCGGAGGGCGTTGGCGAGGCCGAAGGTGGTGGCCAACGCCCGGGCGGCAGGCTCGCCGGTATTGGCCACTTCGACGGCTACCTCGGGCGCGTCGTGGTGGAGCGGCACGAAGCCGGCAGCTGAGAGCGCGACGGTGAGGGTGGACCTCTCCTGGTAGGGAGCGACCGCCGGAAGGCCGAGGCGGATCGCGGCGACCAGAATCCCCACCAACTCCTCCGGACGCCCGGCGTCAAGGATCAGGGCTTCGAGGTTGCTGGCGGCGCCCAGGACCTGCGCGACATCCGAGACCCACTCGCGGGTAAGGGCGACGCCACCAGCAGGCCGCGCCGCAGGCAAGTCCAGCAGCACCGGTTCGCCACCAGTCTCACGGACGGCGTCGGGGTAGCGGGATGGGGTGCCGGGAAAGTGCGGGACTCCGACGCGCGGCGTCAACAGCCCTAGGAGCCCAGCTTCTCCAGGATAAGCCCTCGCACCCGGCCGCCGTCGGCCCCGCCACGGGTCGCCTTCATCACCTGCCCGATGAGGAAGCCGATCACCTTCTGGTCCCCGTCCCGGACCCGGCCGGCCTCCTCGGGGTTCGCGGCCAGGACCTCGTCCACGACGCCGGAGAGCTCGTCGCCACCCATCGCCGCCAGTCCCTCCCGCTCTACGACGGCCGAGGGGGACTCGCCGCTGGTAAAAATGCGATCCAGCACGTCCTTGGCGGCAGCGCGGGAGATAGTGCCATCGTCTACCAACCCGATCAGCTCGATTATCCGCTCCGGGCTTACGCGGGCCTCGGAGATCTCCATCCCCGCCTCGTTCAGCCGGGCCCGGAGCTCGACCGTGATCCAGTTGGCCGCCTGCTTGGGGTCCACCGGGCCGGCGGCGACCGCCTCGTAGTAGGCGGCGAGGTCCCGGTCGGAAGTCAGCACCCCGGCGTCGTAGGGCGAGAGGCTGTACTGCTCGACGAAGCGGGCGCGCATCTGGTCGGGCAGCTCGGGGAGGCTGCCCCGTACCTCGCGCACCCAGGCGTCGGTCAGCTCCAGCGGAAGCAGGTCCGGCTCGGGGAAGTAGCGGTAGTCGTGGGCGTACTCCTTGCTGCGCAGCTCGTGGACCTCGTCGGTCTCCGGGTCGTAGTGGAGCGTGGTCTGCGTAACGCGTCCGCCGCCCTCCAGTATCTCCCGCTGGCGCGCGAGCTCCGCGGCGAGGCCCCGCTCGACAAAGCGGAACGAGTTCATGTTCTTCAGTTCGGTCTTGGTGCCGAAGGAGCCGTCGGGGTTGCGGATCGAGACGTTGGCGTCGCAGCGGAGCTGGCCCTTCTCCATGTCGGCTTCCGAGACGCCGACGGCCCGCAGGATCTCCTTGAGGTGGTTGGCGGTGGCCCGGGCGGCCTCGGGCGAAGGGATGTCGGGCTCGGTGACGATCTCCATGAGGGGCGTGCCGCCGCGGTTGAAGTCCACGAGCGAGCCGACCGAGCCGTGCATCCGGCCCGAGGTGCCAACGTGGACGTTCTTGGCCGCGTCTTCTTCCAGGTGCAGCCGCGTGATGCCCACCCGGATCGTCTCCTCGCCCACCGGCACGTCCAGGTGGCCGCCGGTGCAGATCGGGGCGTCGTACTGGGAGATCTGGTACCCCTTCGGCAGGTCGGGGTAGAAGTAGTTCTTGCGGGCGAAGACGGATCGCCGGGCCACGTCGCAATTCAGGGCGAGCCCCGCCCGCACGCCGAGCTCTATGGCCTTCTCGTTGGTGACCGGCAGGGCGCCCGGATGCCCGAGGCACACCGGGCAGGTGTGGGTGTTGGGCGGATCTCCGTAGGCTACCCGGCACCCGCAGAACATCTTGGTCCGGGTGGCCAGGTGCACGTGGAACTCCAGCCCGATAACCGCCGTGTAGGTCCGCTGCTCTGTGACTTCCAAGAAACCGATACCTCGCGCTCTCCGCCTGTGTACCGGTTTATTCTAGCACCGGCCGGCCGGTGCTAGAATTACGCTGAACCCCGCATGCAACAGCGATAGAGGAGGTCCGTATCCCCGAGGGTGGTCAGCCCCATCTGGTGGTCCTGCAGGGACCGAGCTTCGGTGACGTGTACTATCTAGAAGGCGACTCCCTCGTCTTGGGGAGCAACCCCTTCGAGGCGGACATCATCATCCGGGACATAGAAGTCGAGTGGCGGCACGCCAGGATCCGGCGCGGCGCCAGAAACGGCTACACGCTGGAAGATTTGGGCACCGGAGCGCCGGCCGTGGTGAACGAGGAGAACGTCGAGGGTACGCGCCCGCTGCGCTGTGGGGACCGGATCACGGTCGGCGACAGCGTGCTGGAGTTTATCGAGCGGGACCCCATCAAGGAGCAGTTCCACCGTAAGATCCAGCGCCTGATCAACCACGATCACCTGACCGGTTTGCTGGCGAAGAACCGCCTCGACGAGCGCTTCGGGCAGTCGCTGGAAATTTGCCAGGAGCAGGGCGAACCTCTGGGCGTGCTGATGGCCGACATAGATAACCTGAAGAAGATAAACGACTCTTACGGCCACCTCTTCGGGGAGTTCGCCGTCGGAGAGATCGGACACATAATCCGGGACTGCCTCGGCTCCGAAGACCTCTACGCCACCCGCTTCGGGGGCGACGAGTACCAGATGGTCCTCCCCGGCCTGACGAAGAAAGAATCCCTGACGGTCGCCGAGGAGATCCGTCGCCACATCGAGGCATACACCTTCGAGCAGAACGGTATCTGCGCGAACCCCACCCTCTCCCTCGGGGTCGCCGCCTACCCTGAGGATGGGGAGACCCGGGAAGACCTCACCCGGGCCGCCGATAAAGCCCTCTACCGGGCTAAGCGCGCCGGCGGCAACGCCGTCTGCGAGTAGGAGCGCCGTTGAGGCGAAACCTCAGCGGACGGCATATAATTTATCGTGTGCCGGCGGCGACAATACCGTGCGGTCGCCGGGCCGATCCGGCGCGGTCCTTCCGGCCGGGTACGAGAAATGGTTTTGGAGAGGAGGATCGCATGGCGCAGTCGAGATCTATGTTGCCCGCCGAGACCGGACACTGGTGGGCCCTGGCGTTGCGGGGCGGCGTCGCCATACTGTTTGGGCTGGCCGCGCTGTTGCGGCCCGGCATCGCGCTTGAGGCGTTGATCCTGCTGTTCGGCGCCTACGCCCTCGTGGACGGCGTTTTTTCGATCGTGGGCGTGTTCCAGGGCACCAGGCGTGGTACCCCGCGCTGGGCCCTGTTACTGGAGGGGATCGTGGGCATCCTGGCGGGCCTCATCGCGTTTATCCTGCCCGGCCTGACCGCGTTTGCCCTGCTCTACCTGATCGCGGCCTGGGCCATCATCACCGGGGTTTCGGAGATCGCCATGGCCATAAGGCTGCGGCAGGAGATCCGGGGCGAGTGGGCCCTGATCCTCGGCGGCGCGATCTCGGTGCTCTTCGGCCTGATCCTGGCGGTGCTCCCGGGCGTGGGCATCCTCTCCCTCGTGTGGCTCATCGGGGTTTACGCCATAGCGTTCGGGGTCCTGCTGCTGGTTACCGCCTTCCAGGTGCGCGGCAGGGACGAGGGGGCGGGCGAGCGCCCGAGCCGGGTGACCTGAGCCCGTCGGCGGACTCAGGGCTTCAGCGTAAACTCGAAGTCCGCGACCTGCTCCGCGGCGCGGGCGGCACGCAGGAGCAGCGGCTCCGTAAAGTGGTCGCTCATGAGCTGTACGCCCACGGGGAGCCCGTCAGACAGGCCGCCGGGGACGCTGATCGCCGGTATCCCCGCCAGGCTGGCCGGGACGGCGCAGATATCCTGCAGGTACATGGCGAGCGGGTCCCCGGTTTTTGAGCCGAGCTCGAAGGCCACCGAGGGCGAGGTCGGCGAGAGCAGCACGTCGTAGCGGTGCAGGGCCGCGCGGAAGTCCTCGATGATCTTGGTGCGCACCTTCTGCGCCTGGGCGTAGTAGGCGTCGTAGTAACCGGCGGAGAGGGCGTAGGTACCGAGCATGATCCGGCGCTTCGCCTCGTCCCCGAAGCCCTCCTCCCGGGTCTTGCGGTACATCTCGTGCACCCCGTCGGCCGAGACCCGCAGCCCGTACCGCACGCCGTCGAAGCGAGCCAGGTTCGAGGAGACCTCCGCCGGCGCGATGATGTAGTACGCCTCCAGCGCGTAGTAGGCGTGTGGCAGGCTCGCCTCCCCCACCTCGGCCCCGGCGGCTTCGAGGCTATTGGCGACGTCCGCCACGATCTCGCGCACCCCCGCGTCTATCCGCTCGTCCATCAGCTCCGTCACGAGGCCGATGCGCAACCCCTCCACCCCGTTCTCCAGCTCCGCAAGGTAGTCCGGCACCTCGACGTTGGCGCTCGTGGAGTCGTGGGGGTCGTGGCCGGCGATGGCCTGCAGGAGCAGCGCCGCGTCCCGCACATCGCGGGTCATCGGCCCGATCACGTCCAGCGAGGACCCGAAGGCGATGAGCCCGTGGCGCGAGACCCGCCCGTAGGTGGGCTTCAAGCCCACGATGCCGCACAGCGCCGCCGGCTGGCGCACCGACCCGCCGGTGTCCGTCCCCAGGGCCCACCAACCCTCCCCGGCGGCCACCGCCGCCGCCGACCCGCCCGAGGAGCCACCCGGCACCCGGCCCAGGCCCCACGGGTTCCGGGTCGGCCTGTAGGCCGAGTTCTCCGTCGAGGAGCCCATCGCAAACTCGTCCATGTTGGCCTTGCCGACCATGACGAGGTCCTCGCCGAAGTTCAGCAGCGCCGAGGCGTCGTAGAGGGGCGTGAAGTCCTCCAGGATCCTGGAGCCGCACGTGGTCCGGACGCCGCGGGTGGAGAGCACGTCCTTCACGGTGGTCGGCACGGTCTCCCAGAGCCTCACCCCGCCGTTCTCACCACCTTGCAGCCGCCCGTCGACCCGTCCCGCCCGTTCGAGGGCGAGCTCGGGCGTGGTCGTTACGAAGGCGTTGACGTCCTCCTCTACCTCCTCGACGCGGGCGTTGGCTACCTCGGCGGCCTCGCGGGCGGAGACCTCCCTCGCGGCTATCCTCTGCGCCAGCTCGTACGCGGTGAGGTTCTGCATCAGTCTATCCGGGGCACGGCGAAGAGGGCGTCTACCGGGTCCGGGGCGACCGAGAGCGCTTCCTCGCGCGGCAGCTCTCCGCGCGGCTCATCGGGGCGCAGCACGTTCGTCAGGTGCAAGGGGTTGGCCGTCGGGGGCACGTCCGCGAGGTCCAGCTCCCCGATCTTGTCTATGCTCTCCAGGATGGCCCCTAGCTGGCCGCCGATACGCCCGATCTCCTCGTCCGTCAGCCCCAGCCGGGCCAGGTTCGCCACGTGTCGCACCTGCTCTTCGGATATCAAGTTTTCGCCTCCGGATTTAGACTTCTGGGGGTATGCTAACATCTCCGCAGAGAGCTTATGCAGGCCGTCAAACAGGGACACCCACCGGTACAGACCCAGAGGAGACGCTTCGGCGTCGCCGAGTACCACCGGATGGCCGAGGCCGGCATCCTGGGGGAAGACGACCGCGTCGAGCTCATCGAAGGGGAGATCATAGAGATGGCACCGATGGGCAGCCGTTACGCGGCGTGTGTAGACCGGCTCAATCGTCACCTGAACAGGCTGGCAGGAGATCACACGCTGGTGCGCGTACAGAGCCCCCATCCGACTCGACGAGAACTCGGAGCCCGAACCGGACGTGGCGCTGCTGAAACCCCGCGCAGACTTCTACTCCCGGGAGCACCCCGGTCCCGCAGACGTGCTGCTCGTGGTCGAGGTCTCGGACACCTCGGCGGAGTACGACGCCGGGGTCAAGCTGCCCCTGTACGCCCGCGCCGGCATCCCCGAGACCTGGCTCGTGGACCTGTCGGCCGGTACGGTCGAGGTCCACTCGCTTCCGGCATCGGACGGATACCGCAAGACCCTGCGCGCCCGGCGCGGCGAAACCTTGCGGGCGGAGACCGTAGCCGGCCTGGAGATCGCCGCCGGCGACGTGCTCGGCTGACCCAGGCTCCGCCGGAGCCTGGATCAGGAGCCGTTGATCTCCGCTTCCGCCAGCCGGGCGCCCTCGACCATGTTCCGCAGCTTCTCGTAGGAAACTTCCCAGGTGCGGGTGCGCAGGCCGCAGTCGGGGTTTACCTCGATGCGCTCCGGCCCCAGCACACCCGCAGCGTGTAGGATGCGGTCGCGCACCAGCTCCGGCGGCTCGATAAAGTCCGTGTGGATGTCCAGGACGCCGAGACCGACCTTGCCGTCCCACGCGCTCTCGCGGAACCGGCCGAGCACCGCGTAGCCGGGCCGGTCGGCGGCCGCCGTGCCGGGCTCCCGTGCGTCGCGGTTCGCGAACTCCAGCTGTAACTCGTAACAGCCGTCCAGCTCCTCGATGTGGGGAAAGAGACAGTTGTAGTCCGAGAAGCAGATGTGCATGGAGCAGCGGGCGTCCAGGCCCTCGCGCGTCGCGTTGAAGGTCTCCACCACCAGCGGCACCTCCTCCGGGCGGGTGGTGGCGGCGGGCTCGTCTATCTGGACCCAATCAGCCCCGGCCCGGACGAGGCCCGCCACGTTCGGCCGCACCACGTCCCGCGCGGCGTCCACCCCGAACCGCCGCCGGGCTTTGCCCCGCCGTCCGGCCGAGGCCCCCAGGAGCCCGCCGCCCGCGTAGTGCTCGTCGTACGACCAGTCCATGATGGTGTAGGCGCCGGTAAAGGGGACCTTCACCACCCGGTCGGTGTGCCCCCGGACGAACTCGTACTCGGCGAGGTCGTAGGTCCCCTCGACCTTCGGTCTCTCGACCACGGCGGCCTTGGTGTAGTACTTGTTGTCCCAGGAGCGGACCGTGCCGCGGCCCTCGAACCCTCTCGCATGCTTTACGGCGTGGTCGTACATCTCGCTCCGGCGCTGCTCGCCGTCGTAGACCACGTCGAGGCCGGCCTTCTCCAAGAGCCGGATGGCGTAGAGGGCCGCCGCGTCCTGGATCCTCGCCCGCTCCTCGTCGGTAAAGCCCTCGCCTTTGCGCAGGACCTCCACCAACTCTTCCACGCCATCGATATCCAGGCGTTCGTCCCAGCGGCGGGCGTCCTCGACGTCGCTCTCTTCCACGGGCCGTCCGGCGATGGACTTCACCCGCCAGCCGGGCTTGGCCAGGCTCCCGATCTCACGGGTGGTAAAGCGGATCTCGCTCATGCTAAAGCTCCTCTTTCAGGATGCGGGCCGCCTCTCCGAGACGCAGCACCTTTTCGCGGGCTATCTTCCGGGGCACGAACTGCAGGTCCCCGTTCGGGACGAGGTGCAGGTCCCCCTCCAGCTCCTCCAGGAGCCGCCGCCCGAACCTCGCGATCTCTCCCGGTTCCTCCAGCAGCGAGTTGCGCGCGTCCACGACGCCCGCGAGCAACGTCTTGGGGAACGGGCGCGGCAGGGCGTCCGCGTCCGTGGCGTAGAAGTCCACCCCCACAGCGTCCACGTTCAGCCCCACCAGCTCGCCGAGCGCCAGGCCAGCGTCGCCGAAGGGTAACTGGAGAGCGAGGGGCACCGGGCTCTCCAGGGCGTCCAGCGCCGCGCCCAGAGCGAAGACATCCCCCTCCCTACCGAACAGGGCTGTCTCCTGTAGCACCACCATCGCACAGCCGTTGTCCGCGAGCCACCGGACCTGCGGCCCCAGCACCCCCTCGGCTACGGCGCGGGTCTCCAGGTTCCCCGCGGCGGAACGCGCCACGCGGTACGGCGAGGGCAGCGTGGCTACCCACCGGCCGCGCGGCAGCTCCCCGACGCGGAAGTACGGTTCCCCCAGGGGCTCGGCGAGCAGCGGCTTCTCTGTCTCGGCCACCGGCGCCCGGTAGAAAGTATTCGTGTTCAGAAAGCGGGTGAGCGGACCGGGCGCGAGCCCCTCGGCACGCTCCGCGAACGGCCGGAAGATGTCCTGCCAGCAGAGGAGGCCGTCCGAAAGGTAGTCGAGACCCGCCGTTCGCTGGGTTTCGAGGAAGTCCTCTACGTCTCTGTCCCGCCGCCGCTCCATCGCCTCTCCGGTGATACGGCCCCGGTCGAAGTCGCGGGTGGCCTGCACCAGCGCCTCGGAGCGGGCGTAGATGCCGGGCGCAGAGGCTTTTATCTCAGGCATGTTCTCCCCCTCAATCCCACACCAGCGAGCCGGCGCTCTGGTACTCGGTGACGCGGGTCTCGAAGAAGTTCTTCTCCTTCGCGAGGTCCATCGTCTCGCTCATCCAGGGGAACGGGCTGCGCGAGCCATACTGCTGCGGGATCCCGATGCGCCGCAGTCGGCGGTCGGCGATGAACTGGACGTACTCCCGGAACAGACGCTCGTTCAGGCCGAGCACGCCCTCGGGCAGGCAGTCGCGGGCGTAGGCGACCTCGTACTCGACGGCCTGGCGGACCATCCTCGTAAGCTCGTCCTTCAACTCCGGCGTCCAGGCTTCGGGGTTCTCCTCCTTGATGGTGTTGATCAGGTCTATCCCGAAGTTCAGGTGAACCGTCTCGTCGCGCAGGATGTACTGGAACTGCTCCCCGATGCCCGTCATGCGGTTCTGGCGGTGGAAGGAGAGGATCATGACAAAGCCCGAGTAGAAGAAGACACCCTCCATGATCACGTAGAAGCCGACCAGGTTTTTGATGAAGTCCTGAACGCCCTCGACGGATGCGGTGGAGAAGCCGGGGCGCATGACAGCCTCGGTAAGGGACATGACGAACTCGTCCTTGCCCTTGATCGAGTCGACCTCGTTGTACATGTTGAAGACCTCGCGCCCGTCGAGGCCGAGCGACTCGACGATGTAGTGGAAGGTGTGGGTGTGGATCGCCTCCTCGAACGCCTGCCGGAGCAGGTACTGCCGTGCCTCGGGGTTGGTGACGTGCTCGAAGATGGCGAGCACGATGTTGTTGCCGACCAGACTCTCCCCCGTGGAGAAAAAGCCGAGGTTGCGCATGATCACCAGCCGCTCCCCCTCGGTGAACCGGTCGGAGTGCCAGAGGGCGACATCCTTCTGCATCGGGACCTCGGAGGGCATCCAGTTGTTGGCGCAGCCGTTGAGGTAGTGCTCCCAGGCCCACTCGTACTTGAGGGGCCAGAGCTGGTTGACGTCGACGGCCCGGCAGTTCAGGAGCCGCTTGTCCTCGACGTTTACGCGCTGGCTGAGGTCGTAGGGTTGCTCGCTACCATTGGTGCAGCATTGGGACATAGAGGTTCCTTTCTACTGGCAGGCTTCACACTCAGGGTCGTCAGGGGAGCAGGTATCGCCCCGGACGGTTTCCTGGACCACCACGGGCATCGTCGGCTCCGCCCCCACGCGGCTGGAGGCGGAGCGGCTCTTCATCCAGCGCGGCTGAATACCCCGCTTGTTCACGTCCACGCTCGACTTCTCGACGTTCGTGGCGCCGCGGGAGCGGAGGTAGTAGGTCGTCTTGAGGCCCTTGCGCCAAGCGTTCAGGTACATCTCGGAGAGCAGCTTGCCGCTCGGTTGGGCCAGGTAGAGGTTCAGGGACTGGCCCATGTCCAGCCACTTCTGGCGGCGGCTCGCGCAGTCTATGAGCCAGCCGGAGTCTATCTCGAATGCCGTCAGGTAAAGTTTTCTCAAGTCTTCGGGAACGCGATCTATCTCCTGGACCGAGCCGTCAAAGTGCTTGAGGTCGTCCAGCATCTCCGCGTCCCAGAGGCCACGCTTTTTCAGGTCTCGCACCAGGTACGGGTTTATGACCGTGAACTCGCCCGAGAGGTTGGATTTAACGAAGAGGTTGCTATACGTCGGTTCGATGGATTGATAGACGCCCGAGATGTTGGAGATCGTCGCCGTCGGGGCTATCGCCATGACGTTGGAGTTGCGCATGCCACTCCGGGCGACCGCCGCCCGCACCGGCTCCCAGTCAAGCGTCGTAGAGCGATCCATCTCCACTGCTACACCGCGCTCCTCTTCGAGAAGGTCTATGGTGTCTATCGGGAGGAGGCCCCGGCTCCACCTGGAGCCCTCGTAGCTCGGGTAGGCGCCGCGTTCGGCGGCGAGGCCCGCGCTGGCGAGGACGGCGTGGTAGGAGACGAGCTCCATGGAATAGTCGGCGAAGCGGACCGCGTCCTCGCTGGCGTAGCTGATGCGCTGCTCGAAAAGGGCGTCCTGGAAGCCCATGATGCCGAGGCCCACGGGTCGGTGGCGGAGGTTCGCGGTCCGCGCCTCGGGGGTCGGGTAGAAGTTGATGTCTATGACGTTGTCCAGCATCCGGACGGCAGTCTTTATGGTGTCGGCCAGCATTTCTTCGTTCAGGCCGTAGGCGTCGGTGTGGGCGCCGAGGTTCAGGCTCGCGAGGTTGCAGACGGCGGTCTCCTCGGCGCTAGTGTTGAGCAAAATTTCAGTACACAAGTTAGAGCTGTGGACGACGCCGGCGTGGTCCTGGGGGGCGCGGACGTTGGAGGGGTCCTTGAAGGTGATCCAGGGGTGACCAGTCTCGAAGAGCATCGAGAGCATCTTGCGCCACAGCACGGTCGCCTCGACCTTTCTGTGCTGCCGCAGCCCACCCTCCTCGGCCATACGCTCGTACTCTACGTAGCGCTCCTCGAAGGCGGCCCCGTAGAGGTCGTGAAGGTCGGGGGCCTCGTTGGGGGAAAAGAGGGTCCACTCCTCGTTCGCCAAGACACGCTTAATGAAGAGGTCCGGGATCCAGTTCGCCGTGTTCATGTCGTGCGTCCGGCGCCGCTCGTCGCCGGTGTTCTTCCTGAGCTCCAGGAAGTCCTCGATGTCCAGGTGCCAGGTCTCCAGGTACGAGCAGGCCGCGCCCTTGCGCTTCCCCCCCTGGTTTACTGCTACGGCAGTGTCATTGACAATTTTAAGAAACGGTATGACGCCCTGGCTCTCGCCGCCGGTGCCCTTGATGACCGATCCCGTGGCCCGGATGTTGGTCCAGTCGTTCCCCAGGCCCCCGGCCCACTTGCTGAGTTTGGCGTTGTCCGAGATGGCCTTGAAGATGCCTTCGAGGTCGTCGCTGACGGTCGTCAGGTAGCAGGACGAGAGCTGTGGGTGACGGGTGCCGCTGTTGAAGAGCGTCGGCGTAGCGGAGACGACCCGGAAGGTCGAGAGCATCTCGTAAAACTGTACGGTCCGCTCCTCTTTGTTTTCCTCTCCCAGAGCAAGCCCCATGGCGACCCGCATCCAGAAGTACTGGGGGGCCTCTATCCTCTGGCCTTCGGCCTCGACGAGGTACCGATCGTAGACTGTCTGGAGGCCGAGGTAGGTGAAGCCTTCGTCCCTGCGAGGCTTTATCGCGGTGGAGATCCGGTCGAGGTCGAAGTCCAATAGTTCCGGCGCGAGGCGTTCGGCCTCGACCCCGCTCCGCAGATATCCGGCAAAGCGGTCGCGGTAGACGTCCTCCAGTTCCTCCTCGGCGGGCGCACCGTCCCAGACCTCGCGGTAGATGCTGCCGAGCAGGAGCCGGGCGGCGGCGGTGCCGTACACCGGATCGCTCTCTATGTGCGAGCGGGCGGCCAGAACCATCGCCCGCTCTATCTGCTGCGGCGTGATGCCGTCGTAGAGCGAGCCCAGAGTGTCGTCCAGGATGCGGCGCGGGTCGCACTCCTCCAGGCCGCGGCACGCCGCCTCGATCCTGCGCCGCACCCGCCACGCCTCGAAGACGCCCTCCTCACCATCGGGGTAGCGGACCTTTATGGCCGGCCGCTCGTCTCCAGCCTCACCGCGCAGCATCCGGGCCTTTTTGTGCTCCTCGCGGTAGACGATGTAGCGGCGGGCAACGCGGTAGTTGCCGTCGCGCATGAGCTGCTCCTCAACGAGGTCCTGGATGGTTTCGACCTCGATGCCGCCCTCGGCCTCCGGCAACCGGGTGAGGACGGCGTGCGTGATCCGCTCCACTTCCTCGACTAGCTCCGGACCGAGCTGCACCCGCCGCGACAAACCCTGCTCCGCCCGGAAAGCGTTGGCCACCGCCCGGGAGATCCTGCCCGCTTCAAAGGCGACGACCCGCCCGTCCCGCTTCCTCACCAGCGTCTCCTGCGTGATCATCGCCGCACCCCTTTCAAACCGCTATTTGCCAACGGGCGGTCCCGGAGCAGCGAAGGAAGGTAGGCCGGCAGGATAGAGAAAAGTCCCATCGCAAACGCCGCGTGGGCGCCGCAACCGGGCAACTATGGGCCTGCCACGACCAGCCTCTCCCTCGAAGGCCAAAGAGCCGCCAGCCCGCGCGTACCACCGCGGGCGCCGCCGGCAGGTCTTCGGGCTCGCGGACGGTGGGATCCTGCAGATCACCGCGTCCTACTCGCCGCCGCTTCCCAGCCCTCCCGGAGGGCCAGTGCTCTGTGACGGCTTTCGTTTCCGCTTACCGCTGCGGGGCAGCTCCGGATTCTCGCCGGATTCCCTCTTGCGACGCCGGAACCTTGCGGCTCCGGCGAACCGACAGCCCCCGCATTATGCGCCCGGTCCTACCGGCTGTCAACGGCGATACGAAGAAAATTCCTGCTAAACGCCGATCAGGGTTCCAGAACCCGGGCTATGGCGAGCCCGTCCACCCGCTCCCGGAGCAGGGGCAGAACGAGGGCCGAGAGGCGCGGATGCCGGGCGAGGGCCTCGTTGAACTCGCGGGTGGCGCGGGCAGATTCGTCCTGCGGGTCCAGGACGCTCCCGCCCCGGATGGCGTTGTCGGCCAGGATCAGGGAGCCGGGCCGGGAGAGCTTCAGGGACCACTCCAGGTACTCGGGATACCCTTCTTTGTCCGCGTCTATAAAGACGAGGTCGAACGGGCCGGCGCCGCTCTCGACGAGGCCGGCGAGCAGCTCCCGGGCGTCCCCGACGCGCACCTCGACCCTGCCGGCCAGCCCGGCCCGCGCGACGTTCTCGCGGGCCACCTCCGCGTGCCGCTCGTCTATCTCCAGGGAGAGCAGGGTCCCGTTCTCCGGCAGGGCGCGGGCGAGGTGTATGGCGCTGTAGCCGCCGAGGGTCCCTATCTCCAGGATGCGGCGGGCGGCGGCCGTCGCGGCGAGGAGTTGCAAGAGCTTTCCCTCGACTGGGGAGATCTGGATCCTGGGCAGTCCGGCGCGCCGCGACTCGCGCAGGGCGCTCTCCAGCGCCGGGTCCGGTGGCGCGTACAGATCCTCCACGTAGCGGTCGACCTCCCGGATAAGTTCTCTAAAGTCGTGCTCGCCCACGGGGCCTCCTTTGCAAGCTCCCTACAGGTCCAGGTTATCGTAGCCGACGGCGACCAGCGTGAGCCCCCGGGCGGAGACCGCGGGGCCGGCGGCGCTGCGCTGCTCGCCGGAGAGCAGCCGCCCGAAGGATGCAAGGTCTCTCCTGCCCCCGGCGACCTCTAGCATCGTGCCGACCAGCGAGCGCACCATCCCGTACAGAAAAGAATCGGCGGTTACGCGGTAGGTAAGTAAATCCCCATCTCTCTCCCACGCCGATTCCATAACGACTCGCTCGAACCGGACGTGGTAGGTGCGCGCGGGCGTGAAGGCCCGGAAGTCGCAGGTCCCGCGCAAGAGGCCCGCCGCTTCCCGGAGGAGCCCGAGGTCCAGGTGCTTCGCGACGTATAGCGACCGCGACCAGCGCAGCGGGGAGCGCACCGGCGCGTTGACCACCCGGTACTCGTAGCTGCGGCTGCGGGCGTCGCGCCGGGCGTCGAAGCCCCCGGGCACCGCCACGCACCGCCGGAGGGCCAAGTCCCTGGGGAGCACGGCGGTCGTCTTGTAGGCGATGAGGTCCGGCGTGAGGTCCGTCTCCGCATTGAAGGAGACGACCTGGCCGCTGGCGTGGACCCCGGCGTCCGTGCGCCCGGCGACGCTGAGCTTGACGGGCCGGCGCAGTATAGTCCGCAGGGCGTCCGCCAGGACTCCCTCGACGGTCCGCTGGCCCGGCTGGGCGGCCCAACCGGCAAAGCCCGAGCCGTCGTACTCGACGAGCCCGGCCAGCTTCACACCAGTACCCCCGCCACGAGGACCAGAGCCACCAGCACGAGCGCCAGGGCGTCCCGGAAGCCGAAGCGCAGCTCCCGGTAGCGGGTGCGGCCCTCGCCACCCCGGTAGCCCCGGCTCTCCATCGCCTCGGCCAGCTCGTCGGCCCGCCGGAACGCCCCAACGGTCAGCGGCACCAGCACCGGGATCATGGCCCGCCCGCGCCGCAGAAGGCCGCCATCGTCGAAGTCCGCGCCGCGGGCGGTCTGGGCCCGCATGATCTTGCGCCCCTCTTCCTGGAGGGTCGGTATGAACCGTAATGCTATGGTCATCATCATGGCCACCTCGTGCGCCGGGAACTGGACCTTCTTGAGCGGCGAGAGCAGGTCCTCGATGCCGTCGGCCAGGGCAACCGGGGCGGTAGTCGCCGTAAGCAAGCCCGCCGCCGAAACGAGCAAGAGTATTCTCACGGCGAGCAAGAAACCCAGCCACAACCCGCCTTCGTGCACCTGCAACACCCCCCACTCGACGAGCACAGCGCCTTCCCGGGAAAAAAGCACCTGGAACAGGGCGGTGAGGGCGGCCAGGAACGCCACGGGCCGCAAGAGACGCAAAAAGGTGCGGAGCGGGACGCGTCCTACCGCCACGAGCGTCGCCAGCGCGGCCGCCACCACCACCAGCCCCGGCACGGAGTCCACCAGGAACAGGCCCAGAACGAGCAGGGCGGTAGCCAGGATCTTGGCCCGCGGGTCCAGCGCGTGCAGCGGGGACTCGACCGGGTAGAACTGCCCGAGGCTGTGGCTCATCCCCGGGCCTCCAGCAGGCCTCGTAGGGCTTGCAACGTCGTTCCGAACCTTACAGGCCTACCGAGGCCGGGACAGATGTTCCCGAGCGCGGCCACAACCCGCACGGTAGCCGGGGCCACCTCCGGGTCCGCGTAGAACACCTCTGCCGGGTCCCCGATGCTCCGCACCCTGCCTTCTTCCAGCACGCAGACCCGGTCGGCGACTTCGGCGACTTCGTCCAGGTCGTGGGAGACGAGGACGACCGAGGTCCCCGCGGACCGCAGCCCGGTCACCAGTTCCAGAAGCCGCTCCCGGGACACCGGGTCGAGCCCGGCCGTGGGCTCGTCCAGCACGAGTACCTCCGGGGACATCGCCAGCACCCCCGCGATAGCCACCCGCCGCTTCTCGCCCCCGGAGAGCGTGTACGGCGCCCGGCGGGCCAGGTGCGCCGCGTCGAGGCTTTCCAGAGCCCCCCGGACGCGCCCCCGCACTTCGTCCCCGGCGAGGCCGAGCTGCCGGGGCGCGTAGGACACGTCCTCCTCCACCGTCGGGGCGAAGAGGCCCTGCTCCGGGAACTGGAAGACCAGGCCGACCCGGCGGCGCAGCTCGCTCTTCCTCAGGGTCCCGGCGTCTACGCCGTCTACGAACACCGCGCCGCTCGTCGGCGCGAGCAGGAGGTTCATGTGCTGGACCAGCGTGCTCTTGCCGGACCCCGTGCCGCCCACGACGCCCAGCACCTCACCGTCCTCCACGGTAAGCGAGACGCCGCGCAGCGCCGGTAGCTCGAAGCCGTTGCCCGGCGCGTATACGTGCCAGACGTCCCGCAGCTCCAGCCTCAAGGAACGCCCGCCCCGTCGCCGATCTCAGCCAGGATCTCCGTCGCAAGGTCTTCCGGGGTACGGTGCAGCGGTAGCCCGAGGTCCGCCGCGAGCCGCAGCACCGGCGGCAGCGAGAGCCGGTTCTCTCGCAGAAGCCCGGCGTTCGCGAAGAGCCTGTCGGGGGTAACGTCTGCGGTGACCTCTCCGTCGTTCAGGACCAGGACCCGGTCAGCATCGGCGAGCTCTTCGAGGTGGTGGGTGGCGTGCAAGATCGTCTTTTCGCCGCGCAGGTACCGGACCTTCTCCAACACCTCCCGCCGCCCGGCGGCGTCGAGCATCGAGGTCGGCTCGTCGAGGATCAGGACCTCCGGCTCCAAGACCAGGATGCCCGCCAGCGCGACCCGCTGCTTCTCACCGCCAGAGAGCGTATGCGGCTCCCGCCGCTCGTACCCGGAGAGACCAACGGCCCGCATCGCCTGCGCAACCCGAACGCGCATCTCCTCCCGCGGGACCCCCAGGTTCTCGAGCCCGAACGCCACGTCGTCCTCGACAAAAGGCGCCACGAGGCCGTTGTCCGGGTTCTGGAAGAGCATCCCGACTTTCCTGCGCACTTCAAAGGGTTCTGTGGCCGGATTCCGGCCGTACACCCGCGCGGCGCCCGCGTCCGGTTTGAGAAGGCCGTTCAGGAGGCGGACCAGGGTGGACTTGCCACCGCCGTTGGGCCCGACGACGCCCACGTACTCTCCTCCGCGAACCTCGAAGCTCACCCCCGAAAGCGCCGGGACCTCCGAGCCGGGGTAAGAGTAGGAAAGGTCCGTGCAAAAGACAACGGGGGACCCGCCCAGGCGGGTCCCCCCGTCGAAACCTTCGTGGGAGTCTCGGGTGTGTCCCGTGTTACTCCACCTCGTAGTTGACCAGCTCCAGGTAGACCTGCTCTGCCCCGTCGCCAAGGCGGGGACCCAGCTTGAGGATGCGGGTGTAACCCGAATTGCGGTCGTCCAGGTCCGGGGCCACGTCCTCGAACAGCTTGCGGACGATGGTCTTGTCCTTCAAGACCTTGACCGCCTGACGCCGGGAGTGGAGGTCGTCTTTTTTGGCGGTGTTGATCAGCTTGTCCACCACGCCGCGGACCTCTTTGGCCTTTGGTCCGGTGGTCTTTATGCGACCGTGCTGAATCACCTGTCCGGCCATGGTACCCAGCATCAGGTTGCGGTGCTGGGCGTCGCGACCGAGCTTGCGGCCCCTCTTAGCGTGCCTCATAGCCCTCACTCTCCAGCTCGTACCCGTACTCCGTGAGCTTGGAGCGGATCTCGTCCACGCTCTTCATGCCGAGATTGCGGATGTTCATCAGCTCTTCCTCGGTCATCGTGGCGAGCTGGCCGATGGTGTCCACCCCCTCGCGCTTGAGGCAGTTGTAGGACCGGACCGTGAGCTCCAGCTCCTCGACTGGACGCTCATCGGTGATGACGGGCCGGCCGGCGCCCCGGCGGCTCTCCGCGCTCCGGGAGCCCTCGTAGCCGTCGGTAAACAGCCCGAGGATGTCGATGAGCTGCCGCGAGGCCTCCTGAACGGCGTCGCGGGGCTCGATCCTGCCGTCCGTGAACACCTCGATCGTGAGCGAGTCCAGGTCGGTCCTCGCCCCGGCCCGGGCCTCGGAGACCGAGTAGTTCACCCGTTGCACCGGCGAGAACAGGGAGTCCACCGCGATAACGCCTATCGGGTCGGCGTCGCTCTTGTTCTGCTCGGCCCGCACGTAGCCCTGGCCCCGCTCGACCGTCAGGCGCATGTCCAGGTGCCCTTCCTCGGAGACGCTGGCTATGTACGCCTCCGGGGAGACGACCTCCACGTCGGCCTTGAGCTCGATATCGGCCGCCGTGACCTCGCCGGGGCCGTCCCTGGTGATCTCCAGCTCTATCGGCTCGTCCCGCTCCAGCTTGAACTTGAGCTCCTTGACGTTGAGGATGATGTCCACCACGTCCTCCCGGACGCCCGGTATCGTGGAGAACTCGTGTGAGACGCCCTCAATGCGGAGCTTGGTTACCGCGGCACCGGAGAGCCCAGAGAGCATGACCCGCCGCAGCGAGTTGCCCAGGGTATGCCCGAGCCCGCGGGGGAGCGGCTCGGCGACAAAGATCGCCCGCCGCTCGTCTTCTTCTTCCACCCTGAAACGGGGTGGCGCTATGTCCAACATCGTCAAACTACCACCTGCTAAGTAATTGGTTTTTCTACCGGCTGTAGAACTCGATTATGAGTTGCTCTTCGACGGGGGTGTCTATCTCGTCGCGCGTCGGCGCGTGCAGAATACGCCCGGTGAAGTTTTCGTGGTCGGCCTCGAGCCACGGCGGAACGGCGACTACGTTCTCGACGGCGTTCTCTATGGGCTCCAGCTTGCGGCTCTTCTCCCGCACCATCAGCACATCTCCGGGGCGCATGATGGCCGAGGGGACGTTGTGCTTGCGGCCGTTGAGCAGGAAGTGGCCGTGGACCACGAGCTGCCGGGCCTGCGGCCGACTGGTGGCGAACCCCATGCGGAACACCACGTTGTCCACCCTCAGCTCCATGAGCCGGAGCAGGTTCTCGCCGGTAACGCCCTGCATCCGGGTGGCCCTGTCGTAAGCCCGGCGGAACTGCTTCTCGGAGACGCCGTAGTACCAGCGAGCCTTCTGCTTTTCCAGGAGCCGGATGCCGAACTCCGTCTGCTTCTGCCGCCCCCGGCCGTGCTCGCCGGGCGGGTAGGGCTTCTTCTCCAGCGGGTTCTTCCGCATTGAGGAGAGCATCACCCCTGCTCGCCGGTCGCGCCGGCCCCTGGGTCCCGTGTAACGCGCCATCCTCTAACCCCTCCTTCTCTTCGGCGGCCGGCAGCCGTTGTGCGGCTGGCCCGTGACGTCTTTTATGGAGAGGACCTCGATGCCCATCGCCTGGAAGGTCCGGGCGGCCATATCCCGGCCCGAACCGTGGCCCTTGACCTGGATGTCCACGCGCCGGACGCCCTGCTCCATCGCCTTGTTCGCCACGCTCTCGGCGGTCATCTGGGCGGCGTAGGGCGTGCTCTTGCGGCTGCCCTTGAAGCCCATCGCGCCGGCCGATTCCCAGGCTATGACGTTGCCCTCCTGGTCGGAGACGCTGACGATGGTGTTGTTGAACGAGCTCTTTATGTGGACCACGCCGGTCGAGATGTTCCGGCGGACCCGGCGCCGGGAGCGGCTCGCCCCGCGCCCGCGCTGGGCGCCTCGCTGCTGTCTCTGTCTACCCATCTACTTCTTCTTCCTCCCGCCTATGGACGGCTTCGGCCCCTTGCGCTGGCGGGCGTTGGTCTTGGTCCGCTGACCCCGCACGGGCAGGCCCCGGCGGTGCCGGATGCCCCGGTAAGAACCGATCTCTATAAGCCGCCGAATGTTCTGGTTCGTCTCGCGCCGGAGGTCTCCCTCGACCTCCATGTTCTGGTCTATGTAGCTCCGGATCTGGCTGACCTCGCCTTCGGCCAGGTCGCGGACCTTCGTGTTCCGGTCCACCCCGGCGGCATCGCAGATTCTGCGCGCCCGCGAACGCCCGACGCCGTAGATGTAGGTCAGCCCGACCTCGACCCGCTTCTCCCTCGGGAGGTCTACCCCGGCTATCCGCGCCATACTAACCCTGCCTCTGCTTGTGACGCGGGTTGGAGCAGATCACGCGGACCACCCCGCCCCGTCTTATTACCTTGCACCGCTCGCATATCGGCTTCACGCTCGCTCGCACCTTCACAACCTTCTCCTTCTAGTTACGGAACCTGTAAGTGATCCGGCCCCGGCTCAGGTCATAGGGGCTGAGCTCCACCTTGACGCGGTCTCCCGGCAGGATCCTGATGTAGTTCATCCGCATCTTGCCCGAGATGTGCGCCAGAACCTCGTGCCCGTTCTCGAGGTCTACCCGGAACTGCGTGTTCGGCAGCGCCTCGGTCACCGTACCCTCTACCTCTATGACGTCTTCTTTAGCCAAGGGCCTCCCTCAGTCTCTACTCTCGAATGCGTTACAAAGTGGCTGGAGCCAAACAAGTATGTTATCACGCAACGCCCGTTTCTCCCACCCGGTCCTCGCGTTCGGTGAGAACCCAGGGGCCACTCTCGGTAACGGCTATGGTGTGCTCGAAGTGGGCCGCCTGTGACCCGTCAGCGGTGTAGATGGACCAGCCGTCCCACTCGCTAACGCGGATATCGTGGCCGCCGAGCGTGATCATGGGCTCTATGGCGAAGACCATGCCGGGCTGCAAACGCGCTCCGGTGCCGGGGTCTCCGTAGTTGGGGATTTGGGGGTCCTCGTGCATCTGGCGGCCGACGCCGTGGGAGACCAGGTCACGCACCACCCCGTAACCTCGCGGTTCGGCTACGGATTGTATGGCGTGGCCCACGTCCCCCAGCCGGCGGCCGGGGCGCATCTGATCCGTGGCGGCTGCCAGGCACTGCTGCGTAACGCGAAGCAGCGCCTCGGTGTCCGGCGCTATCTCCCCCACGGGCACCGTGATGGCGCTGTCGGTGACGAAGCCCTCGTATCGCACGCCCACGTCCAGGGAGATGATGTCTCCCTCCTTCAGCCGGTAGGAGCCGGGGATGCCGTGGACGATCATGGAGTTCGGGGAGGCGCAGATAGAGGCCGGAAAGCCCTGGTAGCCTTTGAACTCCGGCACGCCGCCGCGCTCGCGGATAAACTCGTCGGCCATCCGGTCCAGCTCGCGGGTGGTGACGCCGGCCCGGACGTTCTCCGAGAGCATCCGTAGGCAAGCGGCGGTGATAGTACCACCCTCACGCATCGCCTCCAGCTCGCCGCGGCTCTTACGGACGATCAAGCGTCCTTCCTTTCCAGGGCCGCCATGACGTCCTTCGTGACCTCCGGTATGGCCTGGGTGGCGTCCACCGTTACCAGGATGTCTTTCTCCACGTAGTAGTCTTTCAAGGGCTTGGTGTGCTCGTGGTAGATCTCCAGGCGCCGCCGGATAGACTCCTCGCGGTCGTCCTCGCGCTGGATAAACGGGCCGGGGTCTTCCCCGTCGCCCTCGGGCGGCGGGTCGTGCTCGACGTGGTAGATCTTGCCCGTCGCCTCGCTGGTCCGGCGGCCCGAGAGACGCTCTACCAGCTCTTTGTCCGGCGCTTCGAGCACCACGGCGGCGTCCAGTTCCAGGCCCAGCTCTTCCAGCGCTTCGTCCAGCGCCCGGGCCTGGGCCTCGTTGCGCGGGAAGCCATCCAGGAGCCAGGCGTCGTGCTTCTCCAGGTGCGGCTTCGTCATCTCGATAATGATCTCGTCGGGCACCAGCTCGCCCCGATTGTTGTAGTCCTTGACCGCCTCTCCCAGCTCGGAGCCGGATTTAATCTCGGCCCGCACCAGGTCGCCGGTGGCGATGTGCTTCGCCCCCGTCTCCCGGGATATACGCTGGGCCTGCGTTCCCTTTCCCGCCCCCTGGGGGCCAAGCAAAACTACCCTCATTTCCCCTCTATTTCCCCTTCCTCAAAAAGCCCTCGTAGTTACGCATCATCAACTGGCTTTCCAGCTGGCGCACGAAGTCCAGCGAAACGCCCACCACGATCAGCATCGAAGTACCGCCCAGGTAGATCGAAGAGGGCAGGTTCATCAGCGGCGTGATCAGGTACGGCAGCACCGCCACCGACGCCAGGAAGATCGCGCCGAAGAGCGTTATCCGCGTGAGCACCAGGTTCAGGTACTCGGCCGTAGGTCTTCCCGGACGGTAACCCGGCACGTACCCGCCGCTCTTCTTTAAGTTCTCTGCGTGCTCCACCGGGTTGAACTGCACCGCCGTGTAGAAGTACGTGAACATGATGATCAGGAACGCGTACATGACCAGCCACGGGAAGCTCGGTGGCGCGAAGAACTGTGCGACCTGCGAGACGAGCGATTCCTGGGCCCCGCCGCCCGCAAACTGCCCGAGCACCACCGGGAAGATCAGGAGCGAGGACGCGAAGATGATCGGGATGACCCCCGCCATGTTGACCTTGAGCGGCAGGTAGGTCGAGCCGCCCTGGCTCATGCGCCGGCCGACCTGACGCCGGGCGTAGGTGATCGGGATACGCCGCTGGCCCTCGTTCACGAACACGATGGCCGCCACGATGATAACGGCGAGTATCGTCAGGATCACGATGGTCAGCGCGTTGCCGTCCTGGAGCAGGAGCTGTATGGCGCTCGGGGCCTGCGAGATGATCGAGGCCGTGATTATGAGCGAGATACCGTTGCCCAACCCCCGCTGGGAGATCTGCTCCCCCATCCACATTATGAGCATGACGCCCGTGGTCAGGGTGACGATGATCAGGAAGATGTCCACCGCGGTGGCCCCCGCGAGGACCCCGCCGAACTGTCCCGACCGGAAGAACAACGCCATCGCTATGGACTGGATGAACGCCAGGGCCAGCGTGAAGTACCGGGTGTACTGCGTGATCTTCTGCTGCCCGGTATCGCCCTCCCGCGCGAGCTGCTGGAGCCGCGGTATGGCGACCGTCATGAGCTGCATCACGATGGCCGCCGTAATGTACGGCATGATCCCGAGGGCGAACACCGAGAGGCGCGTAAAGGCCCCGCCGGTAAAGATCCCGAACAGACCCGTTATGGCGTTCTGGGTGTCCAGCGCGCCCCCCGCGAGAACCTCCCGGTTGACGCCCGGCAGGGGCACGTAAGACCCCAGCCGGTAGAGGGCGATGATGGCCGCCGTGAACAGCAGCTTCTGGCGCAGGTCCGGTACGCGCCAGGCGTTTGCGAGGGCTTCTAGCATCCGGTTATCGCTCCAGTATCTCGGTGCTCCCGCCGGCGGCCTCTATCTTCTCTTTAGCCGTCCGGCTGAAGGCGTGGGCTCTCACGGTTACGGAGCGTCCGATCTCCCCGTCGCCAAGGATCTTGAGCAACCCTCCCTTTTTCCTCATCAGCCCGGCGCCCCGCAACTCTTCCGGCCCTATCGTATCACCCGATATGCCGTCGAGTTGGCCCAGGTTTATGGGAGAGTACACGGTCGGACGCGCCGGGGTGTGCCGCCCGCGCGCCTCGCCCTTGAGGCGCGGCAACCTGCGCTGCAGCGGCATCTGGCCACCCTCGTAGCCCATGCGGGTACCGTTCCCGGAGCGGGACTTGGCCCCCTTGTGGCCCTTCCCGCTGGTCTTACCGTGTCCCGAGCCCGTCCCGCGCCCGACGCGCTTGCGCGCCTTCTTCGAGCCCGGAGCCGGAGATAGCTCGTTCAACCTCACTGTCCTTCGACCTCCTCGACGCGGACGAGGTGGCGCACGTTGTGGAGCATGCCCCGTACCTGGGGCGTGTCCTCGTGAACCCGCGAGTCCCGGATGCGCTTCAGGCCCAGGGCCCGCACCGTCCGCTTGTGGTTTTCGATGGAGCCGATAACGCTCCTGACTTGCGTGACCTTCAGCTTGACGGAGCTCATGAGGTGATCTTCACCCCCCGCTGCTGCTCGATGTCGGCCTTACTCCTGAGCTGCTTGAGCCCCTGCTCGGTGGCCCGAACCAGGTTCACCGAGGTGGTGGAGCCGAGCGCCTTGGTCAGCACGTCCTTGATACCGGCGAGCTCCAGCACCGCCCGCACGCCGCCGCCCGCGATAACCCCCGTACCCTCGGAGGCGGGCTTGAGCAGCACGTCGGAGCTCTCGTACTTGCCCACGACCGCGTGCGGTATGGTGGTGTTGCGCATCGGCACGTCGAACATCGCGCGCCGGGCCTTCTCCTGGCCCTTGGCTATCGCGGCGGGCACGCCGTTGGCCTTGCCCAGGCCCACGCCGACACGGCCCTTGCCGTCGCCGACGACCACCAGGGCGGAAAAGTTAAAGCGCCGGCCGCCCTTGACGACCTTGGCGACGCGCCGGATCTCCACGACCCGGTCCTGGAACTCCGAGTCCCGCTCGCGCTGCCGGCCCCGACGCTGCCCGTCGCGGCCTCCTCTACCGTCGCTACGTGAACGACCCAAGATCACAACCTCCTAATCGCTTAAAGCTCTAGTCCGCCAGAGCGGGCGCCCTCAGCGAGCGCCGCGACCCGGCCGTGGTATCTGTTACCGCCCCGGTCGAAGACGACCTTCTCGACGTCTAGCTCCCGGGCCCGCTCGGCGACCAGCTCGCCCACGCGGCGGGCGGCCTCCGTGCGGTTTTCCGCGTCGCCCGCCTCCCGCGAGTCGGCGGCCACCAGCGTGTGGCCCGCGTCGTCGTCGATGAGCTGGGCGTAGATGTGTACGTTAGAGCGGTAGACCGAGAGCCGGGGACGCTCCGCCGTGCCGTAGATCCGGCGCCGGACCCGCTTGCGCCGCTTCTCCCGGTGCGCTCTCTTTTTCAGCAGTGCCATTTACAACCTCCCTCGGCCCTAGCCGGCCTTGCCGACCTTGCGCCGGATCTGCTCGTCCTGGTAGCGGATGCCCTTGCCCTTGTACGGCTCGGGGGGCCGGATCTTCCGGATCTCCGCCGCCATCTGGCCGACGCGCTGCTTGTCTATGCCGCGCACCACGATGGTCGTCGCGTTGGGAATCTCGAACTCTATGCCCTCCCGGGGCGAGACCGAGACCGGGTGCGAGTAGCCGACCTGCAGGTTGATGTCCTGTCCCTGCAGCGCCGCCCGGTAGCCGACGCCCGCGATCTGGAGCGTCTTCGTGAAGCCGTCCGTGACGCCGGTGACGGCGTTCTGGAGCAGCGACCGGGTTAACCCGTGCATCGCCTTGTGCTCCGGCGACTCCGAGGCCCGCGTGAGGACGAGGCTCCCGTCCTCCTTCTGGATCTCCACGCCCTTGCCGATGGGGACCGTCAGTTCTCCCTTCGGCCCGCTCACTTTCACGGCGCGGCCCGATATCTCTACCTGCACGCCGCCCGGAACCTCGACTGGCGCCTTACCTATCCTCGACATGCTCTCCAACCCTCCTAGTACACAAAGCAGAGGACCTCGCCGCCGATGCCCTG
>ML214228.1:4719-6637 GCA_004563715.1 Actinomycetota bacterium | reverse complement strand
GGGGCTTGCGGGAGGTGTCGAGGGCAGTGTGAGCCAGGGGGAGGGTTTTGAGCGGGAGAACGGAAAATATCGAGAAGAACACCAGGGCGAACGCCAGGGCCGTAGAGCGCTGGCTGGAGATGGACGCCCTCTACTGCTCGACCGGAGCGCCGCCGGACGAGCCGATACAGTGCTTCAAGGGCTCGAGCCGCTCGCCGGCTACCGAGACCGCGGAGCGCTTCTGGGACGCGAACCGGGAGGCGTCACGCTACATCCGCTGGCGAGTCGACGAGCTCAGGCGTTCGGGCGTGCGCTATGGTGGCGTGGCGTTCAGCGAGGTCCTCGCCACGCTCTATGGCGAGCCGGCCATCATCCAGAGGTGGCGTAGTCGCGGGACGAAGCACGACCGCAGCCGTCACGATGCACTGCTCAAGCTCTGCCGCCTCGTGGCCGACTCGATAGCCGCCGTGAATCCCGACGTTAGGCTCGTGGTGACCATGAGCACCCGGGATGAGCCTGTCAAAGACAAGCAGGAAGCCGGGATGCGGGATCACATCGAGCGCAAGAAAGACGAGAAGCGCGAGCGCTACGAGTACCTGCTCGGCGTCATGGCGGACCCCGGCGTCCCGATGATGGCGGCTTACGAGCGGACGGCGAAAAGGTTTTCTGTACATCCCGACACCATCCGGGCCGACCGGCGTTTTTTCGAGGCCCTGGAGGACCGGAGGCGGGCCGGGTAGAGGAATTAGCAAGGTACTCTTGACAAGCATTGTGAAAAAGTGTACTGTGGATAACTGTATTCGTAGAGCTGTCTCCAGAGACGATTTCGGGGGCGGCTTTTCGCGTTTCTGAGGATTCGGGAGGAGACCTCATGTAGCTCGATACCCTGCAGAACCGAGGCTAAAGACGACGAGAGACGGGCGCTGTACCTCGGGGCGCCCGTCGTTTTTAGACAGCCCGCGGCTCCTCCGCCCTTTCCCTCCGCTGCGGGCTTCTGCTAACTGACGCGCCCGGCTTCTGGGTGTTTCCTCCGCCGAACGCAAACAGGCGCCGTGTCCTACTACCGCCGGGGCGCGGTGCGCTGGCGTGGAGGGCGGGCGCTTTTGATTTGGGACTTATGACTGACCTTTCTTCGCTGCCGATAAAACGCCGCAGGTTCGTGGAAGAGTTCTGCGTGGACTGGAATGCTACGCAGGCCGCGATCCGGGCCGGCTACTCGGAGAAGACCGCTTACTCCCAAGGCCAGCGCCTGTTGAAGCATGTTGAGATCCAGGCCGCCATAGCCGAAGAGCAGGACCGGCTCGCCGAGCGGACCAGGATCAGCCGCGAGCGCGTCGTGAAGGAGCTTGCGCGGACCGGCTTCGCCGACATGCGCCAGTTCGCCCGGTGGAGCCCCGATGGCGTGAGCCTCGTGGACTCCGAAGAGCTCTCGCCCGATGACACGCCGGCGGTCTCGGAGGTCGTAACCGAGCATAAGATCATCACGAACAAGGACGGCGAGATAGTCGGGGAGCGGACGAACACGAAGGTCAAGCTCCACGACAAACACCGGGCACTGGAGCTAATCGGGAAACACCTCGGGATGTGGAGCGGCTCCGGCGGAGACGACATCGGCCGGCTTACGGACACCTTTCTCGCCGGCGCGGACGCGATGCGAAAGACCAGCGAAGCTATGGAGGTAGAGGACCTGTCGGAGGGATAGATGCTCTGGTCCAAAAGGCAGCTATCCTTCATCCAGCATTCCAGCGCGTTCATGAACGTCGCTCACGGCCCGGTCCGGAGCGGGAAGACCCACGGCAGCCTCTACCGGCTCTCGGAGATGGCGATTCAGGGGCCGCCCGGGGATTTCGTGGTCGTCGGCAAGACGGAGCGGACGGCCAAGCGGAACATCATCTATCCGCTCATGGACCTCGTGCCCGGTGCCGTCGACTACAAAGAT
>ML214228.1:0-4709 GCA_004563715.1 Actinomycetota bacterium | reverse complement strand
AGGGCTCCGGAGAGATGCATCTCTTCGGGCGGCGCTGCTACGTCGTGGGGGCGAACGACGTCCGGGCGGAGAACAAGATCCGAGGTATGACGCTCGCCGGGGGCTACGTCAACGAGTGGACGCTCGTCCCGCAGGAGTTCACCGACCAGCTCATGGACCGGGCTTCGGTGGACGGTGCGCAGCTCCTGGGCGACACCAACCCGGACGGGCCTTATCACTACCTGCGCGGGATGCTCGACGAGTTCTCGGCGCCCGATCTCAAATCCTGGGCTTTCGCCCTCGACGACAACCCGGTCCTCTCCAGCGAGTACAAGGAGAGGCTCAGGCGGGTTCACGAAGGCAGCCCGCTGTGGCTCGCGCGGATGGTCGAGGGCAAGTGGGTGGCCGCCGAGGGCGCCATCTACCCGATGCTCGACACCGAGCCCGGCGGCCCGCACGTGTTCACCGACGCGGAGATGCCGCGCTGGTTCGAGCGGCTCGTTGTCGGCGTCGACTACGCCACCTCGACCGTGACCGTGTTCCTGGCTGCGGGCCTGTTCCGGGGCGTGTGGTACGTCTTCGCCGAGTGGCGCCACGATGCGAAAGAGGCGGGCCGCCAGCTCTCTGATGAGCAGCAGTCGAAGGCTTTCAGGGACTGGATAGACGGCCTCGAGGTGTCCCCTGAGTCGATCGAGGTGGACCCGTCGGCGGCGAGCTTTATTCGCCAGTTGCGAAACGACGGGGTGGGGCGCATCCGCCAGGCCGACAACGCTGTCATCGACGGGATCCGGGTGGTCACAACCGCGCTTACTACCGGGAGCTTGCGGATACACGAGAGCTGCGAGGGGTTGCTCAGAGAGATGTCAACGTACACGTGGGACGCGAAGGTTCAGGAGCGCGGGGAGGACAAGCCGATCAAAGAGAACGATCACGGTCCGGACGCCCTCCGCTATCTCTGCATGCGCGCCATCGGACGTGCGCCCGTAGCCGCCATCCCGAAGCCGGTGGGGCTCTAGATGTTGCACGACCTCTCTTTTCTGGACGTAGAGGCCCAGTGGCCGCCGCCATCGGAGGAGGCGCGCCTGGAGCGCTACCGCAAGAACCGCCTGCTCTTCGACTCGCGGGCCGATCAGGTCTACGGCAAGTGGGTTGAGATCCTGCGCGACGGCGCACCGGAGCAGACGCACTACGTCCTCTCGTTCCACGCCCGGCTCTCCTACCTCTGGGCCGACCTCGTGGTGGGCGAGCCGCCGGAGTACAGCGCCGGAGTCGCGGGAGAGGTAGCTTCGCTGACAGAGCTTGAGTCCTCAGAGGGGGGCGAGGACAACCAGGGCTCCGCTGAGGCGCGGGAAGAGACCACGCGCGCCCTGAACCTTCTCATCGAAGAGAACGGCTTCAACTCCACGGCCCACGAGGTCCTGCTCGACGTCTCCCGCTACGGTGACGGCCTCTTCCGCCTGCGCGTAGAGGACGGCGCGGTCAGGGTCGAGGGCCAGTCGCCCGAGTACTGGTTCCCGGTGGTGAGCCCGTCGAACGTCAGGAACATCCGCTACCACGTGCTCGCCTGGGTCTTCGCGCCCGATGATACGAGTCGCTATCTGTGGGTAGAGGTTCACGAGGCCGGAAGGGTGGAGCACCGTCTCTACACGCTGGGAGCGACGGGCGTTATCACCTCGCGGGTGGAGCAGCCTCGCCTGGTGGCCCCGGACTTCCCCGAGCAGGAGGTGGAGACTACGGGCCTGGACGTGCCGCTCGTCTTCCACGCCCCCGGAGCGCGCACGACAGACGCCCTCCACGGCCGCGATGACTACGTGCCGCTCGATAGCTCGCTGGAGTACCTGATGTGGAACATGGCGCTCCGGCAGGCCGTCTTCTACAAGCACCACGACCCGTGGATGAGCGGGCCGCCGCTGGAGACCCGTGTCCTCCCCGATGGCCGGGTGGTGGTGGCGTCGGGCTCGCGCTACATCCAGCTCCACGACCGCGAGGACCCGAGGCCCGAGTACCACACCTTCGACGGCAAGCTCGATGGCTCTTTCACCCAGGACGAGAAGCTGTGGGAGAACTTCTACCTGGAAAGCGAGACCTCGCCGACAGCCTTCGATCACTCTTCAACCGGCTCGGCCGAGAGCGGTACGTCCCGGCGCTTGAGGCTCGACGCCACGCTCCGGAAGGCGCGTCGGATCCGCCAGCGCATCGATCCGATAGTGCGGCAGACTCTTCAGGCCGCGGGCAAGCTGGCCGGGACCGACTTCGGACGCGTAACCGTAGAGTGGCACGATGGCCTCGCCGGAGACCCGAACGAGGAGTCGCAGATCACCGAGCGCGACGTGCGCAGCGGTATCACGAGCCGGCGCACCGCGATGATGCGTCGCTACGGCTACACCCAGCAGCAGGCCGCCGAGGAGTACGAGCGCATCAACGAGGAGCTAGACGTGGACGAAGCGCGCCAGGAGCGTGCCGCAACCCGCGCCGAGGATCGGATACTGGCCGAGCCTGATGAAGGTTCCCTGGGGGAGGGGGTGATGTAAGTGGCAGTCAAAGGCGGCAAGCGCAAGCGCTCCGGCCGCAAACGTGACAGTCGAGGACGTTTCGTAAAAGCGCAATCCAAGAAGAGCTAACTACCCCGGGAGGGTTTTGTGACAGAGCAGCAGGGCCCGGAGCCCACGCAGGAACAGGGGAACCCACAGCAACAGCAGCAAGAGCAGGTTCAGAGCCAGGAGTCTCAGGGCCCCCAAGAACAGCAGCAAGAGCAGCAGAACACGCAGACCTACACGCAGGACTACGTGAGCGGCCTGCGCAACGAGGCGGCCAGCTACCGCACGCAGCGCAACGCCTACCGCGAAGCGCTGGAGGCAGCCGGCTACTCGTTCGGCGACGACGGCAGCCCCGTCCCGCCGGGCCAGCGAAGCTCTCAGGGCACGCGGAGCGAGGGCCAGCAGCAGGAGGATTCCGGGCAGTCGCCGGAGCTAGAGGCTCTGCGGCGGCAGAACGAAGCGCTCCAGCAGCGCATCCGCCAGGATAGCTTGAGCCGCACGGCCGAGCAGCAGGCCATCGCCATAGGAGCGCGCCCGGAGCGCGCGGCATACGTGGCCCGGCTTGCCAACCTCGGCGACATCCGCTTCGACGACCAGGACCGGCCCGATACGGTGCAGGTCCAGGAGGCCATCACGGCCGTCCTCAACGACGTACCCGAGCTGCGCGTCAGCTCCGCTCAGCAGGGAAGTTCCGGCCAGAGCGTCGGCGGCGGCGGGTCCCGTCCGGGTGGCGGGGGCACGAACAACCAGCCGAGCGTTGAGCAGCAGATAGCCCAGGCCGAGGAGATAGCCCGCAAGAGCGGCAACCCGCAGGACTGGGCGCGCGTGATTGCGCTGCACAACCAACTCAGTACAGGCTAAACCAGGACCGGCCCAGCCTCGCTAGCGAAGCTACGGCGGTTCTAGACACAGAAAGGAGCCATAGTCTATGGCCGTCATTCAGGGGCAGGGAACCACGTTCAATCTGCCGAACTACGTCGGTGTTCTCTTCGGCCTCACGCCGACCGAGACGCCGTTTCTCTCCGCCATCGGGGGGATGACCGGGGGCCGGAGCGTAACCGCCAAGCGCTTTCCGATCCAGTTCTACGACCTGCCGGAGCCCGAGGAGCACAACCACCTGGAGGGCCAGGACGCGCCCGATCCCACGGTGATCACCCGCGATCAGGTCGAGAACTGCGTCCAGATCTTCCACGAGACCATCAACATCTCCTACACGCGGCAGGCCGCCTACTCCGAGGTGGCTGGCGTGCCGATCGTGGGCGGCGAGCCCAACCCGGTCACCGACGAGCTGACCTGGCAGACCCAGCGGCGTCTGGAGAAGATCGCCCGCGACGTGGAGTATGCGTTCGTCCAGGGCGAGTACGCCTACCCGGGCGACAACTCCGCGGCCCGCAAGACGCGCGGCATCCTGAACGCTATCGAGACCAACGTGGTAGACGCTTCGGCGGGGGATCTGGAGAAGGCGCACTTCGACGAGCTCTTCCGGATCATGTACGACAACGGCGCGCCGCTCGGCGGGCAGGTCGTGCTCATGACCAACTCCTACCAGAAGCAGCAGCTCTCCGAGATCTACGCTTATAACGTAGAGGACCGGAACTACGGCGGCGTGAACCTTCAGACGCTCGAAACCGACTTCGGCGTCTTCGGCGTGATGCTCTCCCGCCACATCCCGCAGGATACCGTGGTTGCGGTGGACCTCTCGGTCTGCGCCCCGGTCCTGCTGCCGATACCGGGCAAGGGCTTCCTCTTCCGCGAGGAGCTCGCCAAGACCGGCGCCTCCGAGAAGCACCAGATCTACGGCGAGATCGGCCTGCAGCACGGCCCCGAGCTCTACCACGGCATGGTTAGCGGGCTCGCCACTGCTTAACACCTAGCGGACCGGGGCTGACCCGCCAGTAAGGGCGCGGCAGTAGAAGGCAGGCTGAGACCCCACCCGAGCCGGACGCGGCTTTGACGGTGGAGCACCGCGCCGCCCCGGTCCTCTTTTCGGAGGTGAGATGAAATTTCGACACAAAAAGTACCGCTCGGCCATCGTAACCGCGAAGGGCAAGCGCGCCCAGTTCGTAGGCGGTGAGCTTGAGACCACCGACCGGGACATTCAGCAGGCGCTCAAGCGGTCTCCGAACGTCGAGCGGGTAGACGAGCCGAAGAAAGACGAGGAGTAAGTGCCCCACCGCCTCGACGAGCAGTTCA
>SIRX01000058.1 GCA_004563715.1 Actinomycetota bacterium | reverse complement strand
TTCGGTGAGTTGAGCCGCATGTTCTCAAGGAAGATCCACGCGGTGACGCCCAAAGGGTTTGAGTTGAAGATCGTTTGCTTCCTGCTAGCTTTCTCCGTTCAATGCCTGTAGGGGGCAACTCAGGTTATATAGATCGATTACGCTTTCATAAGACACCGCTCGTGGAGTGGGTGCGCTGGAGTTGGCCGTTACGGCGGCGCGGGGCTAGAATCCTTCCGTATGCGCTTTACGAAGATGCACGGCTGCGGCAACGACTTTATCGTCTTCGACCCCGGCGAGGTCGAGGGCGCGGACCTGCCGGGGCTGGCCCGGCGGGTCTGCGACCGGCACTTCGGGGTGGGGGGGGATGGTATCTTGATCCCGGCTCCTTCGGAGGCCGCCGACCTGCGGATGATCTACCTCAACTCCGACGGCTCGCACTCGGAGATGTGCGGCAACGGCCTGCGCTGCCTGGTCCGCTACGCGCGGGACTTCGAGCTGGCCGAGGGCGACGTGCTCAGCATAGAGACCGGCGCCGGCGTGAAGAAGGTCTCGCTCTTTGACGACGGCTCCTCGCGGGTGGACATGGGGGCGCCGGGCTTCGAGCCGGAGTTGGAACTTCACGGCTACCGTTTCCTGCGGGTCTCGATGGGCAACCCGCACGCCGTCGCGTTTCTGGAGGATGAGAAGGCGGTGGAGGCCCTGGATCTGCGCGGTATCGGGCCGCGGGTCGAGGAAGATCCCCTGTTCCCGGAGAAGACCAACGTGGAGTTCGCGTTCGCCCGGGGCGCACACGAGGTGCGGATGAGGATCTGGGAGCGGGGCGCGGGCGAGACTCTGGCCTCCGGCTCCGGCTCGTGCGCGGTGGCGGTGGCGGCTATGAGGCAGGGGCTCGCGGAGAGCCCGGTACGCGTCTCGCTGGACGGCGGCGAGGTCGAGGTCAGTTGGGCCGGAGAGGGCGCGCCGGCGCACATGACGGGCCCCGCGGAGTACGTGTTCGAGGGCGAGCTGCTCTAGGGCGCGTCTACAGGCGCCTCCGGAGCGCCAGCAGGCCCACGGCGCCGGACAGGGCGAGCACCAGGCCCGCCAGCATTACGATGGATGCACCGCCGGTGTCCGGCATCGGTACGGCGTCTTGGCCCAGGGCGGCGTACTCCTCTTCGCCGCTTCGGGGATCGGTCACCGCGAGCCGCAGGCCGGTCCCGGGGTCTACTCCGGCGGCCTGAACGCGCGGCAGGTCCGCGTACTCGCCTTCCCGCGAGACCTCGTGCCCGCGGCCGATCAAGTCCGCCTGGACCACCGGCGAGACCCGGCCGTCCTCCAGCAGTATCTCCGGCGGTACGAAGGCGTCGAGCCGCTCGGCGTCTACCGCCTCGTCCAGGGCGAGCCCGAAGTCCACGACGTTCACCACCGCCAGGAGCGAGCCCATGATGATCGTAACGCCCCCGGCCGCGCCGACCACGAGCGTGGGTTGTCCGTCCTGGACGACTATAGTCGGGCTTATGGAGGAGCGGGGACGCTTGCCGGGGGCCGGCTCGTTAGCGGTCCCCGGTTCCGAGAAGTCGGTGAGCTCGTTGTTGAGCAGGAAGCCCGTGCCCGGCGCGACCACCGCGCTGCCGAAGGACTGCTCGATGGTGCAGGTGAGCGCCACGGCGTTCCCCACGGCGTCGACCACCGAGATGTGCGTGGTGTTGGTGTCGGGGTTCGTATCCTCGCCTTCCTCTCCGGGGCCACCGAGGTCTCCCGCTTCGTACTCCCCGGCTTCTTCCATCTGTATCTCGGATCGCCGTTCCTCGGCGTAGCCCTCGTCGATAAGCTGCCCGGTGGGCATGTCCACGAAGTCCGGGTCGGCCAGGTACTCGCCCCGATCGGCGACGGCTATCTTCTGGGCCTCGGCGATGAGGTGCAGGGCGTCGGCCGAGGACTGTCCCGCGGCGGCGAGATCGAAGCCCTCCAGGATGTTCAGGATCTGCAGGGCCGCCACGCCCCCGGAGGTGGGGGGCGGCATGGCGATGACCTCCGCGTCCCGGTAGCCGCCGACGAGCGGCTCGCGCCACACGGCCTCGTAGGCGGCGAGGTCTTCCAGGGTCATGAGGCCCTCGTTGCCGGGCAGGTCGTCTTCCCGCTCCATCTCCGCGACGATCCTCTCGGCTATCGCTCCCCGGTAGAAGGCGTCGGCTCCTTCGCGCGAGATCAGGGCCAGGGTCTCGGCCAGCTCGGGTTGCACGAGCAAAGCTCCTTCTTCGTAGGGCTCTGTACCGTCCACCAGGAACTGCCCGGCGGCGGCCGGAAAGAGCTTCAGCCTGGCGGCGTTGTTGCCCATCTCCCTGGAGAGCGAAGGCTGGACCTCGACGCCCTCCCGGGCGAGTTGTTCCGCGGGGGACACGGCCTCGGAGAGGCTGATAGTCCCGTAGCGCTCTAGCGCGGCCTGCATGCCGGCCACCGTGCCGGGTACGCCGACGGTGGTACGCCCCGTGAAGGTGTTGTACAGCCCGTCGCCGTCGAAGGTGTCGGCTTCTACAGCCTCCGGGGCCGTCTCGCGGAAGTCCAGGGCCGCCGTCTCGCCGTCGGCGCCGCGGTAGACCATAAAGCCCCCGCCGCCGATACCGCAGGACTGGGGCCGGGCGACGTTGACGGCGAAAACGGCGGCGACGGCGGCGTCCACGGCGTTACCGCCGCTGTCCAGGACGCCGAGGCCGACCTCCGAGGCGGCCGGTGACTCCGTGGAGATCACACCCCCCGCGCTCCTCACGGCCTCGCGGAACTTTGAGCCTTTCTCGGCGACCGCCTCGCCCGCGACGAAACCCAACAGCAGCACGGTAAATCCTACGCCCGCAAACAACCGCCAGAAGCTGGACATGCAAGACCTCCCGGTAAGCCGCTCCGTTCCCAACCCCTACCAGATGCCAGCATATGCTATTTGCGGGCTCGGGGCAAATACGGCCGGGTTGATCTCCAGGGGCCGGGCGGGTATACGTACGCGGCATGAACACCGGAGCGGCCGCTGACGAAGAGGCGCCGGACCTGCGTGTTGCTGGCTCGAGCTGGCCGGAAACAGGGGACTCGGGCGCCGGAAAAGACCGGAGGGCTATGGCGCCGTGACGCTGCTGGGCGTGGATATCGGTACGACGCACGTGAAGGCGTGCGTCTACGGAGAGGACGGCGGCTTTCTCGGGGTCCACCGCTGTAACACCCCCTCCAGGCGCGTGCCGGGCGGCGGGGTCGAGTACGAGGGCCGGGAGCTGGAGGGCGTCGTGTTCGAGGCTATCCGGCGGGTGACGCGGCGGTTCGGGCCGCCGCGCGTGATCGGGGTGTCCAGCATGGCCGAGGCCGGCTTTCTTCTCGGTTCGGACGGGGAGCCGCTCGCGCCGGCGATCTCCTGGTTCGACGGCCGCCCCGCGCCGCAGGCCGCGCGGTGGGAGGAACGCCTGGATCCGCCGGAGCTCTTTGGCCGCATGGGGCTGCACCTCTCGCCCCGCCCCTCGGCCTGCAAGCTCGAGTGGCACCGGGACAACGCGCCGGAGGCCTGGTCGGGGTCCGACGCCTGGCTCGGCATGGCCGAGTACCTGGTCTTCCGCATGACCGGCGAGAAGAGGACGGACCCGTCGCTCGCGAGCCGCACGATGCTCTTCGATATCCGGCGCGGGGTGTGGGACCCAGAGCTGTGCGCCCTGGCGGGCGTGTCGCCGGAGATGCTGCCCCCGGTCTGCGGATCCGGCGCTACCGCCGGCGGGCTACGGTCCCCCGCGGCGGACGCGACGGGCGCGCTGGCGGGTACTCCGGTCGCGGTGTGCGGCCACGACCACGTCTGCGGCTCGTTCGGCGCCGGGGCGGTGGAGCCCGGAGAGGTCGCGGACTCGATAGGCACGGCGGAGGGGGTCTTGATGCTGCTCCGCGAGCCGCCACTGGACGAGGAGGTCTACGATCTGAACCTCTCGGTGGGACGGCACGTGCTGCCGGAGGGCTTCTACCTGGGCACCGGGCTCCCGGAGTCGGGCGGCGCCGTGGAGTGGCTGCTGCGTCTCCTGGAAGGAAACGAGGAGGACCTCGCCCGGTGGACCGGAGAGGCCGCTGCGCTGGCGCCGGGAGAAGGGGGAGTCTTCCTGCCGCTGGTGCGCGGAAGTGGAGACACGGTATCGTTCCACGCGCTCGGCCGGGAGAGCCGTCCCGCGCACCTCCTGCGGGCGGTGCTGGAGGGCCTGACCCTGGAGGTAGACGCGGCCCTCAAACGCGCCGCCCGGGCCGTGGAGACCGGGCTAACGGGCATCACGGTGCTGGGCGGCGGCGCGAGAAACGACCTGTGGCGGCAACTCAAGGCCGACGCGTCGGGGATGACCGTGCGCGCCGTCTCCGAGCCCGAGTGCGTGGCCCGGGGCGCGGCCATGCTGGCGGGTGTTGGCGCGGGCATCTTCGAGGACCACGGCTGCGTGCCCGCCCCGGAGTACGAGCCGCGCGTCCACACGCCGCAAGGAGATCCAGCGTCCTACGAACGGCTTTACTACGAAGTCCACCGGCCGCTGCGCGGGTTGGCCGACGCGGTGCGGTAGGCCGCGCCGCGCGGACCCGCCGCGCCGGTCCGGGACCGCCGCCAGGTGGTCCGCGGGCGCGCCCGGTTCCTCGCAACCGGCCTGTGGAGCGGTGTAGCTGGGCGACCTACCCGAACAGTTCGGAGGGAACGTCGATATCCGTTTCCTGTTCGGCATCCGGTTTCCGGCGGGCTGGTCCTTCGCCGTTTGCAAAGTCGAGCATGACGTAGTCGGGGATGGGTATCTCTTCTGCCGTTCCGGGACCGGGCTCGGCGGCTTTCTTGCCGGCCGGTCCCGTGCCGGGTACGCCGTTTTTCGACACGGAGCACCTCCTGTCTCGTGATCCGAACAATCCGCGGCCACACCGCAACAGCGTGTGTGGCCCGGAGCATCCCATGTTACCGGCGGCGGTACCGGGGCGCACCGGGTCTTTTGTCCCAGAGCTGGTGAAGGGTCAGGCCAGAAGGCCGATGGTGACGAGGTACACCGTGCCCGCCGCGGCGAACGGCAGGGCGAACTTCCAGCTGCGGGCGGGGCCTATCTCCAGCGGGTGCGCGCCCGTGAGCCGCGAGAGCATCGTGGTGGTGTTGGAGAACGGGGTCATCAGCATCCCGGCGCCGTTGCCGACGAGCACGGCGACCGCCCAGAGCGCCGGGGTGGCCGTCTCGCTCAGCGGAAAGGCGGCGTCGATAAGGAGGACCATGGGTATCGAGTGCACGCCGAAGACGAACCCGAGGGCGATGGCCAGCACCAGGGCCGGCACCACCAGGGGGGCGTCCAGCGCGGCGAACAGCGAGCCTATGGGGGCGAGCGCGCCGAGCTGGGTCAGGGAGAGGACGAAGACGCCCGCCGAGCCGAAGATGGCGAACTCGGCGTGGGACGCGACGAGCGCCGTCCGGCCTTCGCGCGCGAGGCGCCGGACCGGCGAGCTCCGGCGCACCGAGAGGGTGGCGACCGCGGCGACGAGGAGCACCACCGCGCCGACCGTCAGGGCGAGCACCACGGTGAGGGGGGTGTCGGGGCTGAACCGGTTGGCGAGCGCCACCGTGAGGACCAGCAGCACGGGATAGGCCAGCACCGCGGCGGCCCCGCGGTCGAGCTTCTCCTCCGCGGGGGCCTCCAGCGCGCCGGGCTGGACCTGCGTCAGAAGGAGCGTGAAGACGAGGCCCGCCACCACGAACGGCAGTCCCACCGCCAGCAGCGCCGGGTAGGAGATGCCGGTAAGCTCTATGGTGATCACGGTGAGGATGTTCAGGTTGCTCCACAGCGGCGCGAACGCGAAAGCCCGGGCGGTCCAGGCCAGCGCGTCGACGCGGACGGTGGGGATGGTGCGGCGGCAGATCACGTCCATCAACACGAACGCCCCCACGTCGAGAACGGTCCCGAGCAGGTGTCCGAGCCCCGCGACCGCGCTCTTGGGGCGCACGCCGCGGCGGGCCAGCCGCGTGAGCAGCGCCCGGATCTGCACCTCGTAGCGCGGCGCCCGGATCGGGTACCCCGCGACGCTGAGGACCATCAGCACGGCGACGATGCCGAAGTAGGACGGGAGGTCGGCGGCGAAAGCGGCGACGTCGAAACGCCTGCTGACGAGCGCGATGCCCAGCGTGAGAAAGGCCGCGAGGGCGAAGCCTTTGTGAAACCTGCTGGCCCTGGGGACCGATAGGAAATACAGGACGCAGCCCACCGCCAGGAACACGGCCTCCCACAGTCGAAACTCCGTGAGGGAGGAGAGGGCGTATCCCGCCAGGAAGACGAGCCCGAGCACCCACCGGAAGGCGTCGAGAAAGCTGCTCGCGGCCCGGGAGGCCGACGAGGTATCGGCTCTTCGCACCAAGCCCCCTCAAATAGAAAGGCCGGGACCGTCCCGGCAGCCCGGCCGCTTGCGAGAGGTTTCCCGCCAAACCGCACCCGAGAAACCCGGAACCTTGCGGTCGCCTCACAGGTCGCCGACAGCCGGGCGATTCTACAACATGGTAAGACTATATCCAGGAGAGTTTCGGGAAGCTGCCGGACCTGGATTCGAACCAGGACTAAGTGATTCAGAGTCACTCGTGCTGCCGTTACACCATCCGGCAATGTGCCGGAAGCTATTCTAACCTCTATCGGTCCCGGCGTCGAGTTCTCAGCCGGTAGCTCCGGAAGCGCCGCCGGTTTCGAGCGAGCGCAGTATCCTTACCCGCTCTTCTATGGGCGGGTGGGTGGAGAAGAGCCTGCTGGCGCGCTTCTCGAACTTCTTCATGGGGTTGACTATGTAGAGGTGGGCGGTGGCCCGGTTGGCGGCGCCGAGCTCTTCCTTGTCCCCGGCTATCTTCTCCAGGGCGTCGGCGAGGCCCTTGGGGTTGCGGGTGAGCTTTACGGCGGTGGCGTCAGCCAGGTACTCCCGCTGGCGGCTGATGGAGAGCTGGAGGAGCCTGGCGAAGATGGGGGCCAGGATGGCGAGCAAGATGGCCACGAGCATCATTACGAGCTGTATCTGGCCGCCGCCCCGGCCACCGCCCATATTCCGCCGGCCCCTGCCCCACCACAGGCTGCGCAGGAAGAAGTCCGATATGAGCACCGTGGTGCCTACCAGCACGCCCACCAGCATGGCGTAGCGGATGTCGAGGTTGCCGACGTGGGCCATCTCGTGGGCCATGACGCCCTGCAGTTCGTCCCGGTCGAGTTTCTCCAGGAGGCCGGAGGTGACGGCGACGGCGGCGTGCTCCGGGTCGCGGCCCGTGGCGAAGGCGTTGGGCGCCGAGTCCTCGATAATGTAGACCTTAGGTATCGGGAGGCCGCCGGCGAGGGACATCTCCTCTACGACGTTGTAGAGCACGGGCGCCTCGTCGTGGGTCACCTCCCGGGCCCGCGAGGCGGCGAGCACCATCTTCGCGCCGCCGTAGTAGGTGACGAAGCCCGAAACAGTACCGGCCGTAAAAGCCAAACCGAGCCCGAAAAGGGCCCCCGCCGGGTCCCCGACCCAGGCGTACCCGACTATGTAGCCGAAGACCGCAACGAAGACTATGAAGAGCAGGATCAGGACCAGGCTGTTCCGCTTGTTGGCGGAGATCCGGTCCCGGAAAGTCCCCTCGAAGGCCTCGCGGTCCATCTCAGTCGTAGGTAACCGTTACCGACTCCCGCTCGGGGCCGGCGGCCTCGAAGTACTCCCGCTCGGTAAAGCCCATCGCCCGCGCAAAGAGAACGGCGGGGAAGCTCTGTATCTTCGTGTTGTAACTCTGGACGGAGTCGTTGTAGTGCTGCCGGGCGAAGGAGATCTTGTTCTCCGTGGAGGAGAGCTCCTCCTGGAAGTCGAGCATCACCCGGTCGGACTTGAGGTCCGGGTAGTTCTCGGCCACGGCGAAGAGGTTGCCGATGGCCCCGCTCAGGCGGGCCTCGGACCGGGCCTGCTCTCCGGCGCTCTGGGGCTTCATCGCCTGGGAGCGGGCGCGGGTTACCTCCTCCATAACC
Organism: Actinomycetota bacterium; assembly: GCA_004563715.1. Lineage (GTDB taxonomy): Bacteria > Actinomycetota > Rubrobacteria > Rubrobacterales > Rubrobacteraceae > SIRX01. The sequence continues at coordinate 1,437 of SIRX01000058.1, read as the reverse complement.
TCCCGCTCGTGGGAGAGGTACTTCTTCACGCCTTCGAGGAGGTTCGGGATCAGGTCGTAGCGCCGCTTGAGCTGGACGTCGATCTGGCCCCACGCCTCTTCCACCCCGTTGCGCCGCCGCACGAGGCCGTTGTAGGTGGAGACGGCGTAGATGACGAGCCCGACGACAGCCGCCACAGTCAGGATTACAAAGAGAACTTCCATTCAAACCTCCGCTCGTAGCAACACCTTCTGTGATTATATACGTCGGTCATCGCCCCCTGTTTCAGAGGAAAGCCTTGTCCGAGTACGATCTTTTAGCCGACGTCTACGACCTGGAGTACGACCACGATTACGACGTGCCTTTCTGGCGCGCCCTCGCGTCCCGCGAGAGAGGTCCCGTGGTCGAGTGGGGCGCCGGAACGGGCCGCATAGCGGTCCCGCTCGCGGAACAGGGCTTCGAGGTGGCCGCCGTGGAGGTCTCGGAGAGAATGGTCGAGCGGGGCCAGGGTAAGAGCCCGGCCGTGCGCTGGGTGGCGGAGGACATGCGCGACGTGAAGCTGGAGCAGCGGTTCGGACTCGCCGTGTGCGCCTTCAACTCTTTTCTGTGCCTCACGACCCCGGACGGCGCGCTGGCCTTTCTACGCAACACCCGGGAGCACCTCCGGCCGGGTGGCCTGCTCGGGGTGGAGGTCTCGGCGTTCTGGCCGGAGGAGCTGGCCGGAGAGCCCGGCGGGCCAGGCCTGTGCCACGACCTGACCCGCGGGCTGCCGGAGGGCAGGCTCGAGCGCTTCAGCGTCTCCCGGTACGATGCGGCCTCGCAGGTCATGGAGATGCGCCTGTTCTACGAGCTGTACAATGGGGACGGCGTTATGCGCCGCAGGCGTTCACACGGGTTGAGGATCCGGGTTACGAGCCGGGATGAGCTCGGGCTGATGTTGCAACTGGCCGGCTTCGAGGTCGAGGCCGTCCACGGCGGGTTCGGGGGTGAGCCGTTCGTCGCCGGGTGTGACCATCTCATAGTGCTCGCCCGCCGGCCCGCCGGGTAGTATCGGCGCTCTCGCTACCTGGAATGCCATGCGGCGGTAAAAGCCTCGGTTCCGGCCGCCAGCTTCTTCTGGAATGCCCCGCCGCGCGTCTGCCCGGCAACGTGCGAAACGTTTAGCTGACAGAGGCCATGTAAGCCCGAACCGGAGAGCAAACCTCGGCCACCCGTCAACCGGGCTGGCTTCCGAACTTTTCGTCTCGAACCACGAAGCGACTGTGAACCAGTTACACCCTCTATTATATATGCAGTTGACACATATATGTAGCGTGTTAGCCTGCATCGGTCTTGTCAAGCATCCCATCTGAAAAGGGGTAAAGATGAAGCATTTGTTGAAAGTGTTCCTGCTCGCCGGGGTGATGGCCGTCGCATTGGCCGCCACCAGCAAGGACGCCCAGGCCGAGCCGGTCCTGA
>SIRX01000057.1 GCA_004563715.1 Actinomycetota bacterium | reverse complement strand
CGGAGCAAGGTTCGTAAACGGAGGGCTGGTAGAAGGAGATGAGGAGAAGGTAGCCGCGTGATCACGGAGTCTGATCCACAACTCTTGACGATACCTCCTCCCTGCTCAAACGCTCGTAGTACCAAGAGCGGCTCACACCAAGCAACTCGCAGAGCCTTTCGATGGAGATCTCGGGATGCTCCTGGTGGGCCTGCTCGATCACGGCATGCCTCCGGGAGATTGCATGTTCTTCAGCGACTTTTTTAGAACCGCGTTCTCCAGGGAGAGCTGTCCGCAGAAACGCTCCAGTTCGGCGATTCTCGCGTGCAGAGCCTCGTCGCCAGAGACCTGCTTCTCGGCGAAGGCCGCCTCTCCTCGAGCGTCGTATTCCTTTCTCCAGCGCAAGAGAACGCTCTCGGAGAGGTTGTGTTCGCGACAGAGTTGGGCGGGACGCTTCTCGCCGGTGGCCGCCTGTCGACAGAGCTGTAGTTTGAACTCTCGGGTGTAGGTTCTTCCTCGTGCCAAGTGCATCTCCTCCTGTCCGTGGATGTAACTCTACATCCGATTCTCTGTGGAGAAGTTGACTTTGCAGATTGTCCGGTCGGATGGGTGCACCCCAAGGAGAGGACGTCTATGAGTTTGCGCCAGTCCACAGGAGATTCTTCACCGGTTTCTACCCAGAGAAACCTTACTAAAGACGGTCAGGCCGGGCAGAACGGGTGGACCAGCTACCCGCTGATCGACGCGCTGCGCGAGAGGCGTTCCCGCCGGTTTAGCGTGGGGATGCGGATAGAGGGCGGCCCGCTCGCCTACGCCAGCCAGCGCGAGCCTCTGCCGCTGAGCGAAGAAGAGGAAGCCGTCCTCGCGTTCGCCGCCGGCGGCGTCACCGGCGCCGCCCTCGCCGACTGGGACTGGAGCGAGGAGGCCGGAGGGAACATGCTCGCCAACCTGCTCGGGCGCACGGTGGGGAGCGTGGACGCCGTACACGCCGTCTCCCTGGTGGTGATCAACGACCAGGGCGCGTGGCTTATGCGCCGCCCGCGGGATCTGGACCCGGCTGAAGCCCTGGAGGTAGCCCGGCTCGCCCGGGAGGGAGAGTTCGTCGCGGCCTGGCGGCGGATGCGGGTCCGGATCTCCGACAAACGCTGCGCGCCGCCGGTGGAGCCGCCCGCCAACGTCAACCCCAACCGCTGGTCGCTTTACGCCCCCGGCACGACCACTTTCCTCCCCGTGGCCGAGCTTACCCACATGACCATCAACGCCCTGCTGGAGGTCTTTAACGAGCACACCGGGTTCTGCGCGCTGGACGACCGGCGGATGTTCCTCCCGGCGGGCGTGGGACGCTTTGTCCGCAGCCGGGGCGGCTGGATGGACGACGACCCGAGAGACCTCAAGTCCTTCCCGCTCTCCCACGCCGAGCGGCTCTTCGCCGAGTTCGCCGCGGTAGAGTCGGGCATGATCCTCCAGAACCTGTACCTCACCTGCGAGGCGCTGGGTCTGGGAGGCTTCGCCCACTACGCCTACGCCGACTTTTCTTACAGGGACGCTTCCTGGTTCGACGCGCTCGGCTTCCGCATGGCGAGCATGCCGCTCACCCGGTTTTTCGGCGTGCCGAAGCCCGCCTCGTGGATGATAAAGCTCCGCCGACAGGACGTTCCTATCCGCTACCCGATCGGACTGGAGCGTGACGGCGAGGTGCTGATGAAACCCTACTGCCCGCCCTACTACCCCTCGATGGAGGCGGCGGTGCGGGCCGTGGCCGACTTCAAGCTCGGGCCGGAAGGAACCTACCGCGCCGGTATCGAAGCCGGGGCGTGGAGGGATCCCGCCGGTGTAAGCTCCGGTATCCCGCCGGTGACGGAAAAGGGAATCACGGCGGTAGTCTCTTTCTGCGAGTACCTGTGGGGCCGTTACGGCCGCTTCCCAGCTTACCTGCCGCCCTTCCACACCCTGCTCGCTTTCCAGGCCGGACACGCAGACCCGGATTTCTACGACAGCTTCTACCAGGACGTCATCCTCGGTGAGAGGCATCGCCGCCACCTCGACGCGGAGCATTGAGGCAGATGAGATAGAGGAGAAACGTTGCGGGCGGGGAAACGGCACCAGCCGAGCGTTTCTCCGCTCGCGCTGGCCTACTCCGGACGATCTGATTCGGCTATCCCCGCACCATCACGCCCGACGCCCGCATGTGAGTATAATAGTAATCAATAGCGCAATATGGTGGGTAAGGAGGTTGGAGTCATGCCGCTCTACGCCACGCAGTTCGCTTACACGGCGGAGGCCTGGAAGGCGCTCGTCAAAGAGCCGGAGGACCGGGCCGCGGTGTTCGCCGAGCACGCCGAAAAGCTGGGCGGGCGCATGCACGCGCTCTACTACAGCATGGGCGAGTACGACGGGTTGGTGATCTTCGAGGCCCCGGACGAGAAGACCGCCGCCGCGATAATGTTCGCTGCCATATCGCCGGGACACCTCAAGACGAGCAAGACCACCGTGCTGATGACCGTGGAGGACACCGTGGAGGCCCTGCGCCGGGCGAACGACGCCGCGTATCCGGGTCCGAAGCTCTGGTCGCCGGCGCGGGGCTAGAGATTCGCAGAATCCGTCTCGCTGGTGGCGGACGCCGGTCGTCGCTGCGATGATGTGCGGGTAGGCCCGGGAGAGGAGAGCTTTGCCCATAGATCCGGCTCTTATCGGCGCGCTGCACGTCGAGTACCTGAGAAAGCGGGAGGTCCGTACAGACGAGCCGCCGCACCACGCCGTCTTCCAGACCTCGACCATAGATGCCCTGCTGGACGGAAAGTACGACGGCGACGTGACCGTCGGCGGGCTCAAAGCACGCGGGGACTTCGGCCTCGGCACGGTGGACGCGCTAGACGGCGAGATGGTCGTCCTCGACGGGTGCTTCTACCAGGTGCGGGCCGACGGGCGGGCTTACGAGCTCGGCGACGCGGCGAAGACGCCCTTCGCCGTCGTCACGTTTTTCGAGCCCGGTTTTCGCCGTCCGCTGGATGGTCCTACGGACCTGCGGGGCCTGTACGGGCTGCTGGACCAGGTCTCGGGGGACGAGGCGGAGGTACACGCGGTGCGCCTGGACGGCCGCTTCGAGTACGTAAAGACCCGCAGCGTGCCGCGCCAGCGCAAGCCGTACCCGCCGCTCGCGGAGGTGGTGAAAAAGCAGCCGACCTTCGAGTTCAGAGATGTCACGGGCAGCCTCGTGGGCTTCCGCTTCCCCGACTACGCGCAGGGGATCAACGTCTCCGGCTACCACCTGCACTTCATTACCAGAGACCGGACCGGCGGGGGACACCTGCTGGAGTGCCGGGTTGCCGCGGGCGAGCTGAGCGTAGACCACGAGACGGACCTGCGGTTGGAGCTGCCGGCCGGTGTGGCCGTCCCCGCCCCCGATACCTCGGCGCAGAAAAAGGACGCGCTCGACCGCATCGAGCGTTAGCCGCGGGGCCGCTCCTACAGTTTCGCCGAGGCTTCGGTCTGGAGGGCCGTCTCCAGGATGGTCTCCACCAGGTCCTCGAAGGAGAGGCCGGCCGCCTCGGCGGCCAGGGGGAAGGTGGAGGTCTCGGTAAAGCCGGGGATGGTCTTTACGTCCAGGATCTGGGGTACGCCGCCTTCGAGGATGGTGTCCACCCGGGCGTAGCTCGTGCAGCCCAGGGTGTGGTAGGCGGCGAGGGCCGTCTCTTCCACCCGGGCGGCGTCCGCGGGGGAGACCTCAGCCGGGATCGCGAAGTTCGTGGCGCCGGGGGTGTACTTCGCCTCGAAATTGTAGGCGCCGTCGCGAGGCCGGATCTCGACGAGCCCGAGGATGCGGGGCTCCTCGCCGGCGGGCTCCAGGATCGGGACCGAGATCTCGGTCCCGTCCACCCATTTCTCCAGCAGGATCTTGGCGTCGTAGCCGAACGCCTCGTACACCGCGTCCAGGATCTGGGAAGGCTCTTCGATCCGCGAGAGCCCGAAGCTCGATCCCTCGCGGGCGGGCTTGACCACCAGCGGGTAGCCCAGGTAGTCCGCAGCGAGGTTCAACGCGGCCGCCGCCCCCATCTCGTTCATCGCCCGCCGCAGGAACGTGCGGAAGGGCGCGGTTTGGATGCCCGCGCCGCGCAGCGCCCGCTTGGCGTAGTCCTTGTCCATGCACCGGATAGAGGAGAGCGGGCCGCTCCCCGTGTAGGGGATGTCCAGGGTCTCCAGCAGCGCCTGCACCGTGCCGTCCTCGCCGCCGGGTCCGTGCAGGCAGATAAAGGCGGCCTCGGGGGAGATCTCCATGAGCGTCTCGGTGGTCGTGGCCTCGATATCCAGCGGGTGTACCTCGTGGCCCAGGCGTTCGAGGGCGTACTGGACGCGGCGTCCCGTCATGAACGAGACGTCCCGCTCCATGGAGGTGCCGCCGAGGAGTACAGCCAGGCGCGCCATAGAAGCCTAACCCTCCGAGCCGACGGCGGAGCTTCGGCGGGCCTCCTGCCGGGAGCCCTGCTGAGAGCCGCGCTCCAGGTCGCTGCGGAGCTTCATGTGGTCCCGGATCACCTCGGCCAGGAGCTCTATGCCGCGCCGGATCTTCTCGGGCTCCACAAACGAGAAGTTGAGCCGCATGCAGTTCTTGCCCTCGCTGCCGGCGTAGAAGCCTTCCCCGGGCACGTAGGCGACGTTGCGTGAGATCGCGCGCGGCAGCATCGTGGTCGCGTCCAGGTACGAGGGCATCGTCGCCCACACGAACAGGCCGCCCTCCGGGTGGGTCCAGTGGACCTCCTTGGGCATGAACTCTGCTAAAGAGTCGAGCATCGCGTTGCGCCGCTCGCGGTAGACGCTGGTCAGCCGCTTCACGTAGGCCCGCCAGTCAGCGTGCTGGAAGTAGGAGGTGATCATCATCTGCGCCAGGTTCGAGGAGCAGAGGTCCGCCCCCTGCTTGCCGACGTTGATCTTGTGCAGTATCCCCGGCTGGGCGTGGACCCACCCGAGCCGGACCCCCGGCGCGAAGATCTTGCTGAACGTCCCCAGGTAGACTACCCGGTCCACGCCGCCTTCCTCCTCTTTCTCGATGGCCGAGAGGCTCGGCAGCGGCTCGCCCTCGAAGCGGAGCATCCCGTAGGGGTTGTCCTCGATGATCACCAGGTCGAACTCGCGGGCTATCTGGAGCAGCTCCCGCCGCCGCTCGCCGTTCATCGTCACCCCGGCGGGGTTCTGGAAGTTGGGGACGGTGTAGATGAACTTGACGTGGATGCCCTGCTTGCGCGCCTTCTTGAGCCCCTCGCGGGCGGCGACCGGTATGATGCCCGCCCGGTCCATCGGGACGTGCAGGACCCGTGGCCGGTAGGCGGCGAAGGCGTTCAGGGCTCCGGCGTAGGTCGGACCCTCGCACAGTATGGCGTCGCCCTCGTCCAGAAAGACCTTCGCCACCAGGTCGAGTCCCTGCTGGGCGCCGGTGGTGGTGAAGATGTCCTCCTGGGAGGCGTGGATGCCCTCGGCGGACATCACGTCCGCTATCACGTCCTTGGTGGCCTCCAAGCCGGCGGTAGGGCCGTACTGGAGGGCCTGGGCGGAGTCGGCGGCGATGTTCTTCGAGATCTCGCGGAACGCCTCCTCGCCGAAGAGGCGGGTGTCCGGGAAGCCGCCGGCGAGCGAGATGATGCCGGGCCGCGAGAGGGTTGCCATGAGGTCCCGGGTCGCCGCGCTGCGCATCCCCTTGACGCGGTTGGCGTAGAGGAAGTCGAAGCGGTCGAGATCTACGAGCGGCACGGGTTATACCTCTTTTCGCGGGATGTGGCTGCTGGTGTCACCGGGTATGCGCTGTGTTCTGCGCCGGGCATGGGCGCGACTGTACCATAGAAGGTGGGGGAGTTGTAGGCGATCAGGCGGGGATACGGGCGCGGAGCCGGGTACCTCGGCCCGGGGCGGTCTCCACCTCCAGAGTACCGTCCAGGCGCGCGGCGCGCTCGCGCATGGAGCGCAGCCCCAGGTGGCCGGGGAAGTCTTTGCGGGGGTCGAAACCCACGCCGTCGTCTGTAACCTCGATCTCTATCCGGCCGCCGTCGCAGTTCATCGAGATGCCGACCCTGCCCGCCCGGGCGTGCCTTATGGTGTTGTGAAGGGCTTCCTGGGCGATGCGGTAGATCGCCTCTTTGGTCTCCAGCGGGGCGTCTGGCTCGTCGCAGAGTACCGCTTCGACAGCTATCCCGTGCCGGGCCTGGAGCGCGGCGGTCTGCTTTTCGAGGGCGGCGACGAGCCCCTCGGTCTGCAGGGACTCTGGCCGGAGCTCGAAGATGAGCGCCCGCATCTCGGTAAGACCGGCTTCGGCCAGGGTGAGGACGTAGTCGAGCGGGTCGGCGGCCCCCGCCGGGTTACGGTCCAGCAGCGCCCGGGCGGTCTTGGCCCCCAACGAGATGCCGTAGAGGGCCTGGGAGACGGAGTCGTGCAGCTCGCGGGCGAGTCGCTGGCGCTCTTCGAGGGCCGCCTTGCCCCGGGCTTCGACGAGGAGCCGGGCGTTCTCCACGGCCACGGCGGCCTGGTTGGCGACGGCGCCCAGGAAAGCCCGCTCGTCCTCGCCGGGCTCCTGATCGGGAAAGTAAGCGAAGTTTATCGCCCCGAGCGCCCGGCCCCGGAAGACGAGCGGCACGAAGAGCGCCAGATCCCACGGGGCTTCGCGGACAAAGGGGTGGATCGGGGCGTAGAGCGGATCGTCCAGGACGCGCCGGCGCACGTCACGCAGGAGCAGGGGACGGCCGGTGCGGAAGACCTCCAGGGCTGGGGACTCGACGCCGGAGCGGTACGCGGCCTGCAGGGCCGCCGCGTAGCCTTCGGGAAGCCCGTGAGAGCCGGCCACGACGGGCGTGCCGCTCTCCCGTTCGGCCAGCACCACCGAGCAGGCGGCCGCCGTGCTCGCCCGCACCATGCGCTCCGCAAGGACGTCCAGGGTGTTCTCGACCGGCTGGTCGAGGGTGAGGCTCGCGGCGATCCGGGAGAGGGTCTCCAGCCGCTCCTCCAGAAGTCGCTGGGCCCGCGCCCGCTCGGTAATGTCGTGGGCGACGGCGCAGATGGTCTCCCGACCGTCGATCTGTATGACGCTCGCGCTGACCTCCACGTCCAGGAGCGTGCCGTCCTTGCGGCGGTACTTCCGCTCGCCCACCGACGGGTCGCGCTGCTCGGCGACGCGCCTGATGTTGGCGTCCACGCTCCCCCGGCTGGCGGCCACGATGTCGTAGAGGGTCATGGCCTTCAGCTCATTCTCCGAGTAGCCGAGCGACGTGCGGAAGGCCGGGTTGGACTCGACGATGAGCCGGGTTTCTACGTCCACCAGAAAGATGTTCTCCGTGGCCTGCTCCATGACCGTGCGGTAGAGCCTCTCGCTCTGGCGGAGGGCCTTCTCGGTGCTCTTGCGCCCGGTTATGTCACGCGTTATCCCAAGGAGACCGGTGATGCCGCCCCCGGCGTCGCGGAGCGGGACGGCGTGCGTCTCCAGCCAGCGCCGCGTGCCCTTGAGACCGACCAGCTCGAACTCCAGCATCCCGGACCCGCCGCGCAGCACCTCCTTCGTGAGCGCCACGAAGTCCCTGCGATGTTCAGGTACGATGTACTCGTAGACCGGTTTGCCGCGCACCTGCTCCAGCGAGTCGGCCTCGATCATGGAGAGCCCGGCGGGGTTCATCTCCAGTAGAGAGCCATCCATGCCGAGCACCTTGACGCACTCCGGCTCCGTCTCGACGATCATGCGCAGCCGGCTCTCGCTCTGCGCCAAGGCTTTTTCGGCCGCCTTGCGCTCTGTGACGTCCCGGACGATGGTGCAGATCACGTCCCGGCCCTCCAGCGTGATCACGCTGACCCCGACCTCCACGTCGCGGACCCTCCCGTCCTTGCGCCGGTACTTGCGCTCGCCCACGAGGCGGCGTCCCCGCTCGAGCGTCCGCCCGATGGTGGCGTCCACGTTCTCGGGCGGATGGGCGACGAGGCTGTAGATGTCCAGGCTCTGTAGTTCTTCGGTCGTGTATCCGAACATCTTTTGGAAGGCGGGGTTGGCCTCGATGACGTACCGACTCTCGGCGTCTAGCAGGAAGATACCGTCGGTGGCCTGCTCTATGACGGCCCGGTAGCGCTCTTCGCTGGCCCGGAGCCTGTCCTCGGTCCTCCGGCGCCGGACGGCCGCCCCCAGGGTGCCCGCGGCGGCCCCCAGGGCTCCTATCTCGGCGGCCGACCACGCCCGCTCGGCGAGGCAGTCGTCAAAGCCGATCTGGCCCCACCACTCGCCCTCGACGAAGATGGGTATGACCACGATGGAGCGTATTTCCTGAGCCTGAAGCTCTGGCTTTTCGGCCTCCGGGAAGTCCCGCGTGTTGCCGTGCAGCGTCTCCCCGCTACCGAGGACCTCCACCCAGCGGCCGAACCCGGCGGCCCGGTAGGGGATGGCCTGCATGAGCGGGTTTCCCATCTGGGCCGCGATGCCCGGCGCCACCCACTCGTAGCGCTGGCTGCCCCACACCTCGCCCTCCTCGTCGGTGTGGTTCTCGAAGACGTAGACCCGGCTGGCCTCGGTGGCCTCCCCGAGGCGTTGCAAGATGGTGTTTACGCTCTGCTCCCAGTCAGTCTCCTCCCCGAAGAGCCGCTCGGCGGCGAACCGGACGGCTTCCAGGATGGCGTCGCGCCGGTGCAGCTCCTCCTCGGCGCGGCGCCGCTCCCGCGCCTCCTCCATGCCGCGCTCGACCGTGGCGCACAACCGGGTGAGGTTGTCCTTCATGACGTAGTCGTGCGCCCCGGCCTTCATCGTCTCGACCGCGACGGCCTCCCCGACCTCGCCAGAGACCACGATAAAGGGGGCTTCAAAGTCCCCTTTCCGCACCAGTTCGAGAGCCTCCATAGCCCCGAAATCGGGCAGCCGGTAGTCGGAGATGATCACGTCCCACCCGGAGGTCGTGAGCGCCCGGTGCATCTCCTCACGGGTCTCTACCCGCTCGTAGAGCGGCTGGTAGCCGCCCCGCTCCAGCTCGCGAACGATCAGAAGAGCATCGTTCTCGTAGTCCTCTATCAGGAGCACGCGCAGCGGCGCGGAGGAGATCCGGCGCTGCGTCTTCGCTACCAGGGTTCCTCGCTCAGCTCTTCCAGGTTGACCAGGCCGCCGCGCACGGCGTGCAGTGCGGCCTGGGTGCGGCTCTGCACGCCGAGCTTTCTGAGGATGTGCGAGACGTGGGCCTTGACCGTCTTCTCCTCGATAAAGAGGCCGCTGGCGATCTGCTTGTTCGCCCGGCCCCGGGCCAGGAGCTTTAGCACTTCGGTCTCTCGGGGGGTGAGGGGCTCGCTGTTGGCCGGATCTCGCACCTCGTGCATTAGACGTGCGGCGGCCTCGGGTGCCAGGTGCACCCGACCCTCGGCGGCGGACTTTATGGCCCGGTGCAGGTCTTCGGCCTCGGTGTGCTTAAGGAGATACCCTATGGCACCCGCGCGCACCGCCCCGGTTACCGCCCCGTCGTCGAGGACGCTGGTGAGCGCTATGACCTCTACCTCGGGAAGCTCGGCCCGGATGGCGCCGGTGGCGGCGATGCCGTCCATCTTCGGCATCAGAATGTCCATGAGCACCACATCCGGAGAGAGTTCACGGGCCATTCGCAACGCCTCTTCGCCGTCCGCAGCCTCACCCACGACTTCTACATCCGGATCGAGCCCGAGGTACATCCGCAACCCCTGGCGAACCACCCCGTGGTCGTCGGCGATCAAGACCCTCACCATCATACAGCCTCTTTTCTTAAACCTTCGGCTCGCGGCCGGTCTTCTGGCCCGAATTATCCTCCTTCTCGGAGATCTTTGCAACGAAAGTTCTCTTCTTGGTGGCCGAGTCCCTTGTTGGACTTTTGGCCTAGGGGCGTTCTGTTCCGTAAGTCTCGGGCGGAGATTGTTCCTTTTCCCGATGGCCCGGTCCCCGGCGGCGGACACACTATAGACGTGTGGAAACGATCTGACGGGAGCCTGGAAGGCGATCAAAGGAGTGGTCTCATGTACAGCCCAAACGGAATCGAGTTGTGGCGTCAGCGCCGGGCCGGGTTGATGAGACAGGCCGAGCGGGAGCGCCTGATCCGTCAACTGCAGGCGGGGCGTTCGAAAAGCAGATTCCGCGGTCTGAGGCCGCTGGTAGGAAGCCTGCGGCTCGTATTCGGGGCAAGGCCCGAGAAAGAAACAAAGCTTGCGGAGTGCAGGTGATGAGCCGGGTGGGTGCGGCAGTGAGGAAGGGGTAGAAGGCTCATGGCAGAGTTGCGAGTAGTAAGGAGTTCCGGAGCGGACGGCGCGCTGGACGACCGGTCCGTAGAGGAGCTCGGCTACCGGTTGCGGGGTGCGCTTCTCCGACCCGGTGACGCCGGCTACGATGAGGCGCGGGGCGTATGGAACGGCGTGATCGACCGCCGTCCCGCCCTCATCGCCCGCTGTAAGGGCGCAGCCGACGTTATCGAGGCTGTCAACTTCGCCCGCGAGAACGAGCTGCTCCTCGCGGTGTGCGGCGGCGGGCACAACGTCGCCGGTTTGGGCACGGTGGATGGTGGGTTCCTGATCGACCTCTCTCCCATGAAGGGCGTAGATGTGGACACCGAACGGCGCACGGCCCGCGCCGAAGGGGGCGTCACCCTCGGCGAGCTGGACAAGAAGACCCAGATCTTCGGCCTGGCAACGCCTCTGGGCGTGGTCTCGGAGACCGGAATCGCCGGCCTCACTCTGAACGGTGGCCTCGGATGGCTCCGGCGCAAGTACGGCCTCTCATCCGACAACCTCGTCGCCGCGGACGTGGTGCTGGCCGACGGAAGCTTCGTCAAGGCCAGCGAAGATGAGAACGCCGACCTGTTCTGGGCCATCCGGGGCGGCGGGGGCAACTTCGGCGTCGTCACCGCCTTCGAGTACCGGCTGCATCCGGTGGGTCCAGAGGTGATGTTCTGCTTCGTCTTCTACCCGGGAGACCGGGCCAGAGAGGTACTGCGCTCCCTTAACGGTTACATGGCGCAGGCCCCCGACGAGGTCAGCCCCCTGAGCTTTCTGGGCCGGGTCCCGCGCGACGAGGCGTTCCCGGAGCAGCGACACGGCGAGCCCTTTGTAGCTATCGCTGTGCCGTACGCAGGTCCCGTAGAAGAAGGGGAAAGAATGCTCCAACCCCTGCGCGAGATGGGCGAACCCATCGTGGACTTCAGTGGTCCCATGCCCTACGTCGAGGTGCAGAAGGTGCTGGACGAAGATTACCCGAGCGGGGGGCGCTACTACTGGAAGTCCACGAACGTGGACGGGCTGGACGACGAGATCATAGACCGCCTTATCGCCCACGCCGAAGCCGCTCCCTCCGACCACTCCACCATAGACGTCTGGTACCAGGGCGGTGCGATGGGCCGGGTCCCTGCGGAAGCCACCGCCTTCGGCGACCGGAGCGCGCCGATCCTGTTCGGCATCGAGGCGAACTGGCAGGAGCCGGAGCACGACGCAGCCAACATCGCCTGGGCTCGTGATTGTGTCAACGATATGCGGTACTTCTCCGGCGGCGGCACGTACCTCAACTTTCCCGGTTTTCTAGAAGAAGGGATCATGATGATGCGGGACGCCTACGGCGCCAACTACGGACAGCTGGCCACCCTAAAGGGGAGATACGATCCGGCGAACCTCTTCCGCATAAACCAGAACATAAAGCCGTCGGTCTGAACCGGGACCGGTGAGCATACCGAACACGACCCATCGCGAGATAGCCGAGGAGAGAACGCATGAAGAGCATCGAGATCACGGACGAAAACCCGGTTGGGGCTAAGGTGAGGGTCCGGAGAGACTGCCGGTGCCCCGCGGACCTGCGAGGCCTGGTCGGGATCGTACTGGCGAGCTACGGCCAGCCCGGATACGCGGCCTTCGACGTGCTGCTCGAGAACGGAGCCTCCGAGCTCTTCTGGCAGTACGAGTTGATCGCTATGGAGGAGGAAGTAGTTCCCGGAAGCCTGGCCGGGTAGCCGGAAACGCGACCTCCCGCGCCGGATGCGTCCGGCGGGATCGTCCTGCAGCGAGGGCCTGACGGATTAAGGAACGAGGATGCGGTCACAGCAACCAGAGGAAATCGAGGTCGCTTTCAGGGCGGCGAAAAAGGAAGATAGCCGTGAGATCGCCCGGTTGTTCCAGATCGCCTCGGGCGGCGTCGTGGACTACGTCTGGAGCACGTTGGTCTCCCAATACCCGGGCCTGACCCCGGTGGAGATCGGTGCCCGTCGCTATGCCCGGGAGGACACGCCTTTCTCCTACAAAAACTGTACCATCGCCGGGTATAACGACGTGGTGGCCGGTATGGTTCTTGGCTACGTGATGGAGGGTAGGGAGGGAGCCTCCGACGAGCCTGCTGATCCCGTTTTGGAGCCTTATGGCAGGCTTGAGATTCCCGGCAGCTTCTACATCGCCGCCATGGCGACGTTTCCGGAGTTTCGCGGCCAGGGGCTCGGGACGAAGATGCTGGACTTGGCCGGGGAACAGGCCCGCGAGAGGAGATGCGGCAGCATCAGCCTCCTCGTCTTCGAACAGAACGAGCGGGCCGTGAAGCTCTACGAGCGCAACGGCTTCAAGGTAGTAGGCCGGGCCCCGATCGTTCCTCACCCCCTGATCCACTACACGGGCGACGCCCTGCTTATGGCTGCCCCACTCGAACAGACACGAGCTGCCGGAGAGTGGAACCCACTCAGACGGGGGAGAACGGCACCACACCCCCGATGAGCGGCCCGGTGCCGGGGTCGTCGGCGGGATTTACTATCTGCCCCCGGGAGCACGCGGCCTGGCTCACCCGGGCGGCAATGCCCGACGGCATCGCCGGCTCCAGCCGCCTCCAGGACAACCTGGGGCATTCCCCGTAACCCCTGTCTACACCATCTCTCTGTCGACCAGGGTGACAAAAAGACCCGACGGATGCTCCGGGAGGTGGGCTTTGCGCCTCCCGGAGCGAAGCAACTCCCGCATGTACCGCGTGTACCGCGCGGCTTCGTCAACAGCTACTACCTAGCTACCAGAGCCCTGTGCGGTATAAGGTAGCGTGAGGAACTTCGCGGATGAGGTCGGTTTCCTTGTAGACTCTCGGGTATGGAAGCCACAGAGGCCGTTTTCGTAACCTCCAACGAGCACAAGCGGCGGGAGGCCGAGCAGATACTCGGCGTCGCGTTGGAGGCCGCTGCCCCCGAGGTTCCGGAGATACAAGCCCTCGACGTGGCCGAGGTCGCCGCCGCCAAGGCGCTGGCGGCCTACAAAGCCCTCGGCTCTCCTACAAGTCCCGTGCTGGTCGAAGACTCGGGCCTTGTGGTCGAGGCCTGGAACGGGCTCCCCGGGGCGTTCACCAAGTGGTTTGTGCAGGGCGTCGGCAACGAGGGCCTGCTGCGGATGATCGCCTCCGAGAGCGACCGTACCGCCCGCGCCGTCTGCGCGGTAGCGGTCGCCGGGGCGCTCCCGGAGAAAGCCGTGCGGGTTTTCAAGGGCGAGGTAACGGGATGCATAGCCCCCGTCGCGCGTGGGACGGGGGGGTTCGGGTGGGACCCCATCTTCATCCCGGACGGGTCGTCTCTCACCTACGCCGAGATGGGCTCTGCCAAGCACGAGGACTCGCATCGGAGACGGGCGTTCCGGTCCGCTGGGGAGTGGCTGGAGCAGGTTGCACGGTAGGTTTTTCTGGGTAAGAAAGCTTGCGTGTGGGATATTGAAGTCTGCTATTCTGTTTGCAGGTTTGTAACTCCAGAAGGGAAGGGGTGATTTCGTGAGTGCCGAGAACGAAAACCCGGGTGACGGAAGCGTAGAGACCCGTCAGGAGGGCGGGGTGGCCACGGATACCGACCGGCTCGTAGACCTGTATCGCGAAATGGTCATGGTCCGCACCTTCGAGGAGGCGTGCCAGAAGGGCTTCCGGCAGGGCAAGATCGGCGGCTACATGCACGTCTACATCGGGCAGGAGGCCGTCGCCGTGGGCTTTCTCGACGCCTTCGAGGAAGGCGACAAGGTGATTACCGCATACCGCGACCATCCGCACGTGCTGTTGCTGGGCAGCGACCCGAAAAACGTCATGGCCGAGCTCTACGGCAAGGGAACCGGCATCGTCAAGGGCAAGGGCGGCTCCATGCATCTCTTCGACGCCGAGCGGGGCATGATGGGCGGGTACGGCATCGTCGGCGGACACATCCCGCTGGGGGTGGGGTTCGCCTACGCGCAGCGTTACCAGGAGACGGACCACATAACGCAGCTCTACCTGGGCGACGGCTCGATGAGCACCGGGGCCTTCCATGAGGCGGCCAACCTGGCCGGTCTCTGGGGCAAGGACGGCATGTGTCCGTGCCTGTTCATCATCGAGAACAATCAGTACGGCATGGGCACCAGCGTCGAGCGTACCACGGCCATGACGGACCTCGCCGCCAAGTTCGACGCCTACGGCATCGAGAACGAGAAGGTCGACGGCATGGACCTCGAAGCCGTCCTGGAGGCCGCCGAGCGGGTTACGGAGCAAGTTCGGGAGACCGGCAAGCCCTACGTCGTGGAGGCCATAACCTACCGGACGGCCCCGCACGGCGCCGCCGACTTTTTCGAGAAGTACCGCACCAAAGAAGAGGTCAAGGAGTGGCGTCAGCGCGACCCGGTCGGCCTCCTGGAGCAGAAGCTCCTGGACGCCGAAGCCGTCGACGAGGACAAGCTGGACGAGATAAAAGGCGAGATCAAGGAGCAGATCGACGAGGCCGTGAAGTTCGCCGACGAGAGCGAGCAGCCGCCCGAGGAAGAACTCTACACCGACGTCTACGCCGGCGAAGACGAGTATTTGGGGAAGGAGTAGGAGCGTGGCCGAAACCAAAACCTACCGCGAGGCCCTGCGCGAGGCCATGGTCCACGAGATGGAACGCGACGAGAGCGTCGTCCTCATGGGCGAGGACATCGGCGTCTACGGCGGCACCCACCTCATAACCGATGGCCTCATAGACGAGTACGGCCCCAAGCGGATCATGGACACCCCCATTTCCGAGGCCGGCTTTACCGGCGCGGCCATCGGCATGGCGATGCTGGGCATGAAGCCCGTCGTCGAGATGATGACCTGGAACTTCTCGTTTATCGCGGCGGACCAGATCATCCAGAACGCCGCGAAGGTCCGCTACTTCTCCGGCGGGCAGGTCGAGGTCCCGCTGGTCATCCGCGGTCCCAACGGCGGCGGCGTCCAGCTCTCCGCGCAGCACACCCACTCGCTGGAGAACATGTACGGCCACTTCCCCGGCCTCAAGGTTGTCTCCCCGGTCACGCCCAACGACGTGAAAGGCATGATGATCACCGCCATCCGCGACCCGAACCCCGTGATCTTCCTCGAAGCCGGGGCGCTCTACGGCACGAAGGGCGAGGTCGAGGAGGGAGACAACGCCGTCCCCTTCGGCAAGGCCCGCATCGCCCGCGAGGGCACGGACGTGACCCTCATAGCCTACGGCCGGCAGGTGAACCTGTGCCTGCGCGCCGCCGACACGCTCGAAGAGGAAGAGGGCGTGAGCGCCGAGGTCATAGACCTGCGCTCGATCCGCCCGTTCGACGAGGATACCCTCGTGGAGTCCGTCGAGAAGACCCACCGGGCGGTGGCCGTGCAGGAGCAGTGGCGGTGGTTCGGGGTCGCCAGCGAGGTCGCGGCCATAATCCAGGACCGCGCCTTCGACTACCTGGACGCCCCCGTAGAACGGGTGAGCGGGGCGGAGGTTCCCGCGCCCTACGCCCGAAACCTGGAGCTTATGGCGTTCCCGAGCGAGAAGCAGGTGACCAACGCGGCCCGCAGGGTTCTTTATCTGGAGGAGAAGTAAGATGCCGGAAGTCATAATGCCCAAGATGGGCGACGCGATGGAGGAAGGGACCATCCTCAAGTGGCTCAAGGAGGAGGGCGACGAGGTCGCCGAGGGCGACGCGATAGCCGAGATAGAGACCGACAAGGTCTCTATGGAGCTCGAGGCCGAGGACGCCGGCACCCTGGCCCAGATCATCGCCGGTGAGGGCGCGGACGTGCCCGTTGGCGACGCGATAGCCTTTATCGCGGGCGAGGGCGAGGAGGTCCCCGAGAACCTCGGCGCGGGCGGCGCCGAGGCGGAGGCCGAGGCCGGTGGTGAGGAAGAGGGTGGAGGAGCCCAGGCCACCGCCACCGAGACCGAGGAAGAAGCCGGAGAAGGCGCTGCCGAGCAGCCCCAGCGTGACGGCCAGGCGGACGGGCACTTCCGGGCCTCGCCCATCGTGCGGCGTCTCGCCCAGGAAAACAACCTGGACCTCGCCAAGATCGACGGCTCCGGGCCGCAGGGCCGGATCGTGGAGCGGGACGTGCGGGCCGCGATGGAGCGCGGCGATGCCCAGGCCGGCGCCGAGGCCGACGGGAAGGCGGAGGAGGCTGCTGAGCAGCCCGCCGCGCCCCAGGCTCCCGAGGCGCCCGCGCCGACCGGTGCGCCGGGCACCGAAATCCTGGAGATGCCCCGGATGCAGAAGGTCATCGCCGAGCGGATGACCCAGGCCAAGCAGCAGGTCCCGCACTTCTACGCGACCGTGGAGGTCGAGGTAGACAACCTGATGGCGTTGCGCAAGCAGATCAACGGCCAGCTCGAAGAGCAGGGCGTGAAGATCTCCGTCAACGACTTCGTGATGAAGGCCTGCGCCCTGGCCGTCAAGGAGTACCCGAAGATGAACTCCCTGTGGACCAGCGAGGGCATCGAGGTTCACGAGCAGGTAGACATGGCGATGGCGGTCGCCCTGGAGGCCGGCCTTATCACCCCGGTCATAAAGGACACCGCCAACAAGACCCTCTCCGCCATCTCGGCGGCCTCCAAAGACCTCGCCAAGCGGGCCCGCGAGGGCGGCCTGAAGCCCGAGGAGTACCAGGGCGGCACGATCACGGTCTCCAACATGGGCATGTTCGGGGTGGAGAGCTTCTCGGCGATCATCAACCCGCCGCAGGCGGCGATTATCGCCGTGAGCAGTATCCTCCAGCGCGTGACGGTCAAGGACGGCGAGGTGGTGCCGGTGAGCGTCATGAAGCTCACCCTCTCCGCCGACCACCGCATCGCCAACGGCGCCGAGGGCGCGCAGTACATGGCCGAGGTCAAGCGCCTGATGGAGAACCCCATGATCCTGGTCGCCTGACCCAGCCCGAACTTCCGACGAAAAGAGCCCCCGGATCTCCCCGGGGGCTCTTTTTACGAGGCGTTTCTTATTGTTGTTGCGAGTTGACGTCGGCGACGGTTATGTTTACTTCCGTCACCTCGATGCCGGCGATCTTTTGAACCCGCTCGACCACGGTGTCGCGGAGTGTCTGCGTTACCCGGGGTATGGATTCCCCGTAAGGCACCGTGAGCGTCAGGTCTACCGCCGCCTCGCGCTCTCCGCTTTCGACGGAGACCCCGCGGGCCCGGCCGCCGCCGGCCGTGAGGTTGCTGAGGAACTCACCCACCGTGGGCGAAGTGTCGCCCGGAACCCGGGTTCCGCCCGTCGTAGGCCGGGCGCCCTCTGCCTCGTAGACCGCCGCGCTCACGATGCTCGCGATTACGGGTTCCTCCACGATGGTGGTCCCCCGGTCGCTGTCCAGCGGGTGCCGGCCGCCGCTTCCCTCTCTCGCCATGCTGGGTCTCCTTCCCCCGGATACCGTGACTCCGCGAGAAGCATAAACCATCTGGCAGCTACCCGTTTGCCCGGGCTCAGCTCCCCTCGGCGACCCTGAGCAGCAACACGCCCCCGAGAACCACCGCTATACCGGCGAAGCGCAGCAGGTTCGCCGGCTCCCCGAAGAACAGCACCCCCAGCAACACCGCCAGGCTGGCCCCGATGGCCGTCCACACGGCGTAGGCGGTCCCCGCCGGTATGCTCTGCATGGATACCGAGAGCAGATAGAAGCTAATGCCACCCGAAACGACCATCAACAAACTGCCCCAGAGCTTCGTGAAACCCTCGGAGAAACTCAGGCCGAGCACCATCCCCGCCTCGAAAAGGCCCGCCACAAACAATATCGTCCACGCCATAACCGCCGCTCCTTCCCGGAGGCCTCGACCACGAATATTTTTACACAACGCACGTTATATATTACAAGCGTTATAATTACAAGCATGCCGCGGGTTGTGGATCACGACGAGCGCCGGGAGGAGATCGCGGAGGCCGCCTGGCGGGTTTTGGAGCGGGAGGGGCTTCCGGGGGCCGACCTTCGGGGTATCGCCCGCGAAGCTGGTTTTACTACCGGGGTCATAACGCATTACTTCCGGGACAAGCGTGAGCTGATGGCCTTCGCCTTCGGGCTGGTGGTGGAACGTTCGACGGCGCGCATGGCCGAAGCCTGCGGCCGGGCGGGGCTGCTGGAGGCCCTGGCCCAGATGCTGCCGCTGGACGAGGAGCGGCGCCGGGAGACCCGGGTTTGGCTGGTGCTGGTGGGCGCCTCTCTCACGGACCCCGGGCTCGCCCGGGCGCTGCGCCAGCGTTACCGGCAGGCGCGGGAGGCGGTTTTCCCGGTATTCCGGGCTGTTGTGGGGGAACCCGTAGGAGAGGACCTTGAGGAGCTCGGGGACGAGCTGCTGGCCGTGGTGGACGGGCTGACCGTGGACGCGCTGGCCGACCCCGAGCGGTACCCGCCGGAGCGGCAACTAGGGTTGCTCCGGCGGTCGCTGACGCGGCTTGGGCTGCCGGCGGAAGGCTCCGGTTACGAGACCGGCTAGAAGCACCGGCCCCTCTCGACGAACCCTGGTACAGAGTACTGCGCGAGCCGCCCCTCTGGGGTAAGCTAAGGACTCCGCTCCCTCAGTCGGGCGGCAGGGGATTAGCGCGAGAAAGGAGAGACTCGTGGCGGTAGAGCCGGAGTTAATTCGCAATGTATGCTTGATCGGCCACCGGGGCAGCGGCAAGACCGCGCTGGGGGAGGGTATGATCGGCCTGGCCTCCGGGAGAAGCGGTCCGGCGGGGCATAGGGTCCTGGATTCGGCCGAGGAGGAGACCGAGCGCGGCATGACGCTCGGCATGAACGTGGCGATGCTGGAGTGGAAGGGGCGCCAGGTCAATGTGCTCGACACCCCCGGGGACGGAGGGTTCGTCGGGGACGCCTTCGTGGCCCAGCGGGCGGCGGACTGCGCGGTGCTCGTGGTACACGCCCAGGACCCGGTCCAGGTCGTCACCGAGCGCGTGTGGCGGCGGGGAGAGAAAGAGGACATCCCGCACCTCGTCGTCGTGAACCACCTGGACCGGGAGCGCACGGACTTCGGGGCTGTCGTGGAGCAGTTGCGGGAGAGGTTCGGGCCGAACATCGTGCCGCTGAACCTGCCCATAGGCCGTGAGGGGGACTTCAGGGGCGTCTACGGGCTCCTCAGCGGCATCGCCTTCGTGGACGGGGAGCAGCGGGAGGAGATCCCGGAGGGCATGGAGGACGAGGTGGACGCGGCCCGGGTCCAGCTCTTCGAGGCCATCGCCGAGAGCGACGACACGCTGCTGGAGAAATACCTGGAGGGCGAGGAGTTCACCACCGAGGAGGCGTTCGAGGGCATCAGGAAGGGCATCGCCGACGGCCTCATCATCCCGGTGCTGGCGGCGAGCGCGGAGCGGATGATCGGGGTGGACCGCATCCTGGACGTGATCGCCGGCAGCGCCCCGAGCCCCGCCGACCGCTCCCGCTGGGTAACTGAGGAGGGCGAGGAGGTAGCCTGCGACCCGAACGGGCCTTTCTCGGCCTACGTCTTCAAGACCTACGTGGACCCGTTCGCCGGGAGGCTGAGCGTGCTGCGCGTCGTCAGCGGGCGCTGCCGTTCGGATGAGGCCCTCGTCAACCCGCGCACGGGTACGGCGGAGCGGTTGGGCGGCATCTCCCACATGGTGGGCAAGGATCGTCAGCCGGTAGACGAGGCCGTCGCCGGCGACATAATCGCCATTACCAAGCTCAAGGACACCAACACCTTCGACACCCTCTGCAAGCCCGAAGAGCAGGTAGTGTACGCGCCGGTGGAACTGCCGGAGCCGACGACGGCCTTCGCGGTCGGGGCCAAGGCCCGGGGAGAGGAGGAGAAAGTCTTCGAGGCCATCCGGCGGGTGGTAGACGAGGACCCGTCGCTCAAGCTGGAGCGCTCGGAGGCCACGGGGGAGGACATCCTCTCCGGGCTCGCCCAGATACACGTGGAGCTGGCGCTGGAACGCATAAACCACCGGTACGGCGTTGAGGTCGAGGCCCGGGCGCCCAAGGTGCCGTTCAAGGAGACGATCACGGGTTCCGCCACCGCCCAGGGGCGCTACAAGAAGCAGACCGGCGGCCGGGGGCAGTTCGGCGACTGCCACATCGAGCTGACGCCCCTGCCGCGTGGGTCGGGCTTCGAGTTCGAGAACGCCATCGTGGGCGGGGCCATCCCCCGGCAGTTCATCCCGGCGGTGGAGAAGGGCATCGTCGAGGCGATGCAGCAGGGCTCTATCGCGGGTTACCCGGTCGTGGACGTGAAAGTGCGCCTCTACGACGGCTCCTTCCACTCGGTGGACTCCTCGGAGATGGCGTTCAAAGTTGCCGGCTCGCTGGCGTTCAAGAACGCGATGGAGCAGGCGCGCCCGGTGCTGTTGGAGCCGTTCGTGAGGGTGGAGGTCCTGGCGCCGACGGAGCTGGTCGGAGACATCATGGGCGACCTATCGGGCCGCCGCGGACGCCCGATGGGGATGGAGCAGCGGGGCGACCGGCAGGTCATCCAGGCCGAGGTGCCGCAGGTCGAGATGCTGACCTACGCCCGGGACCTGCGCTCCATTACCGGCGGCCGGGCCAACTACCACGTCGAGCCCGCCCACTACGAGGAGGTGCCGCCGAACCTGGTTGACAGGGTTCTCGCCGCCAACGCCGAGGAGGTAGAGGAGAAAGCGGGCTAGGGCTCACACCGCCCCGGTGCCTCACAGCAACGCCGCTATCCGGGTGCAGCCGCGCTAGCTGGCGTGCTCCAGCGGGGTGACGCCGTTCCCGTTGGCGAGGTTAGCGTCGGCGCCCGCCCCGACGAGCAGCCGCACGATTACCTGGTTTACGGCAATACCGGCCCGTAACAGCTCTGGCCCGAGAAGCTGTGTAGTCTCCGCCACCGTCTCTGCGGCACGTGGACGCTGTTCCTCCGTAGGCGACGGCGACCACCAGGAACGGTGTCAACAGTAGCAGCCGCAGGCACGATCGCGGGATAAAGGTCTTCACCGGGGCGGCGGGTACTGTATCCCGCTAGCCGACCTTCAGGACCTCGTTGATCGGGGGCCGCTCGACGAGCTCCTCGACGTACTCCTGAAGCTGGAGGCCCTCCGGGGTCGCGACGGCGTGCAGGTAGTCGCTGAACTGGAAGAGCTGGTCCGGCAGGTTCGGGTCCCGGACCTGGTGGAGGCGTCCGTCCTGGCGCAGCCTCCGGGCCACGGCGCGCAGCACCGCGTATGACATGCGCGAGAGGTTGCGCAGGGGCTGGTGGCGGTTCTGGCGGGTGCCGAGGTCCACCTGGGCCATCGCCCCGAGCCCGACTTTCTTCAGAACGTCGATCATTACACCGGTCTCCACCGCGTAGCCGGTGAGGAACGGGATGGAGCAGAAGAGATCTCTGTCGGCCACGAACTCCCCGGCGAGGGGCTGCACGAAGCCGGTCAGCTCCGGGTAGAAGAGGTTGAAGAGCGGCTTGGTGGAGAGCTCCGTGACCCGGCCGCCGCCGTCGGGCTCCGTGTTCTCGCCCTTTTTGAAGGGGCGGCGGTACGCCGCCTTGACGTAGCGTATCTGGGGCACGTGCAGTATGGGACCCAGGATGCCGTACACGAACTGGGGCTTGAAGTCTCTGGTGTCGGCGTCCACGTACATGACGAGGTCGCCCCGGGCTACCGAGAGCGACCGCCACATGGCGTCGCCCTTGCCGTGCGCCCCGCCGTGGGAAGCCATGAGCTCGTTCTCCGAGTAGACCACGGCACCGTGGCTGGCGGCTACCTCGGCCGTGCCGTCCTCCGAGTCGGCGTCGACCGCCAGGATCTGGTCCACGAGCAGGGCCTTCTCGTTTACGGCGTGGATCTCGTCTACGATGTTGCCCACCGTGTCCGCCACGTTGCGGCACGGCAGGACCAGGCTCACGCTCAGGCTGAGGTCTCTCTTGCGCCGGGCTAGCGTTTCCAGGTCGGCGAACTGCTCGTAGGCATACGAACGATTTCTAAACCAATCTGCGGCGTCCATGGGCTTGATGGCCCTTCTCTCAATACTCATAAGCTGTAAGCTACCCTATAAATTCATGCTTGTCTACGGAAAGTAACCTCTTGAGCTAGGTATTTAGTCCCGGGGTGGCGTCAGGTTGTCCGGTATGCGGCCTCTGTGCAGCGCGGCGTGGCGGGCGCCGGAGCAGGCTGCCTCTGAAGTTCTTATCCGGGAGTCTCGTCCGGGGGTCCGGCCGGGGATGGTACAATCGAATCCTTTCAAGAGTATTCGTGGGCGCCGGAGAGGGTGCGGAAGTATTGAGAGTTGGGCGATGAAGATAGTTTTGACGAACGATGACGGTATAGACGCGCCGGGGCTTCTGGCGGCCCGCCAGGCCCTGGAGAAGGTCGGGGACGTGCTCGTCGTGGCCCCCGACCGCAACCGGAGCGGGGTCGGACGGAGCATCAGCTTCGGGGCGCCGCTGCACGTCGAGGAGCGGGCTCTGGCCGACGGCGGCATGGGTTACGCCTGCACCGGAACGCCGGTGGACTGCGTGCGGCTCGTGGCCCTGGGGCTCATGGAGTTCGAGCCGGACCTGGTGGTCTCCGGGATCAACCATGGTGAGAACCTGGGTGACGACATAACGTACTCCGGAACGGTGGCGGCGGCCTTCGAGGGGATCGTCATCGGGGTCCCCGGCATCGCCGTCTCCCTGTGCATGAACCGTCCCTGGCATGCCGGGGCAGAAGAGGAGTTGCACTTCGGGCCGGTCGCCGAGTTTGCCGCCCGGCTGTCCAAGGTGGCCCTCAAGGGCTTGCCGGCGGGGCGCATCCTGAGCGTCAACGCGCCCAACCTGGAAGAGGTGAACGGAGCCCGGGTCACCAAGCTCGGCCGCCGCTTCTACCGGGACGAGCTGATCGAGGTCCGGGACGAGAACGGTAAGGTGGGCTACGACATCTACAACAACCCTCCAGGCCACCATGAGGAGGACGGCACGGACTTCGCCGCCATCGCGGACGGTGAGATCAGCGTCACACCGGTACACCTTGAGCTGACCGACAGCGCGGGCCTCGAAGAGCTCTGCAGCTGGGACGTCGGCAGCCTGGTTTCCAGAAACGGGAGAGGCTAACGAGATGCTGAACGCCGCGCTCTTCGACTTCGACGGTACTCTCGTGGACACCACCGAATTGATCTACCAGTCCCTTCGCCACGCGAGCCGCGAGGTTCTCGGCCACGAGCCGCCGCGCGAGACCCTCATGGCCAATGTCGGCCAGCCGCTGCCGCGGCAGATGGCGGCCCTGGTCGAGAAGGAGGCCGACGGACAGGGTTCTCCCGACCACCTCGCCGGGCGGTTGCTAGAGTCCTACCAGCTCCACAACGAGGAGCACCACGAGGCCCTCATAAAGGAGTTTCCCGGCATCGAGGCGTCGTTGGCCCGCCTGCACGAGACCGGCGTCAAGATCGCCGTGGTGACCTCCAAGCGCCGGCGCTCCGTCGAGATGGCGCTGGAGACCTTCCCCGGCCTCGGCGAAGTGACCGACTACTTCGTGACGATGGAAGATACAGACGAGCACAAGCCCAAGCCCGCCCCGCTCCTGAAGGGGCTGGAGGTCCTGGGCGACATCCCCACGAGCGAGGCCGCCTACGTCGGCGATTCGCCCCACGACGTGGAGGCTGCCCGGGCCGCGGGCGTCGTCAGCGTGGCCGTAAGCTGGGGAGCGTTTTCGGAGGAGGTCCTGCGCGCCGCGGAGCCCGACCACCTCGTTCCCGACCTCGACGCTGCCGTGGATGTGTTGTTGGAGCTTCGTTAGCGTCGCTTTCGTTCGCGGAGCTCGATCCGCCGCAGCGTGCCGGGCCAGCGGGCCGAAAAGCGCCGCGTAGAGGATCAACCTCCGGTCGCTCACGTCCGCCCGGCGGGTCCTCCTCGCGCGCCGCTTCTACAACTCCGCCACGGCGCCGGCCAGCGCTTCTAGCTCTCCGTCCGGGTTGAACAGGTGGACGCTCGCCCGGACGTAGTGGTTCGGCTCCGGGATGAAACGGAGCACGAACTTCTGCTCCAGCAGGCGCTCCGCGACCTGCTGCGCCGGGATGCCCTCGACCTCGAAGCTCACCAGGCCCGTGCGGGCCGGACGCGGGGTACGAAGGGTGACGCGCGGCAGGGAGGAGAGCCGGTCCACGAGGAGGCTCGCGCGGCGGCGCATCTCCTCGAATCCCGCTTCGCCTCGTTCGCGGGCGGCCTCCAGCGACGCCGCGAAGCCAGCGGCCAGGGCCGGGCTCGTCGTCGAGGCCTCGAAGCGGCGGGCGCCGGGGTGCAGTTCGTAGTCGCCATCCGCGTCGAAGGACTTCGGGTCGGCGAGGGAGAGGTAGCCGAGGTTCGGGCTGGGGACGCGACAGTCCGGGCGCACGTAGAGGCCGCCCATGCCCTCGGGGCCGAGGAGCCACTTGTGGCCGGTAAAGGCGTACATGTCCGCCCCGGTCTCCGGTGTGTTTACGGGGATGTTCCCGACGGACTGGGCACCGTCCACGAGGGTCAAAACCCCGCGCTCGCGGGACAGGGTGCAGATCTCCTCCAGCGGCAACACCTCGCCCGTGGTCCAGTCCACGTGCGAGAGCGCGACGAGCCGCGTCTTCGCGGTCATGGCCCCCGAGACCTTCTCCGCTGTAACGGGCGGTTCAAGGAGTTTCAGCTCTACGCCGAAGCGAGAGCGGAGGGCGTGGAGCGGGGCCAGGCATCCGGGGTGCTCGGTGGTGACGGAGACCACCTCGTCTCCCCGTTCCCAGCTTATGGAGCCGACGCCCAGGTTTATGCCGTGGGTCGTGTTCTGGGTCAGGGCCACGTCGTCTGGCTCGGCCCCGAGCAGGCGCGCCGCCGCTTCGCGCGCCCGGGAAGCGGCCTCGGCCTGGCGCATGAAAAACGCCACGCCCTCCAGGTATGCCGGGCCGGAGCAGAGGTCGTCGGCCTCCCGCATGGCGCGCAGGGTGTCGTAGGTCGGCGGGCCGCTGCCGCCGGAGTTCAGGTAGGCGTAGTCGTTTGCGGCGAGTGCCGGGAACAGCGTGCGGGGCAGGTTTGCGCGTTCGATCTCATGCTCCTTACTGGATATGTCCGCCTGTCTTGTATAATAACGCTTTCATGCATGGCAGCAGCCTCGTAAGAATCGGTCGCCGGCGTCGCCGGAAGCGTCAGAAGCGTGGGGTCCTGGATCGGGTCAGGACCGCCCTGCTGCTGCTCTCCGCCCTTGCGATCCTCGGCCTGGTCGGGTTGTTCGCCACCTTCAGCTACACCTATGCCCAGGTCGCCGGGGAGGTTCCCGAGCTCGACGACTACGCCACGGCGGAGCTGGCCCAGACCTCTGTGGTCTACGACGCCGAGGGCAACGTGGTGGACGAACTGTACGGCGTCCAGAACCGCTACATCGTGCCGTTGGAAGAGATAAACCCCTCGCTCCGGGAGGCCGTGGTGGCTATCGAGGACCACCGGTTCTACCAGCACCGGGGCCTGGACTTCGAGGCCATAGGCCGCGCCGCGGTCGAGAACGTTCGGAACCTCTCGGTCCGGGAGGGGGGGTCCACCATAACCCAGCAGCTGATCAAGAACACCTACATCGCCCAGGAGAGGCGTTCCATACCGAGCCTGCAGCGCAAGTTCACCGAGGCTTCGCTCGCCTGGCAGTACGAAGAGGAGCATTCCAAGGAGGAGATCCTCGAACAGTACCTGAACACGGTGTACTTCGGGACCAACGCCTACGGCGCCGAGGCTGCCTCCAGGACCTACTTCAACAAGAGCGCCGAAGACCTGACCCTGGCGGAGTCGGCGATGCTCGCGGGCATCATAAACCTTCCCGGCGCATACGACCCGTTCAACGACCCTGAAAGCGCGGTGGCCCGCCGCAACGTGGTCCTCGACCGGATGCTGCAGGCGGGGTACATAGACCAGGAAGCGCACGACGCGGCGGTGGCCCGGGACCTGGAGCTGAGCCGGGGCCGGGTAGAGCACCGCGACGACAACGAGTACTTCCTCGACGCCGTCCGCAACGAGCTGGCCCAGGAGTACGGGGACGAGATGGTCTACGAAGGGGGGCTCGAGATCCACACGACCCTCGACCCAGACCTGCAGGAGTACGCCAGCCAGTCGGTGGAGGAGATCCTCTACGATTCCAATGACCCGTCGGCTTCCCTCGTCTCGGTGGAGCCGAGCACCGGGGCGGTCCGGGCGATGGTCGGCGGCTCGGATTTCGAACAGGTCAAGTTTAACCTCGCCACCCAGGGGCAGCGGCAGCCCGGCAGTACGTTCAAGCCCTTTGTGCTGGCCGAGGCTATCGAGCAGGACATCTCTCCCGAGAGCCGCTACGTGTCGGAGCCGCTCAGCATCCCGATGCCCGCGGACGCCCAGGAGCCGTACTACACCGTCGCCAACTACGAAGACGAGTACCGCGGCCCGATCACCCTCGAAGAAGCCATGAAGCAGTCGGACAACGCGGTGCACGTCCAGCTCGCCCAGGACCTCGGCATAGAGAACGTCGTCGACATGGCCCAACGTCTGGGCATCGAGAGCGAGATCGACGCCTACCTGCCCACCGCCATCGGTGGTTTGCGGCAGGGGGTCACGCCTCTGGAGATGGCCTCGGCCTACGCCACCTTCGCCAACCAGGGCATCCGCATGGAGCCCTACCTGGTCGAGAAGGTCGTCCGGGAGGAGGGTGGCGAAGAGGTGGTCGTCAGCGAGCACAAGCTGGAGGGGGAGCAGGTGATCTCCCGGGACGTGGCAGCGGCGGTCAACGAGGTCATGTCGGAGGTGGGCGAGTTCTACGGCACCGAGGACGAGTTGGGCCGCCCGGTGGCCGGCAAGACCGGGACGAGCGAGCGATTCTCCGACGCCTGGTTCGCGGGCTACGTGCCGCAACTCGCGACCAGCGTCTGGGTGGGTTACCCGGGCGAACGCGTGCCGATGCTCAACATCCGGGGCTACGAGAAGATCCACGGCGGCACGTTCCCCATGGACTTATGGTCGCTCTACATGCAGCGCGCGATGCAGGAGTACCCGGAAGTGTTGCAGTTCAGCCCTCCCAGCCCGGACCTGGACTTGGAGGTCAAGACGGACGGCCGCGCCTACGACCCGCCGGACCCACCCCCGACCACGGGCAGGACCACCGGTGGCACGACAGGTGCTACGGGTCCTTCCCGGGAGCTTACCCGGCCGCAGCCCTCGCCGCCGTCACAACCCCGGCCCAACCAGCAGCCTTTCCAGCAACCGGCGCAAGCGCAACAAGGACAACCGGGGCAGCCGGGGTCACAGCCGGGGGCACAACCGTCACAACCTCAGTTCGGCCAGCAGCCACCGCCGACGGCCGATGACGACGGGTTCTAGGGCCGCGGGGGAATTAGCCGGGTAGGCCCCGTGTGGGTAGGGGCTCAACGGCGCGCCAGGACGCCCAAGACCTCTTCGTGCAAGGCGGCGTTGGCCGCGACGAGGCCGTCGGATTCGGGGGTCCACGGTCCGCCGGAGAGGTCGGTGGCCTTCCCGCCGGCCTCCGAAACGAGCAGGGCGGTCGGTGCGTAGTCCCAGGGGGTGTTGTTGGTGCCGAGCGAGATGTCTATGTAGCCAGCGGAGGTCCAGGCACCGCGCACGCCCGCGCTTCCGAGCGAGCGTATCTGCCAGCAGGAGGAGAAGATCTCTTGCAGGCCGCTTCCCTGGTTCTTCTTTTTCTTTGAGTAGGCCAGGTCCGCCCCGACAAAGGCGTACTCCAGCTTCTCTGTGCTGCTGACCCGCAGCGGGAGGCGCTGGTCGGCCGTGTCCCGGTGGGCGCCGCCGCCGAGGACGGCATGGTACAGGTCCCCGAGGCGCGGGACCGCGACGGCCGCGTGGGTAACGGCACCGTTTTCGATGACGGAGATGCAGGCGCAGAACAGGGGGTTGGCCCTGGAGAAATTGGCCGTGCCGTCCACGGGGTCCAGCAGCCAGCTGCGACCCGTCCCGGCTATCTCTCCGCCCTGCTCCTCGGAGAGTATGGCGTCTTGCGGGTACCGCTCCCGTATGGCGGAGACCATCAGCTCCTCGCAGAGCAGGTCCACCTCGGTCACGATGTCTCTCGGGGCTTTCTCCCGGACCTCGCCGGGCCGCTCGTAGCGCGAGAGCTGTAGCTCGCCCGCCCGCCGCGCCAGGTCGCAGACGAACTCGTGCAGTTCACCGGGAGCTTCCCCGGCGGGCTGCCGGGAGCTACTGGAGGTACTCACGGAGGTTCTGGGTGCGGCGCTGCTCGCGGAGGAGGTTCAGGGTCTTCATCTGGATCTGGCGCACCCGCTCGCGGGTTATGTCGAACTCGCGGCCGACCTCTTCCAGGGTGCGGGGCCGGTCGTCCTTCATCCCGAAGCGCAGCTCGATGATCTGGCGCTCCCGCTCCGGCAGCTCGTTGAGCGCCTCCCGCAGGTGCGACTTCAGCAGCGACTCGGAGACGGCGTCGGTCGGGGTGACGGTGGTGACGTCCTCCAGGAAGTCCCCCAGCTCCGAGGAGTCCTCCTCGCCCACCGGCGTCTCCAGGCTTATGGAGCGCTGGCTGATCTCGCGCAGCCGCAAGACCTCCTCGACGGTCATCTCCAGCTCCAGGGCGATCTCCTCGTCGAACGGCTCGCGCCCCAGCCGCTGGGTCATACGGCGCTCGGTGCGGTGGAACTTGTTGACCTTCTCGACCATGTGAACCGGGATGCGGATGGTCCGGCCCTTGTCCGCGATCGCGCGGGTTATGGCCTGCCGGATCCACCACGTGGCGTAGGTGGAGAACTTGTAGCCTTTCGTGTGGTCGAACTTCTCGGCCGCCCGGATAAGCCCCAGGTTGCCCTCCTGGATCAGGTCCAGAAACGACACGCCCCGGTTGCGGTACTTCTTGGCGATGGAGACCACGAGCCGCAGGTTGGCCTCCACGAGCCGGTCCTTGCTCCTCTTGCAGCCGCGGGCGATGCCCTTGGCCAGCCGGATCTCGTCGGCGTGGGTGAGCAGCTTTACCCGTCCTATCTCCGCCAGGTACATCCTGATGGAGTCGCCCGTGGCGACCGCGTGGGCGATCTGGAACGCCGGGGGCTCGGGAACCTCGCGGGCCGGCGTCGCCCGGACGGGCTCCGATGTCTCACTTTCTACAAGGGTTATCTCCTCTTCTTCGAGCGCTGCATAGAACTCTTCGACCTCCGAGGCCGAGAGATCCCCCCCCTGCACAAGCTCGGCGACCTCCTCCATACTGACGAAGCCTTGACTTCGGCCCCGGCTCAAGAGCTCGTCCGTCCGCTCCGTCAGCAACATGGTGTTCTCGGCCGCCATCTATCTCCTCTCTTACAAGGCCACCGCGTACACGGCGGCCAGCGCTCTGGACACAACCGAAATCGCCATTTATTAAATGTTCGTGAAAATGACCCGCGTAGGTTAACACACGACATATAGGGAGTCATCGCAAATAGACCCCGTTTGGTGTGTTTTTATTTACGATTTTTTTGAAGACCGGCACCCCGAGGGATGTTTCGGCGAGGTTTCTCTGGTGTTTCGAGCACGTTACACCGGGTGTAAGGCAGGTAACGGCGCGTGTGTTCTTGCTAAACTTGGCGGCGTGATCCTCGACCGGGAGCATCTGGAGAGAGTGTTGGGCGTGGGCGTACCTCCGGGGGTGGAGGTTTCGGGCGTTACGCACGATTCCCGGAGGGTCGGGCCTGGTGACGCGTTCGTGGCGGTGCCGGGGTTCCGGCGGGACGGGACGGAGTTCACGGCCGAGGCCTGGAGCAGGGGGGCTTCGCTCATCGTCGCCGAGCGGGAGGTCTCGGGCGGGCCGGTGGTTCTGGTCTCCGACGCGCGGGCGGCGCTGGCGGAGCTATCCCGGGCCTTGTTCGGCCATCCCTCGGGGGAGATGGAGATCTACGGCGTAACCGGCACCAACGGCAAGACCACGACCTCCTACGCCCTGCACGCTATATTGTCGAGGGCTTACGGAACGTCGGCGTGCGGCCTGATGACCACGGTCGAGACGGTCTCCGGCGGGGAACGCCGCCCGTCGGGCCGCACCACCCCGGAGGCGGTCGAGGTCCAGGGCACGCTCGCCGAGATGCTGCAGAAGGGCGTGAGCAAGGTCGTCATGGAGGTCTCCTCGCATGGCATCGCCCTGAAGCGCGTCTCTGGGACGCGTTTCGCCGGAGCGCTGTTCACGAACCTCTCTCGGGACCACCTCGACCTGCACGGCACGATGGAGGAGTACTACGGGACCAAGCGCGAGCTCTTCCGGGTGGCCGAAGGAGCGAAGCTGTCGAACGCCGACGATTCCTGGGGTCGCAGGCTAGCGGGAGAGATAGCCGGCGTGCAGACCTTCGGCACGAGCGAGAAAGCCGACTACCGGGTGTCGGTGGTACGTCCGCATCGGAGTGGGACCGCTTTCGAGCTCCGGCATCCGGGGGGCCTCCTGGGGCTGGTATCGCCGCTGCTCGGCGGCTACAACGTGCTCAACGTGGCCGGGGCGGCGGCCCTCGCGCTCGCAGCCGGGGGGGGGGGGGGGCTCGTGGCCGAGGCGGTGCGGGATATGCCGCAGGTCCCCGGCAGGTTCGAGCGGGTAACGACCGGAAACCGCGGGTTCGAGGTGATCGTGGACTACGCCCACACCGACGTCGGCCTCGCGGCGGTGCTGGAGGTAGCCCGCGGGGCGGCGAAGTCCGGCGGAGACCGGGGAAACGTGGTGTGCGCGTTCGGGGCGGCTGGCGACCGGGACGGGGCCAAGCGGCCCCTTATGGGAGCGGTGGCAGCCCGGCTGGCCGACCGGGGCGTAATTACGACCGACGACGCCTACTCCGAAGACCCGGCGAAGATAGCCCGGGAGGTGGCCGCCGGCGCCGACGCGGCGAGGTTCGAGATAATCCTGGACCGCCGGGAGGCCATCCGCCGGGTGCTAGAGTTGGCGCGTCCGGGGGACGTGGTGGTGGTGGCGGGTAAAGGGCACGAGCGGGTACAGCACCTGCCGGAGGGCGACGTCCCCTTTCACGACGCTAGCGTCATTCGGGAGTTGCTGGAAGAGTTGGCGGGAGAGAAAGAGGGTGAGGGTGCGCAGGGAGAATAAGGCCGAAGTCTTGCGGCGGCTCAGGAGCGTCGAGGGCCACGTGCGGGGGATAGTAAAGATGGTCGACGAGGGTGACGTTACGTACGCCGACGTGGTGCAGCAGACCAACGCCGTGTTCTCCGCCGTCCGGCGCGTAAACGCCCTGCTGCTCAAGGACTACGTCGAGGAACGCGCCGAGCAGGAGGGCGTCTCCGAAGAGCTGGTAAAAGACCTGGCGAAAGCCATAGACCGGGTAACGAAGTAGACAGCGGGCGGGAGCGCTGGATCTTGGTCTTCGAGTTTTCGTGGCAGGTCCGGGGAGGTTGGGGGCGGTGAGCCGGATGGAGCCGAAGAGGTTGCTCTTTATTCTGCTGGGGGCGGTACCGCTCGTGGTGCTCGGTGGAGCAGTAGCTTCCGTCGTGCTGTTGCGGGCCGGGTACGGCGTTCTCGTGTGGGCCTTGCTCCCGTTCCTGGGGGTGCTGTTGGTAGCGGTCGTTCTGGGGCTCGTCCTCGGCCGGGCGGCCGGGCGGCATCCCGGGAAGGGCGGACCAGGGAACGACAACCCCCGCGAACGGAATGATGTATAGTCCGGGCCCATGGAGAACAACGCGCGCACACCGGATCTCGAGGCGCTGGAGGCGAGGATAGCCGAGCTTGAAACCCTCGCCGACGACCTCGGCACCGTGCCCGACGAAGACCTGATCGGGGTGCTGGGCCGGGCGGTAGAGCTGTTGGGCGAGGTCAACGCTGGCGTGGAGTCCGCCATGGGCTCCCTGGAACTGGAGTCGCGCGAGGTCGGGGAACTACTGGACCGGGTAGACTTCGGGTCTTTCGACGCCGCCCTCGCGGAACTGGAGCATCAGGAGCGCTCCAACGATGAGCCCGGGCCCTGATCTCGCCTCCCGCGTAAGGGCGGCGGCCCTTTTGGAGGGAGATTTCGTGCTCTCCAGCGGGGAGCGGAGCAGCTTCTACGTGGACAAGTACCTCTTCTCCACCGAGCCTGGCCTCCTGCGCGACGTGGGGGCGGCGTTGGCGGGGATCATCCCGCCGGGCGTGGACCGGCTCGCCGGGGTCGAGTTGGGAGCGGTGCCTCTGGTGGTCGCCGCGGCGCTCTCGACCGGGCTGCCCTACGTAATAGTCCGCAAGTCGGCGAAGGAATACGGCACCGGGAAAGGCGTCGAAGGGAGCTTCGAGGCTGGCGAGCGGGCGGTCCTTATCGAGGACGTGGTTACCACGGGGACGCAGGCGGTGGAGGCCGCCCGGCGCCTGTCCGAAGCCGGGATGCGGGTCGTCAAGATAGCAGCGGTCCTCGACCGGCGGGAGGAGTTCTCGGACCGTCTCCAGGAGTTCCACTTTCAGGCTTTGCTTAGGATAGATGACCTTCGGGTAGAAAATGCCGATTGAGAGGCCGAAAAGCGTCTGCTATAGTCTTCCGGACAAACCGGGGGAAAGCGAAGGGAACAACGAGAACAGGGAGGTAATTCAAGCATGACCATGAACAAAACGGACCTGATCGAGAGCATAGCAAACGGGACCGGTAGCTCCAAGAGCGACGCCCAGAAGTTTGTCGAGAAGTTCATCAGCACCATCGAGGACGCCCTGAAGCGGGGCGAGGACGTACAGATCACCGGGTTCGGCAAGTTCTACGTGCAGGAGCGTGACGCCCGCGAAGGTATAAACCCGCAGACCAAGCAGAAGATGACGATACCGGCCTCCAAGGTGCCCAAGTTCACCGCCGGCAACAAGCTCAAAGACCAGATCAAGTAAGAACGATCCGGCGACACACCGGTCACCCCACGCCGCGGAATAACCTTCCGCGGCTTTTTACTGTCCGCGAGGAACGGGGGGCGTCTTGCAGGTGTTGGTAGACGCCGCGCGCCGCAAGGAGTCCGCGCTGGTGGCGGGCCTCGACCCGGACCCCGGCCGCCTGCCGGAGGAGGTGTCGGCCCGCCACCATTCGGAAGACCGGGCGGTTTACGAGTTCTGTCGGGGGGTGCTGGAAGCCGTCGTGGACGAGGTGTCGGCCGTAAAGCTCCAGTCGGCGTACTTCGAGCGTCTGGGGCCCCGGGGGATGGAGGTGTACGCGGGCCTCGTCCGGGATGCGGCGGATCTCGGCCTGCCGGTCATAGCGGACGTGAAGCGCGGCGACATAGGCCCCGTCGCCGCGGCCTACGCCGAAGCCCATCTGGCCGTCTACGGCGCAGCCTGCGCGACCGTCAGCCCGTATATGGGGGACGACGCGGTGCTTCCTTTTCTGGAAGAGGTGCGCCGTCTGGAGGCCGGGGGTGGCGTGTTCGTGCTGGTCGCGACCTCCAACCCCTCGGCGCCAGCGTTTCAAGAAGCCACCAGGCCCCCCGTATACGAGGTCGCGGCGGAGTTGGTGCGCCGGCTGGGCGGGGGAACGGGCGACTACCCGGATGCGGGCGCGGTCGTGGGGGCTACGCGCCCCGAGGTCGGCCGCCGGGTACGGGAGCTGCTCCCGCGGGCGCTCTTCCTCGTTCCGGGCTACGGGGCCCAGGGCGGGGACGCTGCTGGTGTGCGGGCGCTGCTGGACCGGCGGGGCGGCGGGGTACTGGTCAACAGCAGCCGGGGGATTCTCTACGCGTACGAGAAGTCCGGGGGCGGGTACCAGAGCGCCGCCCGCAGCGCCGCCCGGGACGCCCGGGACGAACTCCGGGGCGTCGGGGCCCGGCTATAGGAGGCTGCGGAAGCAGCCCGGAGTCAACTGGTAAAGGTGTGGAGAAGGGCCACGATCATCAGCAGAATCGTTCCCACCGTTATCGCCACACCCAGTAGCTGTACCGCGTTCTCCCGTTTCATGATCTACCTCCAACCGTCCTGTTATTGTACGAAACCGTTTCTCTGGCCGCTACCCGGTCAGCCGGGCTCCCGGTCTTGCCCCGGCCCCTCCTCCGGAAGCAACTGAGCGATCCTGTCCTCCAGCAGCCTCCGGTTCTCCTCGTGGTAGCTGTTGTACACGAACTCTACCCGGCCGTTCTCGATCAGGAAGAGACGCGGTACCCGCTTGACGTTGTAGAGTGAGGTCAGCCGTCCGTTGGGGTCCATGATCACGGTGTAGGGGGCTTCCGAGTAGTCGCCGGAAGGGTTGTTTACGTAGACGGCCGCGAAGGAGATGTCCGCGTCGGAGTATTCCCGCGCCATCTCCGAGAGCTCCAGCCTGGACCTGTACGAGCCCTGGTTCAGCGTGCTCCAGAAGGCCAGCACGTATGTCCCGCGGTCGTCCAGCCGGAAGGTCTCGCCGGTGACGGAGGTGGCGGCGAACTCCGGGGCTGCCTCGCCGACGTTCGGGGCGGGTTGGGAAAGCGTGAGGGTGCCCGTACCCGTCTCCGGGGAGCCGTAGGACCGCCAGCCTGCGGCCATCACGAGCACCAGAACGCCCAGTATGAGCAGGCGCTTCACGCCGCCGGTCTGAGGTGAGAAGAAGAACACATGGCGGCTGAAATTATACGCGGGAGCGCGACGCTTGTCCCGAAGCCCCGGCACCCTATAATCACGTTCTTTGTATTACCGAGGCCCAAAATACCTGGCGATGTTTCTGTTCGTGGCGCTCCTGACGGTTGCGCTGGCGGGTCCTGCGCCGCCCGCCGGGGGCCAGGAGGCGGCCGGCACGGCTCCGGCGGAAGCTGTTTCCGAGGCTGGAGCCGGAGAGCCCCGCGGTCCGGAGTTGGCGGCCCGGGCCTGGGTGCTCGTGGACGCCCGCAGCGGGGACCTGCTGGCCGCCGGGAACGCGGGGCAAGCGTTGCCGATGGGTTCTACGGACAAGATCATGGTCGCCCTGGTCGTCCTGGAGGCGGTAGCGGCCGGGGAGGCGAGCCTGGACGACGAGGTGATCATATCCGGGGACGCCGCCTCGTTCGCGGTGCCGCTCTACAGCAACGTGGGGCTCTCCACCGGGGACGCCGTGAGCGTCCGGGACCTGGTGATGGCGGCCCTGATCTCCTCGGGCAACGATGCCGCCTGGGCTCTGGCCGAGCACTTCGGGGACGGGACCGGCGACGCCAGCGTGGAACGTTTTGTCGGGAGGATGAACCAGAAGGCGCGTGAACTGGAGCTCGAAGAGACCAGCTTCCGCAACCCGACCGGCCTGGACGCCCCCGGGCAATACTCCAGCGCCCGGGACCTTGCAACCATGACGCGGGCGGCCCTCGAGTACCCGCTCTTCAAAGACACCGTGGCGACCGCGCAGGCCGCCATCACCACCCGGGACCGGAAGATACCGCTCACGAACACCAACGACCTGCTCTTTACCTACGGGCCCGCGACCGGGGTCAAGACGGGGACCACGCCCGCCGCAGGCCCGAGCCTCGTCGCCTCGGCGGCGGCCGGAGACGAATCCTACATAGCGGTCGTCCTCAACGACGAGGACCGCTTCGTCGACTCTATGGCGTTGCTGGAGTACGGCTTCGAGGCCCACGAGCGGCGCGAGCTGGTGGTAGAGGGTAGGGAGTACACCCGGGTCGAGGTGCCTTATCGCCGGGGAGAGACCGTGGGCCTCGTGGCCGAAAAAAGCGTAAACAGCCTGGTAGGTCCGGAGTCGGACGTGGAGCGTGAGGTGAGGGTGTCGGGCGAGCTTCCCGGCGAGGCCCGGCCTGGCGAGCGGCTCGGGGAGGTGATCGCAAAGGTGGACGGGAGGCGCGTGGGCCAGAGCCCGCTGGTCGCCCGGGGAGGTTACGAAAGAGCCTCTCTGGGGGATAAGGTATGGTATACCGTAGAGGGTATTTTTGAGTAGGGGAAAGAAGGGACCGGACCCATGATCCTGACCGTGACCCTGAACGCCGCTGTCGCCCGGACCCTGGTAGTGCCGAGCCTGACGCTGGGCCAGCGCCACCGGGTGCAAGAGAGCGTAACGCTGGCGGGCGGCAAGGGCATAAACGTGGCGCGTAGCCTGCGCTCTCTGGGCGTGCCGGTGCTGGCGACGGGCTTTGCCGGTGGGCGCAACGGAGACGCCATCCGCGACGGGCTCTCGGAGGCGGCCATCCCCTTTGACCTGGTCGAGACCGAGGGACGCTCCCGAACCTCCACCGCCATCATAGACCCGACGAGCGGGGCGCAGACGGAGATAAACGAGTACGGCCCCGACGTCAGCCCGGCCGAACTCCGGGAGTTCTCCCACCGCCTGGAGCACCTGATGGAGTACGCCACGGCGGTCGTCTTCGCGGGCAGCTTACCGCCGAACCTGGAAGACAGCTACCTGGTCGGCCTCGTGCAGCGCTCCCGCGAGCGCGGCCTCTACACTGTGGTCGACTCCAGCCCGACCGTGTTGCGGACGGCGCTCAAGGCCAGCCCCTCCTTTGTAAGCCCCAACCAGCACGAGGCCGAGAGCGTGGTCGGCTTCGATTTCATCGAGGAAGAAGATTTCCCCCGGGCCCTGGGGCGGCTCGTCGACCTGGGGGCCGAGGGCGCGTGCATCACCTCCGCCGAGGGCCACTCCTACCTCGCGGTCGGTGAGAACGTTATCTCCGCGCTGGCACCGAAGGTCGAGGCGTGGTCCACGATCGGCAGCGGCGACGCCTACCTGGCGGGGTTGCTCGCCGGGCTGCTCCATCGCGACCTCGCGCCCGCGGACGCCGTTCGGCTGGCGGCGGGGTGCGCCGCGGCGAACGCCGAGACCCTGGGCGCGGGCGTCCTCGACGCTCGGCGGGCCGAGGAACTCGCGGAGGCCGTGGAGGTAGAATTTCTCCTTCCCCACGGCCTCGAAGCCGACCGGGTGTAACACCCCGGGATGAGGTCCCGGCGGGCCGGGAGGCCCGATCGCCGCGTGCTAGAATGCGTGGGTCGTAAGCAGTTGTCCGAGACGATGGAGGTTTACTGGTATGGCGGTCGGCGAGGTTACGGACGCCAATTTCGAAGGCGAGGTTCTCAAATCAGATAAGCCGGTCATAGTAGATTTCTGGGCGCCGTGGTGTGCGCCGTGCCGGAGAATCTCCCCGATCCTCGAGGAGATGTCGGAGAGCCGGAGCGACGTGCGGTTCGTCAAGATAAACGTCGACGACAACCCCTCGACGGCGATGAACTATGGTATCTCCAGCATACCGACGATCGTCCGCTTCGAGGAGGGCCAGGAGACGCAGAAAGCGGTCGGGGCGCTGCCGAAAAACCAGCTCTCCTCTCAGCTCGGGCTCTAATTGCACCCGGTAACCCGGGCGGCTACAATCTCGGGTTGGTAGTCTGATGAACGGGTTTTCGAGCCTGATTTCATCGGGTAGTGTAAATACGGTATGACAGATAGAGGAGGTATGCGAATGAAGTTCAAGCCTTTGGGAGAACGCGCGCTGGTCAAGATGGTCGAGCGCGAGGAGACGACCGCTTCCGGGATCGTGCTCCCGGACACGGCCAAGGAGAAGCCGCAGACGGCGGAGGTCGTGGCGGTCGGTGACGCCGAGGAAGTCAAGGTGGGCGAGGGAGACGTGATCGTCTTCGCCAAGTACTCGGGGACCGAGATCAAGCTCAACGGCGAGGACTACATGATCCTGGACGCTGACGACATTCTCGGGATCGTAGAGGACTAGAGCTTTACGGGAGCAATCTGCGGTACAGGGAAGCGCCGGGACGCGGATCGCGCCCGGCGCTTCTTCGCTGGCGTGGTTGCCCCGCCGCTAGCCGGGCCGACGGGAGGAAGAGGCAGACCGTGCGCACGCTGAGGAGAGGAGACCGCGGCCGGGAGGTCGTCGACCTGCAGACCAGGCTGCAGGCCCTGGGCTTTGACCTCGGCAACCGGGGCATCGACGGCGTCTTCGGCCCCGTGACCGAGAAGGCTGTCCGGGCTTTCCAGCAGGCTACGGGTGTTCTGGCGGACGGCCGGGTTGGCCGTCCCACCTGGAACGAGATCGTCGAGGCCGGCTACCGGCCGGGGAGCCGGTACCTGTATCACCGGGAGCCGCCTTTCCGGGGAACCGACGTCGCCGAGCTCCAGCGGATGCTCAACGACCTGGGCTTTGATCCCGGCGCCGTAAATGGCCTTTTCGACGGCCGCACGGCCCGGGCCGTGCGGGATTTCCAGCGGAACGCCGGCCTCATGGTGGACGGGGTGGTAGACGGCGCGGTCTTCAAGGTCCTGGGTACCTACGCCGCCCAGACGCTCGGCACCCACCAGTTCCCGGACAAGAGCGGGGGGTACTTCCCGGAGGACCTGTTCGCGGGCACCATCGTCGTGGACGCCGCCCGCGGGGGCCGGGACGCAGGGTACACGGGCCCGAACGGGATCTCGGGCGCGGACCTGAACCTGGCGGTGGCGCAGG
Organism: Actinomycetota bacterium; assembly: GCA_004563715.1. GTDB lineage: Bacteria > Actinomycetota > Rubrobacteria > Rubrobacterales > Rubrobacteraceae > SIRX01. Next base: position 24,752 of record SIRX01000057.1, on the reverse strand, counting down.
AACTGGCCCAGATCCTACCGGCCCGGGAGGTGCTGTTGACCCGCAGCGGCGACGAGGAGGTTTCTCCCGCCGACCGGGCACACCTCGCCAACTCCTCGGGGGCGAAGATGGTAGTCTCGATCCACCACGCCGTACACCCCACGCCGGTCGCCTGCGGAACGGCCTCTTTCTACTTTGAGCTTCTCGGCTACCAGTCCCACCGGGGACGGATGGCCGCCACCTACGTCCAGCGTGGCGTGAGCCGGGCGCTAGGTACCTGCGATATCGGGGAGTTCGGCCGCTCCTACGACATTCTGCGCGAGACTAATATCCCGGCCGTTATGCTGGAGCCGCTCTACCTGACCAACCCCCGGGAACTGAAGCTGGCCTCCGACCCCTATTACCCGGCGGCCGTCGCCGAGGCCGTCGTCGGGGCCCTGGAGCTCTACGCGAGCCGGGACGCGAACTTTATAGCGGTCTGAGGTTCGGGATCCCGCCACCCGAGGCTGAAAGCCGCAGGACGGCTGGTATAATGTTCTCCGCAGTCGGGACGTAGCGCAGCCTGGTAGCGCGCCTCGTTCGGGACGAGGAGGTCGGAGGTTCAAATCCTCTCGTCCCGACTCTCTGGATCGTTCAATCTTTTTCCACGCCCGGCGGCGGGGTTACGGTTCTTCGCGCGACCTCTGGTCCAGGCCGAACTGTTCGGCGGGGTTGAGGTGCTCTATGCGGGAGGCGTACTCCATGTGCAGGTTGCCGTTGGCGTAGTCGCCGCCGGGGAGCCGTATAAAGCGGGAGTCGAACTCGGCGGTCCGCTCCGTCCACCGATATCCGCCGCCGGGCTCCAGCTCGCCCTCGAAGGCCACGTCCAGGTCGCCTCTGCCCGAGACGCGTCCGGCCGCCGTCTCCGCCGCGAAGGACCGGGGTTCGAGTTGCAGCTCGTAGCCCTCCACGCGGACCGGGCCGCCGGGGGAGCCCACGCGCGTGAGGAGAAAACGCATGCGCTGCTGGGGACCGTCCAGGTTGGCGAAGGGGAGCGGCACGTCCCCCGTCCAGGTGTCGTCTGCGCGCAGCCGCTCCTGGGGGAGGGGCGGGAAGAGGGCGACTACGAGCTCGCGGACCGAGATCAGGGGCACGGGGGCGTCTAGCAGGGCCGGGTCTCCCCGCACGCCGGACACCGTGCCGGGTGGTCCCATCTCCACCCGGGCCGTTGTGCCCGCCAGTGGTTCCAGGGCGAGCGCGACGGGCTCGCCCGCGACGTTGCGCACGTTCGCCGCCACGTACAGGGCTTCGACCTCGACCTCGGAGGCGGATACGGGCGTGACCTCGAAGGCGGCCGTGAGGTCCGTCTTCGCCTTCAGGTTCGATACGGGTCCGGAGAACCGGCTCTCTGCCTCCGCGCTTACCCGGTAGACGGTTGGGGTGTCTATGTCGCGACCGGCCTCGACTTCTGGCGGGGGGCCGCCGCAGGCGACGAGTGTGAGAACCAGCGCGAGAAAGAACCCCACGCGCAGCGCCCGGTGTGTACCGTGGAGTTCCGACCTTCTCACAGACCGGCCTCTTCGGCCTCCTCCAGCAGGGCGCTCCAGTCCTCGTAGAGGCCGTCGAGGGTGTTCTTTAGCTGGCGGTGCTCCAGAACCACCTTGCGGGAGCGTTCGCCGTCGGCGTAGAGCTCGGAGGTGGCGAGCTCTTTCTCCAGCCGGCCGATACGACGTTCGGTGGCGTCGATCTCGCCCTCCACCGCGACGAGGCGGGTGGCGACGACGCTCTGTTTTTTGTCCAGGCCCGGGCGTACCCGGCGGCGGGGCCGCCGCTTGCCCCTGTTCTCCGGGTCGTCCAGCCGCCGGTGGGAGCGATAGTAGTCGTAGCCACCGGGGTAGTTGTCGAGCTTTTTGTCCCGAAGCTCGACGACGCGGGTGGCGATCTTGCGCAGGAAGTACCGGTCGTGGGAGATAAAGAACAGGGTGCCCCGGTAGCGGAGCAGCGCCTCTTCGAGGGCCTCGCGGGCCGGGATGTCCAGGTTGTTGGTCGGCTCGTCGAGCAGGAGGAAGTTGGCGTCGCTGACCACGATCTCCGCGAGCGAGAGCCGGTTCTTCTCGCCGCCGGAGAGGGCGGAGACCTTCTTGAACACGTCATCCCCGGAGAAGAGGAACGAGCCCAGGAGATCCCGCGCCTCGGGCGCCTTGAGGCCGGTGGCGTCCATCGCCTCCCGCAGCACGGTCTTGCTCCCGGCGAGCCGGGCGAGCTGCTGGTCCTGGTAGGCGGGCGTGACGTTGTGCCCCAGACGCGCGGAGCCACGTTGGGGTGCGAGCTCGCCCGTGGCGAGGCGCATGATGGTGCTCTTGCCGGTGCCGTTGGGGCCCATCAGCGCGACGCGCTCGCCGCGCTCGATCACGAGGTCCAGCTCTTCCAGGAGAGGTTCGGCGGGCTCCTCGTAACCGTAGCTCACGCCCTCCATCTCCAGGACGACGCGGCCCGCCCGTCGGGTCTCGTCGCCGAGGTCGAGCCGGATGTTCTTCTGGCGCGCCTCGGGGGCCTCGATCTTCTCCATCCGGTCCAGGAGCTTCTGCTTGCTCTTGGCCTGGGTGGCTTTGGTGGCCTTGGCCCGGTTCTTCTCGATAAAGCGCTCCAGCTGCTCGCGGCGCTCGGCGTTGGCCTTGGCCTTGCGGGCGAGCTGCTCGTTACGGGCCGCCTTCTCCCGGACGTAGCGGCTGTAGTTGCCGGGGTAGCGGAAGATCTCGCCGTCTTCGAGCTCCAGGATGGAGCCCGCCACCGCGTCCAGGAAGTAGCGGTCGTGGGAGACGGCGAGCACGGCGCTCTTCGCGCCTTTTATGAAATCCTCCAACCACTCGATGGCGCCGAGGTCGAGGTGGTTGGTGGGTTCGTCGAGCAGCACGAGGTCCGGCTCCTCCAGCAGCAGGCGGGCCAGCGCCACCCGGCTCTGCTCGCCGCCGGAGAAGGAGCCGACCGGCCGCTTCCAGTCCTCGGGGGCAAAGCCCAGCGAGGAGAGCGCGGAAGCAGCCCGGGCCCGGTACTCGTAGCCGCCGTCCCGCTCGAACTCGCTCTGGAGCCGGCCATAGCGCTCCAGGGGCCCCTCCGAGGGACTCTCCGCCAGCCGGGCCTCCAGCGCCTTGAGCTCTTGTTCGCGTTGGATCAGGGGCTCGAAAGCGGAGAGCAACTCCTCCTCGACCGGGACGCGACCCCGCTCTCCGGCGTACAGGTCCTGGGAGGTCATCCCGACTCTAGCCCCCGCGACGCGCTCCACGCCGCCGGAATCCGGCTCGGCCTCGCCGGCCAGCACGTTCAGCAGGGTCGTCTTGCCGGCCCCGTTGCGGCCGACCAGCCCGAGCTTCTCCCCGGCCTCGACCGCGAGCGAGGCCCCGGAGAGGACCTTCAGGTCCCCGCCGTGGTACTTCACCAGGTTTCTCGCTATAACGACTTTCATGCCGGGAGAGATTATACAGGGGTGCCCCCTCAGATAACCGCCCCGGCCCCACCCGAGGGTTCTCGTAGCTCGGTGCGGTTGCGCCGCCGGGAACGTCCGGCGCTACAAGGAACGGGCTCCGGGCACGCGGTCTTCTCGTCGGGCCGGATACAGGCAACGAGGTTCCTCCTTACAGCCGGTCCCGGGTACAATCGGGGCCCGGCCTGCGCCGTTCGCGAACGGGGTTCTGCCGGCGGGTGGTCTTGATGGTGAAGGCTCGTGAAGTGTCCCCCCAAGAGAGGCTGGCAGATGGCCCGCGAGGATCCTCTAACATCCTGGGAGCGAGAAGAGTTCGAGGCGGACCTCATCTCCTTCTGCGAGCGCGAGCTGGACCTGCTGGGCGACATCAGGGGCCAGAGCGTGCTGTACGCCGGGGGCACCTCGATGCTCTGGATCGAGGGCCTCAGCCAGCGCATCGGCGAGGGCGGGAGCCTGACCGCGCTGGAGGTGGATGCTGACGAGGTAAGGTACGCCCGCGAGCGGCTTCCGGAGGCGGACCTCGCATCCCCGGCGCGGCTCGTGGCGGGGAGCGTGTTCGCGCCGCCGTTCGAGGTGGACACCTTTGATCTGGTGTACTCGGCGGGGCTCTTCCACGAGCTGGACGTGACGGAGGGGACCGTAGAGAACGCCCTCGCGGCCCTCGTCCGCGTTACGCGGGCCGGGGGGCGGGTGGCCTCTACGGACTTCGTGGACTACATTCCAGCGGCCCAGGTCGAGGACGAACGCTTACAGGACGACCTCGCGCGCGAAGCTTTCGGGCGCGAGCACTTCGGCATCGGCCCGCCGGAGCGGCTCGTGGCGCTGCATGAGGCTTTTCTAGAGGACGTCCGGCGGAGTCTTTCGCCGCCGTTTACCATCCGGCACCTGGAGAAGGTGGTTCTCGCCGCGAGGGAGATGGACGCCTGGTGCCTGCTGCCTTCCGACCGGAGAGGGTGGTTTCGCAGCCGCCGGACGGCGCTGCACGACCGTATCCGGCGCGAGGGTTACACGCGGCCCGCGACGCTATACCTGGAGGGCCGCGTCGCGGCCCGGGGTTGTTGCCCGGACGGACGGGGTCTGGATAAGGGGACAGGAAAAATATAGAGTGCGGTGGGCCGGAAGGTGCTTCCGGCTCTGAGGCGGACACCGGAGACTTCTGGCGGGGCGACAGATTGCGAGGATAGGTGTAGGTGAAAATTCCGGGCAAGGCGTACATCGAGAAAGCCGAACGAGCCGGAAACCGGGCCAGAGTTCCGATGACCAACGGGCTCGGGGTGGTGGAGCTCGTCAAGAGGACGGGGGCCGAGGCGAGCGAAGACCGCGTTTTCGCCTACGCCGGAAACCTCTCTTACAAGGCGCTGTTCGCCATCTTCCCACTCTTTATCCTGCTCCTCTCGCTGCTGGGGATATTCAACGCCGCTTGGGTGGTAGACGCGTTTACCGACGAGATAGCGGAGGCGCTGCCTGATGGGGTGGCGCAGTTCGTGACCGAGCAGTTGCAGGACATCGCCAGCAGCGAGGCTACCGGGGCGTTCACTATCGGGGCCTTGGTCTCCATAGCCCTCGGCCTGTGGGGCGTCTCCGGGGCCATGCGCTCGGTTATGGAGGCTATGAACGCGATGCACGACGTCGAGGAGAGCCGGACGTTCTGGAAAAGGTACGTCGTATCCTTGTTGATAGCGCTGCTGGTCATCGCATTTGTGCTCTTGGCACTCTTACTGGTGGTCTTCGGTGAGCGTATCGGTGCCCAGGTGGCGGCGGCCGTCGGCCTCGGAGCTACTTTCGAAACGGTCTGGGCGTTCATACAGTGGCCGATCCTCGCCTTCCTGGTGCTCTTCGCGTTGGCGTTGCTCTACTATTTCGCCCCGGCGACGGACCAGAGGTTCCGTTGGATCAGCCCCGGTTCGCTCACGGCCTTCGCTTTCTGGCTGCTCTTTTCCCTGGTCTTCTCCTACTACGTGGATAATTCCAGCGCTTTCGACTCCTACGGTCCTCTGGCCGGGATGATAATCCTGATGCTCTACTTCTACTACTCGGCGTTTATAGTGCTCGTCGGCGCGGAGATGAACCACATCGTCGAGGAGAACATCCCTGGCGGCAAGAACAAGGGCGAGACGGTGCCCGATGATAAGAAACCTCCCGAAGAACGCACCGGCTAACGCTCCAGAACGATCGTGACCGGACCGTCGTTGACCAGGGCCACGTCCATCATCGCCCCGAAGCGCCCGGTCTCTACCGGCTCGACCCCGGCGGCCCGCACCCACTCGCAGAAGTAGCCGAAGAGCGGCTCGGCCTTCTCCGGGCCGGCGGCTTTTACGAAACTCGGACGCTTTCCCTTCCGAGTGTCGGCCAGCAGCGTGAACTGCGAGACGGCCAGAATGCCGCCCCCAACCTCCCGCACGCTGAGGTTCATCTTGCCTTCCGCGTCGTTGAAGACACGCAGTCCCGCCACTTTCTCGGCCAGCCAGTCGGCCTGGGCCTCGGTGTCGTCCTGGCCGACGCCGACGAGGAGTAGAAGGCCGGCGCCTATCTCGGAGATGCACCTCCCCTCGACGGCCACAGAGGCGCTCTTTACCCGCTGGAGTACGATCCGCATGCTGGCTAGAGCGGCTGGCGGCCCTGGTAGCCGGCTTCCAGCTCGTGCCAGTACGCGACGCGTTCTTCAGGCTCCTGCCAGCAGAGAAAGACGACGCGCCCGTTTCGCTCGTGGGGAAAGTCCAGGAGGCCCGCGTCGAGGTCCTTCAGCAGCACGCCGAGCTCCCGGATGCGGTCCACGGCGAGAAAGAGCCTGTACGCCTCGACGCCGTACTCGGAGCCCACGTGACCGCCGCCGTTGGTGATGACGGCTTTGAGGATCGGCTCCAGCTCCGGAGCCTTCTCGCGCATCGCGTCCCGGTGGCGGTACACCTCCTGCAGGTTCCGCCGCAGCGTCGGGAGGAGCTCGTTGGCTTCCTCCACCGTGAAGAGCCTGGGGAAAGGATGTTCCACGCCGGCGGTTTTCTAGCGCCCGGCCGCCAGGCGGTCGGCCAGCATGCCGGGCAGCCCGGCTTCCCGGATTTTGGCCTGCGCCCGCGCTATGTCGTACTCGATGAACCGGTATGTGACCTCGGTGCCTTCGACCAGCACGTAGGAGGCGAAGGTGTCCCCGTCGCGGGGCTGGCCCACCGAGCCCGGGTTTACCAGGTAAGGCCCGTTGGCGCTCAAGTCCAGGACCCCGTTCTCCGCCGCCGAGCCGTTCGGCGAGGGCGCCACCGCCTTCACGTGCGTGTGACCGAAAAAGCACAGCCGGACGTCCGGGTACTCGCTCCTGAGCAGCGCTAGGTTCTTTGCGGCCGTGGCCCCGTCCAGGATGTACTCATCCGGGTCCCGGACCGAGCCGTGGACAAAGAGCGCGCCGTTCTTCTGCATCGTGCGCGGCCGCGACCGCAAGAACTCCGTGTTCTCCGCGCTCAACTGCTCCCGGGTCCAGCGGACCGCCGCGGCGGCCACGGGGTTGAACCAACCCAGGTTCGTGTCGGGGTCCACCACGGCGATGTCGTGATTGCCCGTTATGGTGGGCATCCCCGACTCCCGCACGATGTCGCAGCACTCGTTCGGGTTCGCCCCATAGCCGATGACGTCGCCCAGGCAGAAGACCTGTTCCGCCGCCTCCGGCACGTCAGCGAGGACGGCCTGCAGCGCTTCGAGGTTGCCGTGGATGTCGGAAATCACCGCGTACATGGCGTTGGTGCGGCGTAGTATAGCAGCCGGATACCGGCTTTCAGCGATTGAAGCCGGGGCCGCGCTGCGGTAACATCTCGGGGCGGTTCTCGTGCGCGGGCCTGTAGCTCAGGGGATAGAGCAACGGTTTCCGGGGCCGTGTGTCGCAGGTTCGAATCCTGCCAGGCCCGCTGTCTACCGCGCCCCAGATTGCGAGGGACCAGCATTCTTCCGGGCAAGGCGTTGCCCCGCCCGCTTCGGGTTTCTGGAACCCGGCCGCGGTACAGCCAACTTGCGGCGATAGATCGATCCTACGGTAAGAAAGAGCTTCGAGAAGCGCCGAGGTAGTGCTGTGGGCCGAGGCCGGTTTGTCCGAGAGGCCCATGCCTTCTCCCGCGTTCGCAGGTAGCATCTGGCCCCAGGACCCTGGCGTTCGTCGGAGTGGAGACCAGATGCGTGGAGGGCAGAGGCGTGGTGTGCGGCCGGGACCGCGGCCGAAAGCGGTGTGGGCCGGGTACGTGGCCTGCGGCCTGGCGCAAGGACACGCGGCGGTGAGCTTCTACTGGGCGGCCGGTGGCACGATGGGCCTCTCCACCCTCGGAAGCGGGCTGGAGGAGATGGGTGAGACGGCGTCGCCGGCGTTGTCTGCTGCGGCGTGGGGCACCGGTATCGCGAAGGTCCTCACGGGCCTGCTCGCGCTCGTCAGGCCGTGGGGCCGGGTGTTTCCTCGGTGGATGATGCTCGCTGCCGGGTGGGGTGGGGCATCCGTGCTCACCTTGTACGGCGGCGTGAAGGTGATCATCCAGGCGCTCGTGGTGGGCGGAGCTATCGTCCCGTCCGGGCCTGTGAACTGGCTCGCGCTGCGGTGGCACCTTTTTCTGTGGGACCCCTGGTTTCTTCTCTGGGGAGTGTTGCTCGGCGTGGCGGCCTGGCACTACACCCGGGAATCGAGCGCGGGCGGGAGCGCCGGAAAAAGGCCCGTCGGATAGGGGCAACCGGCGGGAGTTTTGTATGGTTCGGGAACCTGGGAGGATAACGAGGTTCTTACCGGCCCGCGTTTGTACCGGCCCGGGGCCGGGAATCACAAACGGAGAAAGCCACCAAAAGGAGCGTACCAATGAACGACGCGACCCAGCAACGCCTGATCACGCTGCTCGCCGCGGGGATCGCCTACGGCATAAGCCACTGGGTAACGGCCCGGTACCTGGACGTACCGGAGCATCGAGGCGTTAAAGACGACGCCCTCGAGGCGATGGTGAAGGGAGCGACGACCGTGGCCTCGACCATAGTCGCGTCGCTGATCGTGCGGGAGTTATTCAAAAACCGGTAGGTGCTACCGCGCCGTGTTGGGAGAACCTCGGGCTTGTGGGGCCCGACCTGGTGTCCAACGCCGCACGGACCCTAACCTGCATTTCGCAGAGGCTCGTCCGGGTAGGCCCATAGGTCGGTGTTGACTTCAAAGGGCTGCTGGTAGGTATTTCCCATCCGGTCCACGGCCTCCAGTACGAGCCGGACGTTGCCCGTGTGGCCTTCGTGCTTGAGGATGTTGGCCAGGCGGATGAGCCCGAACTTGTAGCCGACGCCGTCTCCGGGCAGCAGCTCGACGGGCCTTCCGGAGGCCGGATCGTGGCCGAGAATGCCGCCGGCTTCCCCGGCGAGCCGTATCGGTACAACCCTCCGCTCCAGCGGGTCGAGCACCAGGCGGGTCCCGGGCCGGAGCCGGTTTTGCTGGAGCGTGATCCTGAGCCCGTCGAGATACACGGGCCTCTGGCCTCCGTTGGAGAGGGCGAAGCGCACCAGCGGTGTTCCCTGCGGGTACTCGAGGCCGTGCTCCCTCAGAAAGTCTCCTAGCAGCAGGTAGAGGCTTTCTTGTGAGGCGTCGTATATCCTCGGCGAAGCGGCCTCCTCCGCCGCCGCGCTTCCAGCGCCCCCCGCCCGGTACTCGTAGCGGACCCGGATCCCAAGCCGCGGCCTCCGGTCTTTTCGCTGGAGGTAGAGGTTGAGCGCGGACAGCCCGAGCGCCAACAGCGACGCCGCCGCGGTCGCAACCTGTGTCAGAACGTTATCCAAGCTTGCCGAACCTCGTTTTCGCCGGGCCTCCGCGCCCGGAGAGTAAGCCCGGTACCCACCCGGATACATCCACGGCGTTCCGGTGCTCTAATGGCAAAACCTTCTCCTCCTGCTTCCGGAAGGGCATCTCGAACCCGGGGTCGAGAAGAAACATCCCGCCCGCTATGCCCCGTGGCCCGGACGGACGCTTCCGTTCGGCTCCAGCCTGCCGGGGACCGCTGCTGGCTGGTCACCGCCTCGGTCTCGAATGGGGCAGGGGACGGGACGCCCCTCTTCCTCTGGATCCTCCATCTTGTTTACTGTACATTCCTTCCAGTACCCTAATCAAGCAATTGCTTGACATAGGTGGAGGTTTGCGCTAGGGTTTTGCGCAGAAAGCCGTGGAGGTTCCGTACAGGTGGCCGAGGGACTACATCCTAGAAGGGCGAAGATACTGGAGGTTCTCGCCCGGGCGATCGGGGACGGGGAGGAGGTGCCTGCGGAGAGGGAGATCGGGGAGGCTGTCGGCCTGAAAAGCTCCCAGACCATCCACCATCACCTGCGGGTATTGCAGGCCGAGGGATACATAGAGCGTAAAGCGGCGCCCAGCCGCAAGCGCCGGCCGGTGAGGCTCACGGAGAAAGGGTGGCAAGCCGCAGGACGGGTTCCCATGCTGGGGAGGATCGCGGCCGGGAGGGGTTTGGAGGCCGTTCCGGTAGATGACGAGGCCTATTCCATCACCGGGCAGCTCTTTTCCGGCGAGAGCCGCTACGTGCTGCGGGTGGTGGGCCAAAGCATGAGCGGGGCCGGTATAGAGGATGGCGACCTGCTCGTGGTGGAGGAGAACGAGAACCCGCCGGAGGGCACGGTGGTCGTGGCCCTCCTGAAAGATGGAGAAGAGGTGACCGTCAAGAGGCTCTATCGGGAGGGGAAACGGGTGAGGCTCAGGCCCCAGAACGGGGAGCACGAAGACATCGTCGCGGCGGCCGACGAGGTGCGTATCCAGGGTGAGGTCGTGTACGTCGTGCATCCTCCGCGACGGCCGTAGCGGGCGGACGTCAACGAGACGGCAGGTAGGCGTCTGTGTGTCGGGGCAGGGCTTCGCGGAAGCTACCGCGGAGGTTTTCACCTTCAGGGTCTACGGCGTGCTCGCAGCGGGCGATATAGGCGGCGGCGTAGATCGCCGCCGCGGCGAGGGCGTCGCGCTCCGCCCCGGAGAATGGCCCGTCCCGGGCCGTTTCGTAGTCCTCCACGAACAGCCAGGTCTCTTCGGGGGTCGGAGGGTTGGGAACGCCCAGGCTCCAGGTGGAGGTGAAGTTGGAGGCTGCGATGCCCACGACGACCACTTCCTTCTCCGGCCTCAAAGAGTCCCAGTCGTAGACGACCCGGACCTCGCCGTCCGCGAGGCGGAGGTGGTCCACGCTCCAGTCGGTGTGGCCGGCTATGACCCGGCCGTCGAAGCCGTCCACGACTTCTTTAGCCCGGGCGGCGGTGTCGTCGATCCAGGCCGCCCCTTCAGTCGTGGCCTCGAAGTCGAAGAGGGCGTTGTGGGGCGGGGGCCACAGCCTCCCCGCCGGCGGCCAGGACCAGCCCTTTTCCAGGCCCCGGAAGTCTTCGACCTCGCCGGCCAGCTCTATCTGGCGCACGAGCGTGACCGCGGCGAGGCGTCTTGTCCGGGGGTCGTGACCGTCCGGGGGGTCGCCGGCGTCCACGAACTCGTCCACGCAGGCGAGACCTATCCCGAAGGGCGCGGGGCCGGCCAGCGGTCTCGGAGCCGGGAAACCCCGGCTGTACAGGTGAGCCTGTACGCTGTGGACGGCCCGCAGGTACTCTTGCGGACGCTCCGGCGGGTGGGCCTTCAGGAAGACGCGCCGGCCGTCTCGCAGGAGCAGTCCGAAACCGGCCCCCACGCTCAGGTTGAAGAAAAGAACCTCGTTCACTCCGGAGCCCAGGTGCCGCGTGCAAAAAACGTCGAGGTTGTGGCGTACCTCCGTGGGGTACATGGTGCCGAGTACGGAGCGGGTAAAGGCCGGGTTGTCGGCCAGCGTCCGCTCCAAAGCTACGGTACCTAAACCCTTCGCGGGCCGGCGAACAATCCGTAGATGGCGAGCAGGATCACCGCTCCGAGCGTCGCCACCAGGATGGACCAGATGTTAAAGCCCGTGGTCCCCGCGCCGCCGAGAACCCGGATCACGAACCCGCCCACGACGGCCCCCGCCATACCTATAAGGGGCGTGACCACGACGCCTTCAGGAGCCCTACCGGGAAGGATGAACCTCGCCAAGATACCGGCTATGACGCCGACCAGGATCCAGCTCAAAAGCCCCATGCTAGTGACGTATCTCCCGGTTACCGCTGACCATGTCCGCTATCCAGAGGTACCGGTAATCTACTCCCTGGTTGACCTTGTAGGCAGCGTAGGCCGAGTGAACAAAGGGTACGACGGTAAGGATGGCCATCAGCGGCATCAGCAAAAAGCCGACCAGGATCACGGTCAGGGCCATCGAGACAGTCCAGCCTACGACTAGTATGACGATCCAGGCCACCTGGTACCACAACGACTGCAGGGCGTGGAAACCGACCCGCGGCGAGCGGTCCTTGTACACGAGCCAGACGATAAAGGCCGCCACCGGGCCGAGAAAACCGGTGAACAGGTTCAGGAAGATGGAGAGGTGCGACAGGACGGACCAGGTCTTCTCGTCGCTGGGGCTCATCCCGCCGGAAGGACTCTGGACAGGGGGCCTTCCGGGCTCTGGTTCGATGCCGTAATTGCGCTCTTGGGACACTGGATCTACCTCCTGATTTCTCGACGCCGTTACCTGTATATACGCAGCATCGGCTACAGGGTTTCTTTGTCCGGTGGCCCCCCGGCTGCCGGAACGGTTCGCCGGCGCAACAGCGCGGCGACCGGGCGCAGTTCTTCCGACCTCAGCAGTAGCGCGGCCCCCAGGTAGGCGGAGAGGGAAATCCCGCCTACCCCGGCGAGGATGACGGCGCGCCCCAGGGTGGTGGTCCCGGTACCCGTCAGATAAACCCCGAGGCGGGCGACGCCGTACAGTACCATTCCGGCAACCAGGGTCTTCGCGAGGGACCCCGCGAGCCGGCGGCCGCCGAGGCCACCCAGTTCCCGGCGCATAGCGGCGAGCAGGGCCAGGGCGAGCGCCGTGTAGGCGGCGGAGAACCCGAGCGCCACGCCCGCGAGGCCAAAGGCCACCGAGAACGCGTAGGCAAACCCGACGAACAGCACTGGCAGCCCGGCGTTGAGCAGGGCCGGGACCACCGAGTTCTGCCGGGCGTAGAAAGCCCGGACCAGCACGAACTGGAGCGCGTAGCCGGGCAGGCCGAGGGCGTAGGCGGCCAGAACGGCCGCCACGAGCTGCGTGTCTTCGGGGCCGAACGCGCCGCGCTGGTAGAGCAGGCCGACCACGGGGGCGGTGAGGGCGGCCAGCCCGGCCAGGGCCGGCACGGTAACGAAAGCCGTCGCCCGGAGGCCGGAGGAGAGGATCGCGCGGTAGCCGAGATCGTCGTCGTTGGCGTAGCGTTCGGAGAGTTCCGGGGCCAGGGCGGTCGCTATCGAGACGACGAAGACGCCGTACGGGAGCAGGAAGACGACGAAGGCGTAGTAGAGCTCGTCCACGCCGTCGAAGCGGGAGGCCAGCAGGTTGGCGGCGACCTGGACGGCGACCGTCGCCGCCACGAAGACGAGGACGGGGGCGGCGAGGCGGGCCGCCGGGCGGAGGGCTGGATGCCCGAGCCGTAGCCGGGGCCTGTACCCGAGCCGCAGGGCTGGGGGGACCAGGAGCAGGGACATGAGCGCCACCCCGAGCGTGGTGCCTACCGCGAGCGTGTAGATCGCCGCCTCCGGGTTACGTCCGGCCAGCAGCGCGTAGCCACCGAACGAGGCCATAACGGCCAGGTTGTTCACCACCGGGGCGAAGGTCGGCAGGAAAAAGCGCCGGTGGGTGTTTAGAACCCCGGTCGCCAGGGCCCCGACGCCGTAGAAGATAACCTGGAGCGCAAAGACCCGGAACAGCAATACCGCCAGCTCCGTCCGCTGCCGGGCCTCCTCCGGGGAGAGCGACCCGGCGGCGGACCAGTCGGTGACGAGCCCCACCAGGGGCCCGGCGAAGACTATCCCGAGTACCGCCACCACGGCGAGCAGGGGGACAACGAGCGTCAGCAGCGCGTTGGTGAAGCCGCGGGCGTCCTCCGCACCGTGGCGCGTGTGGCGCTCGACGAGCAGCGGGACGAGTATCGAGGACAGCAGCCCGCCCATGAACAGCTCGTAGATCTGGGTCGGCAGCGCGTTCGCCAGGGTGTAGGCCCCGGCAACAGCCCCGGTGCCGAGCGTCGCGGCCTGGACCATCGTCCGCGCGTAGCCGGTCAGGCGGGAGACGGTCGTCGCCGCCGACATCGAGAGTACCGCTCTCGGGATACCGGACATGCGGGGATGTTAACCGCGCAGGCTCCGGGTTGCCGCCAGGGTTCTTCACCGGGCGGCGGTTTCTGGAATGTGGAATACTGGTGCCGGGAAGAAAGCTGGCCCGGCGTTCCCGGGCCCGAGAAAGGGAAGCGGAGCATGGACGCCTACCCGATAAAGCTGACCTTTCACGTACGCTCCTACGCCTTCGGGGAACGCCTGATCCCGGACCTCCTCGGCAAGCCCGGCGTGCCCGAGGGCGTCGTGGCGGAGACCTGGGAGGTCAGCGACTACCGCGAGACCACCGGCACCGTGACCAACGGCCCCTACGCCGGGCGCACCCTCCACGACCTCGTCGAGGAGTTCCCCGACGCGCTGGTCGGGGAGGGCTGGCGCGGGCCGCACTTCCCGCTGCTGGAGAAGTTCCTCGACGCCTCGCACATGCTCCCCGTTCACCTGCACGCCGACGACGCCACGGCCCGGAAGAAGCACGGTGAGCCGCACGGCAAGACCGAGGCCTGGCACATCCTCTGGGCCGCGGAAGACGCCACCATCCTCGCCGGCGTGAGGAAGGAGGCGACCCGCGAGGAGTTGTTCGCGGCCTTCAAGGCGCAGGACTACGACGCCGTGATGTTCCGGCACCCCATACGGGCGGGCGACACCGTCTACGTGCCGGGCGGCATACTCCACACCTTCGGGCCGGACACTCTGATCTTCGAGGTCCAGCAGACCTCCGACCTCGGCCAGTTCGTGATGCCGGAGGACCTCTACGGGAACCGGCTGCCCGAGGCCGAGTGGGACGCCAACATCGAGGCCACCCTGGACGAGCTGAAGACGGATTACCGGCCGCGCCCGAACCCCGGGCTCGTGCTGGAGCATGGCGCCAACCGCCGCGCTCTCTGCTGCGCGGGGCCGTACTTCGCCCTGGAGCGTTGGGACCTCGGCGGGCCATACACGGAGCCGACCCACCCCCGGCGGTGCCTCACGCTCTCCAACGTGGGGGACGCAGCCCGGCTGGAGTATGCGGGCGGCTCGGAGACGCTGGGGCGGGGCGAGTCCTGCATCCTGCCGGCGGCTATCGGGGAGGTGCGAATAGTCCCGGCGGGAGGTACGAGCCTCGTAGCCTGCTACGTGCCGGACCCGGAAGAGGACGTCGTCGCGCCGCTGCAGGAGTTGGGATATTCGGAGGAGGAGATCCGGGGCCTCGGAGAAGTCGGCGTCTAGTTGACCTTTGAACACGAGGGGAGGAGAGCATGGGGAAGATAGTTTGTCTGGGCGAGGTCGTGGCGGACATCTACCGGGACGAGGGTTCGTCGCCGGTCGAGATGCCGTTTACGGCCCGGCCCGGCGGCGCCCCGGCGAACGTGGCGGTGGCCGCCGCCCGGCTCGGGGCCGAGGCGGCGTTTATCGGGAGCGTCGGCAACGACCTCTTCGGGGACTTTATCCTGCGGGCGCTGGAGGCCGAGGGGGTACAGACCGGCGGCGTGCGGCGCCGCGAGCCGCCCACGCGCACCTCGCTGGCCTTCGTGGAGATCGACGCCGAAGGCGACCGGTCGTTCACCTTCTACCGCTCGGACCCCGCCGCCGACGAGCTGCTCTACCCGGAAGACGTCTCCGAAGACCTCTTCGCCGGGGCGGCGTTTTTCAACTTCGGTAGCATCCCGCTCATAAAGGACCCGGCGGCGTCCGCCACCCGGAGGGCGGCGAGCCTCGCCTCCGAAGCGGGCGTGGCGGTGGCCTTCGACGTGAACCTGCGGGAGCACCTGTGGGAGAGCGTCGAGGCCGCCCGGGAGGCGGTAGACCCCTTTTTCGACCTCTCCCGGATCGTCAAGCTGAGCGACGCGGAGCTCTCGCCGCTGCTCGGCGTGGAAGACGAGGAGGATGCGGCCCAGACGCTGCTGGACCGGGGCGTGGAGCTGGTGCTGGTCAGCCTCGGCCCCGAGGGGGCTTTCTACGCCTCCCGGGAGTTCGGCGGCCGGGTTCCGGCTTTCGAGGTGAACGTGGTGGACGCGACCGGGGCGGGCGACGCCTTTCTCGCCGCCACGCTGGCTTACCTCGCCGAAGGGGAAGCTGACCTCCACGACGAGGCCGCGGTGCGGGAGGCGGTGCGGCGGGGTGCGGCGGGGGGCGCCTTCGCCTGCACCGACTACGGGGCTATGAGCGCCCTGCCGACGCGGGAGGAGCTGAAGAGCTTTATGCGGGAGCGGGCCTAACCGCCCCTATCGCCGGACCCCGCTTACCGCGACCGGCACGTCCACCAGCTCCGCCAGCTTTTGGGCGAGCGGTTCCAGAGAAGGCAGCTCGGTCGCCGCGTGGCCGGCGTCTATAGCCGCGAGGCCCAGGGACTCGGCGAGCAACGCGTCGTGGTAGTCGAGGTCCCCGGTGATGTAGGCCCGGGCGCCCCTGGCGGCGGCCTCCGGTACGAAAGAGCCCCCCGAACCGCCCAGGACTGCGACGCGCTCTATGGCTTCTCCGGTACGGCCGTCGGCGACGAGGCGCGCCGGGAAGCCCAGGGCCTCGGAGACGCGCCACGTTAGCTCTTCGGGGGCGAGGGGTTGCGGCAGCCGTCCGAGCCGGCCGTAGCCGCAGCCCTCCGGGTGGCCTTCGACCGGGTAGACGTCGAGGGCGGTCTCCTCGTAGGGATGGGCTTCGGTGGCCGCCGCGGCGGCCCGGCGCGCGAGGTGGGCCGGCACGACGGTCTCCAGGCGCACCTCCGGCGCCCGTTCCAGCCGGCCCTGCTCTCCCAGGTACGGGCTCGCCGCTTCACCGGGCAGGAAGGTGCCCGTCCCCGGGGTGCGGAACGTGCATTTTTCATAGTCCCCGATCACGCCGGCTCCCGCCGCGCTCAGGGCGTCGGAGACCGCCTCCACGTTCTCTTCGGGCACAAAGACGACCAGCTTCCGCAGCGCGCCGCGCGGCGAGACGACGCCCAGCGGTCCCGAGAGGCCCAGCGTGCGGGCGAGGGCGACCGAGACCCCGTCCGGGGCGGCGTCGTAGCTCGTGTGGGCGGCGTAGACGTTGATGCCGTTGCGTAACGCCCGCGCCAGCAGGTCTCCCGGGTACGAGCCGGTCTCGATGGATCGCAGGGGCTTGAAGACGAGGGGGTGGTGGAGCAGCAGGAAGTCAGCCCCCGACGCCTCGGCCTCGTCGAAGACCTCCGGCAGCGGGGTGAGCGCGACCAGGATCCGGCTCACCTCCGCGTCCGGGTCTCCGGCTTGCAGGCCACCGTTGTCCCACTCCTCGGCCAGGACCTCCGGGGCTATCCAGTCTACGGCTTCCGCTACCTCGCTTACCCGCGTCACGAAGCGCATTGTACAATCCCCGGACCTTGACCTCCGACCTCTACAGAAAGCTGGCTGAAGGCATCTCGGCCGCGACGCGGCTGCCCCTGATCGCCGTACCCCTCTTCCTGGTGGTCGGCGCGGGCGCCGCGGGCGGCCGGGGCGTGCTGTGGGCGCTCCTGTGCCTGGCGCTGACCAGCGGGCTCTCGCTGGTCTACCTCCTGTACCTGACCCGGGCCGGCAAGGTGCGGGACCCGCGCAGGATCTCCCGCGCCGAGCGGGTCCGGCCGCTGTGGGTGGTGGCGGTGCTCCACGCCGGGGCCTTCCTGGTCGTGACCCTGCTCGGCGCGCCCGCTCCGCTGCGGGCGGTCCTGCTCTCCTACGCCCTCGCGACGCTCCTTTTCGCCCTGCTCACGCCTTACGCCAAGCTCTCGCTTCATACCGCCGGGGTTTCCGGAACGGCGGTCTGCCTGGCCTATGTATTCGGGCCCTGGGGAGCGCTCGCGGTGTTTCTGGTGCCGCCGGTGTGGTGGTCCAGGAGTTTTCTGAAACGTCACACGCCGCCGGAGTTGTTGCTCGGCGTGCTGGTCGGCGGGTGCGGAACCTGGGCGTCCTTCGCGCTGATCGGATAAACCGGGACCAAAAAAGTACGCGTCGGGGGATTACTTTGTTCACGGTGTGACTATATAATGCGGAGGTTGGTTCTGGGTTGCCGGGTAGGTACGGTGACCCCTTGTGGCTGGGTGGGTATAGTGCAAGTAAAAAGGCAGAAAGGGCTCCGGCGCTGAACTGCGGTAAAGTCCCGGGTTGGCTGGAACGACGACGCTGGTGGGTCCTCGTGTCCGCCATCGTGTTCGTCGCGCTGTCGCTGGTGGCCCTCTCTGCGGGACGGGAAGCCCGGGCCCAACTGGTATACGAGGGCGTTTCCGAGGCCGCCCCGACTTCCACGCTGGACGGCGAGGTGGCTTCTCAGCCAGGCTCGACCCCGGCCTCCGAATCGGCGCCCGCCGCCGCTGAGGACCCAGAAGGAGCCCCGGCGCCAGCCGAAACGGAGCCGGTGGTAGACGAACCCCCGGCCGCATCAACTCCCCCGACGGCGGAAGTCCCTGCCGGTGAGCCGGGCTCCGCGTCCGGGGTGACCCAAACCTCCGAGGTATCGTCGGGAACGACCGAGACAGACCCGGTAACCATCGGAGGAGAGGAGGCCGTCGAGCCGGTGGCGGGCGGGACGCTCGATTCGCCCGAAACGTCTTCCCCGCAGCTACCGAAAGAGCCGGTGGAGACGGAGGTTGTGGCAGCGCCAGCCGACCAGCCCGCAGCCACGGAGCTGGCTCCCGCGCCTCCGGCCCCGGCAGTCGAACCGGTGGCTACCGAGCCTCTGCTAGAACAGACGGAACCGGGTCTGGCCGATCCGTCAGAGCCGCTGGCGCAGCCGTCCACGCTTTCAGCCGACCCCGATTATCCGGTGGGGTTGACGCCCGCGGAACCGGCTCCCCAGGCCGGAGAATCGGCCCTGGAGCCCGTTCAACGAGCCCTCCCCGAACCAGTTTCCGGCACTTCCAGCGCTCCGCCCGCGCCGGCCGGGGCTCTGGAACCGCCGCCTTCTACAGCTTCCGTGCCTGAAGCGGGAGCAACGGCACCTCCGGCTTCCACCGAACCCTCGCGGGCAGCAGACGGGGTCGTACGGGAGACAGCAGGACTTACCACAAGACTAGCCGCAGACGCTGGCCCCCCGGCGACGGACGGCCCGGGCCAGGTCCCGGCGGGTTCGCAGCGGCATCTCGACCTGGCGCAACCGGTCCCGGCTCCGGTGGAGAGCCGGGGTATAGAAGCGGGCTCTCTGTCGGCCTTGCTTGCGAAGACCCGGGTGGCTGGGTCACGCGACGGGTTGCTCGATAGCGTCGCGGGCAGCCTCTCCGGCGAGCGCCTCGCCGGAGGCGTTGCCAAACGCGACCTCCAACTGCGCTCGCCGCTACTTCCGGCCTCCCACTCAGATCCGGCATCACAGACGCTGGCCGGGGGGACCGGGCTGGGCACCGGATTTAGTGGCGGCGTGGGGATGTTCATCCTGGTCGCGCTGGTCTTCTCCTACGCGCTGCGCCGCGGGTTGCCGGGGCTCACGCGCGAGCCCGCCAGGATAGGCCTCGGCTTCAAGCTCATTCCCGAACGCCCCGGATAACATCTCCTAGTCCGGGGGCCTTCTTCGCGCTTGCGGGGCCTCTTTCAGAGCTGGTAGCTTGGAGATTGAAGACGTTTAGTCTTCTCCACGAGGAGAAAGTGCTTTGAGCAAGAAAACAACGCTACGGCCCGAAGGGTTCAGAGACAAGCCTCTCGGCCTGATCTGGCTTTATTCCCAAGACCCGATCCTTTGTCTCGGGTTCGAGCAGGTGCTGGGGCATGAAGCGGACTTCCACTTCGGAGACGAACCACCGGCGGGACGGGAGGTCTCCTGCGTCGTTTGTCCTTACGGGACGAAGGTCGGCCCGAACCTGAAGCGCCTCCGGAACCTGGCTCCGGAGACCCCCGTTATTGTCTACGGGCTGGACGCCGACCCCGAGCTCGCCGGGGTCGGTATCTTCGGCGGCGCTAGCGGCTACATCCACGCCGGGATGGGGGTCACGCGGATGGTGCAGACTATCTCGCTGGCGTCCAACGGCCTGTCCGTAATCCCTGAAGGAGCGTCCAGGAAGCCGGACCGCATCCCCGGATAGCCGTTAGCCTCCGCGGCTTGCCGGTATTTCCCCAAAGCTGGCCTGCCTTCGGGTAGCCTGGCGTCTGCGCCTGGAGACCTTCCGTCCGGAGCGGCAGATCGTAAGTCTTGTGGGCCTACCGACCGGCCTGTACGTCGAAACCGCGGCGTCCATCCGCGGGCGGCGAGCCAGACTTACGGCCCGGACGGCTGCGACGCCAGTATGTATTTCTTCCCGAAGCATTACGCGTCGATGATTCTGATTTCTTCGGGACCTCCGGGTACCAGAGCAACGTCTGGCCGGTTCCGGACCAAATATGTGCCATACGGCGTATATGACATAGAAACCTCGTGGCTTATTCTTACTGATTATGATCGCACAGCGACTCCTCCCGGCGGGGGACCGAGGTTGTATATAGATCCTGTTGGCTAGTGCAGAGACCGGAGCCGGAACAACGGTGCTCGTCCTGGGCGGAGACCCCGTCGTCGGACGGGTGTTGGCCTCGCTGCTCGATTGTCCCCGCCGCGCGGTGAGGTACGTAGAACTGGGTTATCTGGAGCGGCCCGGAGCGCTCGATGGGGTCGGGCTCCTGATCCTCGCGCCGTCCTGGAGCAGCGGCGATCGAGACGCCCTCCTGGATACGCTCAGGAAAACCAGGGACACGGCGGATGTGCCCTTGCTGGAGATCGGCCAGCCAGAGGATGCTGCCGCTGCGGGCTCGAACAACCACGTGCCGTGGCCCTGCCGGACCGAGGAGTTGCAGAAACGGATCGACGCCGCCCTGCGCTCCGGTTCCGGGACGGGTTAGGCTTGATTACGGCTATCCTACAAAGTATGGGGGCCGGGACGCCCGTCTCTACGGGTGCCGCTACAGGTCTTTGTACTGCCTCAAGGCGAGCCACGTACCCAGCACCACCTGGGAGATACCCAGACTCCTCATTAGACCCGGCCTCGCGGCGAACCAATCCGCGGCCCGGCGGATAGCCGGGGGTCCGACCGACCACAGCCGGGAGTGCTCTCTGGGAGCCAGTATCTCTATCCAACCATCCCCGATGGTTATTATCGCGAGCGTTTCAGCAAACCGCTTCCGCCACAAAACTACCCTCCTCTACACGCCGGTGTTCTGTACGTTTTGTCTTGCGGTCCCCGCGGTCTCGGGCCCGGCTGCAAAGGGTAACCCGGTACGTTAGCCGTCCTGCGTCACCCCGGCTACAACGGGCGTCACCAGCTTCTCGAAGTCCGCGTACCGCACGCTCATGGTGTCGGTGTGTGTTCCGGCTCTGAAAACTATCTGCTCGTCTTCGGCGAGAGCTTCCTCCACGTAGACCGGAACCCCGTAGAGGTTGCCGAAGGGCGGCATGGCGCCGACCTCACAATCCGGGAAAGCACCTTCGAACTCAGCCTCGTCGGCGAGGCGGGCCTCCTTCACCCCCAACGCGGCCGTAGTCTTTCCCAAATCGACCTGTTGGGGCGCTGGCAGGACCAGCATAACCAGCCTCTCGTCAGCCATAACCATGACCGTCTTGGCCAGCATCCTGCCCGGTACGTGCTCGGCTGCCGCTACTTCCTGGGCCGAGACGGCCCTGGGATGGTGCCGGGTCTCGAAAACAACCCCGTTCTCGCGCAGGTAACGCTCCAACCGCTGCCTGCATTCCATCGCACCTCCTCCTTTCCAGCGGAGCCGTCAGATCCACTGTAGATACAATAGTATCAAAAGGTGGGTGACGGATGCCAGGGTTCAGCTTCCGGTTTGGTCCGGCGGCGGGATGAGCCCCAGCTGGCGCACCAGGCCGACCGCGTCGAACTCGCCCCAGTGCTCGGCTATCTCGTCGTCCGAGAGGCGCACGATGTCCAGGCCCATCGCCTCGATCCGCTGTCCTCTGGGGGCGATTCCCATAAACTCACCTTCCTGGGTGCCGCTCATTATCCAGCGAAAGGCCGCCCGGTCACCTTCCCGGATGCTGGCTACCTCGGCCACGCGGAGGTTGGGGAAAGCCGTCCGCATGGCGGAGAGCCCCCGGCCGACCCTTTCGGGGTCGGGGGAGGGCCCGGCGAACGGATGATAACCGACCCACGCCTCGTCGATCCTGCCCCCGATCACGCGGCTGAACTCGATACCGCTCACCGTTACCCGCTCACCCGTGGGCGGGATGCCGACGAAATCTCCCTGGTGGGTGCCCCGGGCCGTCCAGCGCGTAGCCACCATGTCTCCTTCGGCCAACTGGTCCTCGACCCCGAACCTGGCATCTGGAAAAGCCGCGCGATACGCCCCTACGTAACGCTTTACGCCCTCCGGGCCGTATATCCCGCCGGGAAAGCTGGGGTCGTGGAGCGTGTAGTTTGGGGCGAACAACTCACTGACCCGGTCCAGGTTGCCCCGGGTAAAGACCTCGTCCAGCCACCGGCGAACCAGCGCCTTGTTCTCCTCCAGAGAGGACATTCTCCATTTTACCGCGACGCCGCAGCCTCGGGTAAGTGCGCTCCGTCTTCCGGGCGGTCGGGGCCACCCGGCCCGGCAGGAACTGCCCGCAGGTTAACAAGGAACCTAAAGTTTTTGGCCTTCCAGCCGATAAGACGTTCAGGCCGCGTTGGAACCAGCGAGAGGAGTCGAAAGCGAGGTTTTGATAGATACGCAGCAACCCGGTGGGGCGGTGCTCGTGGTCGACGACGACGAGCGCATATTGAAGCTGGTCTCTATCAGCCTCCGACGCGCCGGGTACGAGGTAACCCTGGCTTCCAACGGGAGGGAGGCGCTAGACCGGGTCTCGGAGGCGACCCCTGACCTGATCGTCTCCGACGTCATGATGCCGGATATGGACGGGTTCGCCCTGCTGGCCTCCCTGAGGTCGGACGTCACGACACGGACGATACCGCTGGTGTTCTTGACGGCGCGGGGCTCCACCGACGACCTGGTAGCCGGCCTCGAGCTCGGGGCCGACGACTACCTGGCGAAACCGTTCGACATGAACGAGCTGCTGGCCCGGGTTCGCTCCAAGATCGAGCGTCCCCCGGTGCCCAGCGAGTTGCTTCCGCAAAACCGGCAGACCGGGTTGCTCAACGAGCGGCTCTTCTGGCAGGAGACGGAGCGCGAGCTCGTCCGCACGCGCCGGGGGGGCAAGTCGGGCGCTGTCGCCTGCCTTGCGATCAACGAGCTAGAGCGGCTGCGCGAGCGGCTCGGGCCGCGGAGCATCGCGCAGATCTCCAAGGAGGTCGCACGGCTCATCGCCGCGGACGAGCAGCCGCTTGACGTGGCCGGGCACGACCAGGAAGGCCGCTTTCTGGTCCTCATGCCCGAGACCGACCCCGACGCGGCGAAGCGGCGGCTGAAAGTCCTCTCGCAGAGGGTGGCCTCCCACGGGTTTCAGGTCTCCGGGCAGCGGCTAATCCTGACGCCCGTGATCAGCTTCGTGCCGTTCGACGTCAGCGCTTCCACGGACGAGTTGCGCGAACGCGTCCTGCTGGCCCTCGATTACGGGTCGGCGCACCTGGACCTGGAGCCCGTGCGCTACGACCCCAGGGTACACGTCGTACGCCCGGACAAGGCAGTTCCCTGGTGGAGCCGCCTGGCGGTAAAGCTGCGGCCGCCGGCTCAGGTAGTCGGCGTGCACGCGCTCGCCCTGGTGGTGCCGTTCGTGCTGTACGTGCTCCTGTACGGGATCGGGATAGACGTGGCGGTTCCGATCTACCTGATCGTGGTGGCGGCCCTGGTCGTTACGGGGTTCTTGATCTGGATGGAGGGTCTCTACGCGCTGCGTCCGGTTCGGCCCCCGGACCCGCCGGAATCTACTCCTCCGCCGGCGAGCGCCATCATCGCGGCCTACCTGCCCAACGAGGCCGCAACGGTCGTCGAAACGGTCGAGGCGTTCCTGCGCGTGGAGTACCCGGGCCCGCTCCAGGTAGTACTGGCCTACAACACGCCCCGGGACATGCCGGTCGAGGACATCCTCCGGGACATAGCCCGGCGTGACGAGCGGTTCGTTCCTTACCGCGTCGGGAGGAGCACCTCGAAGGCGCAGAACGTAAACGCCGCGCTCGGCGAGGTCACGGGGGAGTTCGTGGGGGTCTTCGACGCCGACCACCAGCCGGACCCGGACAGCTTCTCGCGCGCCTGGCGCTGGCTCTCCGGCGGGTACGACGTGGTGCAGGGCCACTGCGTGGTGCGGAACGGGGACGAGTCGTGGGTCGCCCGCATGGTGGCGGTCGAGTTCGAGTCCATCTACGCCGTGAGCCATCCGGGCCGGGCCCGGATGCACGGGTTCGGGGTGTTCGGCGGCTCGAACGGCTACTGGAAGACGGACCTGTTGCG
This sequence comes from Actinomycetota bacterium, assembly GCA_004563715.1. Lineage (GTDB taxonomy): Bacteria > Actinomycetota > Rubrobacteria > Rubrobacterales > Rubrobacteraceae > SIRX01. Next base: position 868 of record SIRX01000057.1, on the reverse strand, counting down.
TCGCATCCGGATGCACGGGTTCATGCTCACGGAGGACATCGACTCCTCGCTGCGGGCGGTCGAGGCCGGGTACAGGATCGCCTCGGACCCCCTGCTCGTCTCGCGTGAGCTCGCGCCCACCACGTTGAAGGCGCTCTGGAACCAGAGGATGCGCTGGGCCCAGGGGTGGTTCCAGGTCTCGCTCAAGCATCTGTGGCGCGGCCTGGGCTCGCCCAAGCTCTCTCTGAGACAGAAGCTCGGGTTTCTCCAGCTCCTGGGCTGGCGCGAGGTTTACCCCTGGGTCTCCGTCCAGATCTTCCCGGTCATCGCTTTCTGGGTGTGGAAGTACGGTGGCCTGAGCAGCCTGAACTGGTTCGTGCCGGTCTTCGTGCTGACGACCGTTTTTACGCTCAGTGTTGGCCCGGGACAGACCCTGTTCGCCTACCTGCTCGGAGCGCCCGAGATAAGGAAGCACCGGCGCTGGTTTCTCTTCTACCTGTTCGCCTCCTCGCTCTTCTACACCGAGGGCAAGAACGTCGTCAACCGGGTGGCGCAGGCGAAGGAGGTGACGGGCGAGAAGAAATGGAAGGTAACGCCGCGTACCGCAGCGAAAGGCCCGGGCAGTTAGCCGGTGCACCGGGGACGATCTGGAGCCGGGTCGGCGGACGACCGCGTAGACCAGACGCCGGTGACGCCGGCGGTGGAGGGCCGGCAGGTTACGCTGGGGCGCTTCGAAGAACTGGAGGCTTACCGCGGCGTGGCGGCCTTGCTCATGGTGATCTTCCACGCTTACCAGTACTCGCGGGAGGGGCAGGGCCTTGAGGGCTACGTCTACGAGGGCACGTGGTTGCACGCCGTCTTCTCCAACCTGAAAGTCGCCGTTAACTGG
>SIRX01000056.1 GCA_004563715.1 Actinomycetota bacterium | reverse complement strand
GTATGCTGCGCATCGGTGTCTCCTTCCCGCCGACGTTGGCGCGTCGGCTCTTCCATTCGATTGCTCGAAGGGAAGGTACACCACGTTCCTCAAGGAATCTCCGATCCACAACTTCTGAGCATATCTCTCGCTATTGCCCCGCCTATGTTGTGGCCGACCACGTCCGCTCGATCAAGCCCCCAAACGTCAAGCAACCGCCCCAGGATCCGCGCCTGGGCCGCGACGGAGGTATCCTTGCTCAAAGGTCTCTCCGAGCGCCCGTATCCCAACAGGTCAAAGACGAGTACCCTGTACCCCACCTCCGCTAGTCCGGTCGCTACCTCCCGCCAGATGTAGGAGTGTGATGGTGTCCCGTGTACGAGCACCACCGGCCGTCCCTCTTCCCCGTCGTCACGGTAGGCTATTCGCGCCCCCTCTACAACCACATTGCGGTCCAGCATCCATCCCACCGGCTCCTCCTCTCCTCACTTACCCAACACCGGCCGGTCACCGAAATCGGTCAAATTATCTTGACATTATACTTACCGGTCAGTATAGTCAATGCATGACCGGCAAAGAACACAGGAAGACACCTACCAAGAGGAGAAAAGCGGAAGAGACGAGGGAAAGATTACTCGAAGCCGCCGACGAACTCTTCTATAGGGAGGGCATCCGCGCTACAGGGGTAGATGCGGTGGCCGAGAGATCGGGGGTTACCAAGATGACCCTCTACTCGTATTTCGCCTCCAAGGACGAGCTGGTCGCCGCCTACCTGGAGGAGCGGGACCGGCGCTGGCGGGAGTCGCTGAAGCGCAGGCTCGCTGAGTACGAGGACTCCCGGGAGAAGCTCCTAGCGGTGTTCGACGCCTACCGAGAGTGGCTCATCTCCGGGGGTCTGAGAGGATGCGCCTATATCAACTGCGCGGCGGAGTTCCCGGAACGCGAGCACCCGACTCGCGAGATCGTACGGGAGCACAAAGCTGGTTTCAGGCGACGCCTAGCCGAGCTCACCGCCGAGGCCGGGGTGGTGGATCCCGAGGGGTTGGCCGAGCGCCTGTTCTTCCTCCTTGAAGGATCCTACGTGACGGGAGCCCTGGAGGGCGACGACGCTATCGTGGAAAACGCCCGGAACCTTGCGGCCGAGCTCATCACGGCGGCCGTGAACGATTCCGGATCACGTTGAGCACCGTGGTCTTCATCGCCGCCCCGGACATCACGACGACCCTGTGAACCCTGGTCTAACTTGTGGGGCCGGTATACCCCCAAGAGGAAAGGAAAGCTCAGTGTGAGTGGGGCCAGTCGGCTGGCACTGGCAGGCTTCTTGGCTACAGCGGTGGCGTTCGGTCCGGCCCGCAACGGCTACGGGCTTTTCCTGCCTTACTTTCGCCAGGAGTTCGAGCTGCCTACCGAGCTACTGGGGTTGGTCGCCAGCGGGCTATACGGAGGATACCTGCTCGCGCTCTCGGCAGTAGGGCTGATAGCGGCGAGAGTGGGACCCCGGCTCCCGGTGCTGATCGGTCTACTGTCCGCCGGCGTAGGGATGGGGCTCGTGGCGCTGGCACCGAACGCCCCTCTACTGGCAGCGGGGGTCATCTTGGCCGGCACGAGCGCAGGCTGGTCGTGGGCACCCTACAACGACGCGACCGACCGTGCTGTGCCGCCACGGTATCGCGGCCGGGTGCTCTCCATAGTAAGCACCGGCACGACCTTCGGCATCTTGGTTGCCGGTCTGGTTGCACTGGCGGCCGGAACGAGCTGGCGTATCGCCTGGCTCGCCTTCGCCACCGGAGCCGTGGCCGCAGTAGCGCTCAACACGCTGGTGTTATCTGATGACGCCGGCAACAATGCCAGAAACAAGCACTCGCTGTCCCGGCCAAGCTGGGGCTGGCTGCTGCGCGCCGAATCGACCTCCCTGTTCGTGGTGGCGTTCTCGTTCGGGTTGGTCAGCGCCTTCTACTTCTCTTTTGCGGTGGACTTGGTCGCCAGCTCCGGCGGATTTTCTCTGACGTCGGCGGGACCGATCCTTTTCGCCTTCATGGGCGTAGCCGGCTTCGCCGGTCTCCTCACGGGAGATGCGATCTCTTACTTCGGATTGAGCTGGGTGCTCCTCGCCGCCCTGACTTTTCTGAGTATTGCAGCCCTCCTCATGGGCGCAGTGCCATCCTCCTGGTCGGCTGTGGCCGTCTCGGCATCCCTCTTCGGCGCGGGGGTGATGGTCATGAGCGCCCTGCTCTCGGTGTGGAGTTCGTACGTCTTCCCCGAGCAACCCTCGACCGGCTTCTCCGCAACACTCTTCGCCTTCGGAGTTGGTTTGGTTGTCGGACCAGCGGCACTGGGCGCCCTGGCCGCCTCCCTTGGACTCAAGACAGCGTTTCTGACGACGGCCACGCTCGCGCTGCTTAGCATGCTCGCAAGACCTGCCTCCGGGGAGCCTCCGGATGCTCACAGAAAATGACGCAGTAGCGGGTCTGATTCCTAGACTTTACCACTCTCGCATCAACTGACGACACGGCTTTCCGGCGAGTACGACTCCAGCCGCTTCTTGACTGTGTTCAGGAAGCGCAGGGCCGCGCCGCCGTCCAGGATACGGTGGTCGAAGGAGACCTCCAGGTTCATCATGCTGCGGACCGCTATGGCGTCGTCCCGCACTACCGGGCGCTTCACTATGGCTTCGGCGGAGAGGATCGCCGCCTGCGGGTGGTTGATGATCGGGGTGGAGACCACCGAGCCCAACGCGCCGGGGTTGTTGACCGTGAAGGTGCCGCCCGAGACGTCGTCGGGGGTGAGCGCGCCGCCGCGGGCCTTCCGGACAACCTCGTCTATCTTGCGGGCCAGGCCGAGGATGTTCAGCTCGTCGGCGTCGCGGACGACCGGCACGATCAGGGCGTCCTCCAGGTCCACGGCAACGCCGACGTGGACCTTCTTGCGCAAGACGATCCGGTCCCCGTCCCACACGGAGTTTAGCACCGGGTGCTCCTTCAACCCCTCGACCGCCGCCCGCACGATGAACGGCAGGTACGTGAGCTTCACGCCCTCGCGCCCGGCGAACTCCTCCTTCACCCGCTCGCGCAGGCCCACCAGGCCGGTCACGTCCACCTCGACCATCGTCCAGGCGTGGGGCGCCTCGCGCTTGCTCGCGCTCATGCGCTGCGCAATGGCCCGCCGCACGCTCGTGAGCTCGACCACCCGGTCGCCCTCGTGGACCGCCACCCGCTCCCGCTCCATAGGTTCCCGCTCTACGGTCTCCGGCTCCGGCGGGGCTGCGGGGGCGGCCTCGCGCTCCGCGATGTAGCTCTCGATGTCCTTCCTGGTCACGCGGCCCTCGATGCCGGTGCCCGTGATCTGCCGGATGTCTATGTCGTGCTCGGCGGCGAGCCGGCGGACGACCGGCGAGGACCGCGTCCGGCGCAGCGTGGCGGCGCTCTCTACCTTACTGTGGCCGTCGCCCGCGTCGCGGACGGCGGCGCTGCGGGAGGCGCCTCCGGCGGCCACCGGCTGGGCCTCGGTGCCGGCAGCGGGGAACTCCTCCGTGGGCGGGGACTCGCCGTTGGGGGACTCCTCCTCGCCGGCGACGGCCATCAGGGCGATCTCGGTCCCCACGTCCACGGTGGTGCCCTCGGAGATGAGGATCTTCTCCAGGGTCCCGGCCAGGGGCGAGGGCAGCTCGGCGCTGACCTTGTCGGTGTCCACCTCGCAGAGGGGTTCGTCCCTCTGTACCTCGTCGCCCTCGGCCTTGAGCCAGCGGGCTATGGTGCCTTCGGTAACGCTCTCTCCGAGTTGGGGCATGGTAACGGGTTGCGCCACGGCGTCCTCCTAGTAGCGGGCCAACTCGAGCATGGCCGACTCGATCTTCTCCGGCGATGGCACGAAGAAGTCCATCATCGGCCGGGCGAACGGGGCAGCGGGCGTGTCCGGCGCGCCGAGCCTCATCACCGGGGCGTCCAGCCACTCGAACGCCTCCCGCGCCACGAGCGCCGCTATCTCCCCCGACACCGACCCCGTGAGGTTCGCCTCCGAGACGACCAGGAACTTGCCGGTCTTGCGGGCCGCCTCCAGGATGGTCTCCCGGTCCAGCGGATAGAGCGACATCGGCTCGACGACCTCGGCCTCGACACCGTGCTCCTCGGAGATCCTCGCCGCCGCCTCCAGCACCTGGTGGAGCGTCATGCCGTAGGAGACGACCGTTATGTCGCCTCCCTGGCGGTGGACCTTCGCCCGGTCCAGCGGCACGCTGTAGTCGTCTTCGGGGATCTCCTCTTTTATGAGGCGGTACGCCTTCTTGTGCTCGAAGAAGAGCACCGGGTTGGGGTCGCGGACGGCGCTCTTGAGCATGCCCTTGGCGTCGGCGGGGAAGCTGGGGGCGACGACCTTGAGGCCGGGCGTGTTGCAGAACCACGCCTCGACACTCTGGGAGTGGTAGAGCGCGCCGCCGGGCACCACGCCGTAGGGCACCCGGACCGTGATCGGCACGTTCCACGCGCCGTTGGAGCGGTAGTAGAACCGGGCGGCCTCGTTCACGATCTGGTCAAAGGCCGGCGGGATGAAGTCGGCGAACTGTATCTCCGCCACCGGGCGCATACCGTTTACGGAGAGGCCGATGGCGGCGCCCACGATCAGGCTCTCCGCCAGCGGCGTGTCCATTACCCGCTCCGGCCCGAACTCGTCCTGCAAGCCCTGCGTCACCCGGAACACGCCGCCCGCGTGCCCCACGTCCTCGCCGAGCACCATCACCGACTCGTCGGCCCGCATCTCCTCGGCCAATCCCTCGTGGATCGCCTGCAGCAAGCTCTTCGCGGGCATCCCTACACCTCCGCGTAGACGCGACCGAGCGCCTCCTCGGGGTCGGCGAGCGGCGCCTGCTCCGCGTAGTCGCTCGCCTCGGCCACCTGCTCTCTCACACGCTCCTCGATCTCTTCTTTCGTCTCCTCGTCGAGCAGGCCGGCCTCCTCCAGGTAGTGCTCGTAGCGGACGATGGGGTCTTTCTTGCGCCAGTTCTCGACCTCGTCCCGCTCGCGGTAGCGCCGGTCGTCGTCGTCCGAAGAGTGGGCCGTCAGGCGGTAGGTCCTGGCCTCGACCAGGGTCGGCCCCTCGCCCCGCCGCGCCCGCCCGACGGCCTCCTTGACCGTCTCGTAGACCGCCAGCACGTCGTTGCCGTCCACCTCGTGTCCCGGGAACCCGTAGCCCGCCGCGCGACCGGCGATGGACCCCGCCACCTGCAGGTTTTCGGGGACGGAGATGGCGTAGACGTTGTTCTCGATCAAGAAGATTACCGGCAGGTCGTGGATACCGGCGAAGTTCATCGCCTCGTGCCAGTCGCCCTGGCTGGTGGACGCCTCGCCGCCGGTGACGAGCACCACGCCGTCCTCGCCCCGCACCTTGAACGCTAGCGCCGTCCCCGTGGCCTGCGGGTACTGGACGCCGACCGGGGCCGAGGACGTTACGATGTTCAGCTTCCGGCTGGAGAAGTGGCCCGGCATCTGGCGTCCGCCGCTGTTGGGGTCCTCCTTGCGGGCCAGGAGGCTCAGGAAGTGGTCCCGCGGCGTCTGGCCCAGCACGGTCGTGATGCCGAAGTCCCGGTAATAGGGGTACACGTAGTCGTAGCCGGGCCGGAGGTTGTAGGCCGCCGCCACCTGCACGCCCTCGTGTCCCTGGCAGGAGATCACGAACGCCGCCTTGCCCTGGCGGTTGAGGATCCACATCCGCTCGTCTACCCGGCGGGCGAGTAGCATGGTCTCATACATCCTTAGCAGGTCGTCGTCGCCGAGCCCCAGCTCCTCGTGCCGGGCCCTGGCCTCCTTGACATCCATCTATCGACGCTCCTTCCGAAGCTTCCTCTCCCAGATGCCGGGGCGATGCCCCCGCAAAAGCTACGTCTATTATATATTCTCCGCGCGTCCGGACGGGTCCCGGGCGCCGGCTACACCGTGACCCGCACCTCGTAGTGCTTGCGCACCGGGGTCTCGGTAAACAGGTCGGCGAAGTGGCTGACCTGCTCCTGGTGGAACTCGCTGGCCTCCCCCGCCTCCCGGTCCTCCTCCGTCTCCCACAGGGCTATAGCCATACCCGTCCCCGACCACCGGTCCGTCATCAGGAAAGCCCCCTTGAACCCGGACTCCTTCTTGATGTCCGGCGCCACGCGCTCGCGGTAGACGCGCACCATCTCGTCCACGTCCGCCGGCCACACCTGAAGCTCCACCACGCTCGCGTACACCACCGGCCTCCTCTGCCGCCCACACCGCGTGCTACTCTGGTAGCAATCGTATTCTATCTTGTTGCCGGCTGTTGCCGGGTTGGGGCTTCAGCCTCTATATTACCGGCGTCTCGCGGTAGGCACCGTAGACCTCCTTGAGCGCGTCACAGATCTCCTGCACGGTGGCGTAGGCCCGGACGGCGTCCAGGATCTGGTACATGGTGTTGTCCTCTCCGGCGGCGGCTTCTTTAAGCTCTTCGAGCCTCTGCTGGACCAGGTCGTTGTCGCGGCGGGTCTTGAGGTCCCTGAGGCGGCGCACCTGCTCGCGGGCTATCTCGGAGTCTACTCTGTGAGTCTCTACGTCCGACTCTTCTTGCGGCTCGTAGACGTTGACGTTGACGATGTGCCGCCGCCCCTCCTCTACCTCCCGGTTATAGCGGGCGCTGGCCTCAGCGATCTCGCGCATCTGGAAACCGGCTTCTATCGCGGGGATCACACCCCCGAGCTCCTCTATCTGCCGGAAGTAGTCGTAGGCCTGCTTCTCCAGCTCGTCGGTGAGCGCCTCAACGAAGTACGAGCCTCCTAGCGGGTCTATGGTGTTCGTCACCCCGGTCTCCAAGGCCGCTATCTGCTGCGTACGCACCGCGATCCTCACCGCCTCCTCGGTCGGCAGCGCGAGCGCCTCGTCCAGAGAGTTTGTGTGCAAACTCTGGGTGCCGCCGAGAATGGCGGCCAGCGCCTCGAACGCCGTGCGCGCCACGTTGTTGTACGGCTCCTGAGCCGTTAGGGAGACGCCCGCCGTCTGTGTGTGGAAGCGCAGTCGCAGGGACCGCTCGTCCTTCGCGCCGTAGCGCTCCTTCATCTCCCGCGCCCAGATGCGCCGGGCGGCGCGGAACTTGCAGATCTCCTCGAAGAAATCTATGTGCGAGTTGAAGAAGAATGAGAAGCGCGGGGCGAAGTCGTCCACGTCCAGGCCCGCCTCGATGCCGGCCTCCACGTAGGCGAAGCCGTCGGAGAGGGTGAAGGCCAGCTCCTGAGCCGCGGTGCTCCCGGCCTCCCGGATGTGGTAGCCGGAAATAGAGACGGTGTTCCAGCGGGGCATGTGCTCGGTGGAGTAGACGAGCATGTCTTTGAAGACGCGCATAGAGGGCTCTGGAGGGAAGATCCACTCCTTCTGGGCGATGTACTCCTTGAGGATGTCGTTCTGGTTGGTGCCGCCCAGGGCCTCCGGCGGCACGCCCTGCTTCTCGGCGGCTACGACGTACATGGCGAGCAACACCATCGCGGGGGCGTTGATCGTCATGGAGGTCGTGACCTCGTCCATCGGGATGCCGTCGAAGAGGCGCTCCATGTCCTCCAGCGTGTCCACCGCGACGCCCTCGGTGCCGACCTCCCCGAGAGAGAGCGGCGAGTCGGAGTCGAGGCCCATGAGGGTCGGCATGTCGAAGGCGACGGAGAGGCCGTGCTGGCCGTGCTCCAGCAGGTACTTGAAGCGCCTGTTGGTGTCCTCGGCGCTGCCGTAACCGGCGAACTGCCGGATCGTCCACAGCCGTCCCCGGTACATATTAGGGTACACGCCGCGGGTGTAGGGGTACTCGCCGGGATAGCCCAGCTTCTCGTCGTAGTCGCCCTCGACGTCCTCCGGCGTGTAGAGCGGCTTCACGGGGGCGCCGGACATCGTGGAGAACTCCGCGTCCCGTTCGGGCGTCCGAGAGTATGCCTCCTCCCAGCGGTTGCGGGCGGTCTTTCTCGTGTCCATGCCGGTCCTCCTGGCTCTGTCCCCTCGCATAAACTGTAGCATAGACGGCTCCAGGACCCCGGTGCCGGAGGGAGGTCGGATGGCCAGCGAAGAGCGCAGAAAGGAGGTAGAGACTCTGCTCATCCGCGTGCAGGAGTGGGCCGGGCGACGGCCGGACGTGGTGGCCGTCGGGCTCGCGGGCTCCTGGGCCCGGGGCAACCCGACGATGGAGTCAGATGTGGACCTCGTCGCGCTGACGACCGCCAAGGAAAGCTACCTCGAAAGCGAGGCCTGGATAGAAGAGCTAGGCGGCGTACAGGTTATCCGCACACATGACTGGGGACCGCTCTACACCGAGCGGCGGTCCGTCTTGCCGACGGGCCTGGAGGTGGAGTTCAGGCTCGCGCCGCCGGAGTGGGCCGCCACGGACCCGCCGGATCCAGACACGGGCGAGGCGCTTGGCAACGGCGGGCTGCGGGTCCTGTACGACCCTGAAGGCGTATTGACGCATTTCATCCGGACGACGCGATAAAGGCCCGGGCCTCTCTGGTTACTGCCTGCTACATGGAAGCAAGACGGCATCCGGCACAGGGGCAACAGATCCCCGGCAGCCCGGGCGCAGCACCGTATAGAATAGAGGTCGAATAGCGAACTTCGGCAGCGATGCCGGCATCGCCGGAGTGTCGAGAGGAAGCCAGCATTGGAAAAGGCGAAGATCGGTAAGACCGAGCTGGAGTACGAGGTTTCGGGAACGGGCGAGCCCGTAGTGTTCATCCACGGGGCGTTCGTTGCGGACACGTTCCGGCCGCTACTGGTCGAGTCCCGCCTGGCAGACCGGTACCAGCTCACCGTATACCACCGCCGCGGCTATGCGGGCAGCAGTCGCGTCTCCGAGCCGGTCGGCATCGTCCAACAGGCCGCCGACTGCCGGGCCCTTCTGCGCCACCTGGGCGTAGAACGAGCGCACATCGTGGGGCACTCATATGGTGGCGCAGTCGCCCTCCAGTTGGCATTAGACACCCCGGATGTGGCCCACTCTCTAGCCCTGCTGGAACCGGCGGTGATGGTGGGGACGAGCGCCCAGGGCTATAGAGGATCGCTGGTGCGGGGCGCGGAGCGCTACCGCGAAGTGGGCGCGGTTGTCGTCGTGGACGAGTTCCTGCGAGCGAGGTGGCCAGGATACCACGACATCCTCAACCGCGTGCTGCCGTATGCCTTTGATCAGGCGGTGGCCGACGCGGAGACCTGGTTCGAGCACGAGTTGCCCGAGCTGCTGGACTGGCGCTTCGGCGAGGCGGAAGCGCGGCGCATCAGCCAGCCGGTCTTGTCCGTGCTCGGCGGCGAAAGCAGCACCCTCTCACCTAGATTCGGCGAAGCGCACCGGCTGCTGCTGGCGTGGCTGCCCCACGCCGAAGGAGCCGTCCTGCCTGGCACGACGCATTTCCTACAGATCGAGGATCCTCGGGGCCTGGCCGAGGCGCTTGCAGCCTTTTGGGAACGCCACCGGTTCCTGGCCGGGCTCATGTAGAGGGAGCGCCGGCAGGTAGGCGAGGATTTTTGAGGCTCAACCCGGGATATACCATTCCCGGCATAACCATGCCTGCGACACAACACCGCAGGGGTCCTTGCCTCGGAGACGGACATGGAGGAGATTTATGACTCCATGGTAGCCTAGCGAGGCCGCGCGATGGACGGCGTCTTCCATAGCGGCACTCCCATACAAAACGAGCGACCCGAAGACCACACAAGCTTGTAAATTTGTGCGGAGAAGCTACCCTACCACGGGCCGCGAGCCCTCGACGCCGCCGGGGGCTTCTACCGGCTCCGCCAGTTCCTGGAGGATGCCGCGGGAGATGACCAGGCGCTGTATCTCGCTGGTGCCCTCGTAGATCTCGGTGACCCGCGCGTCGCGGTAGTGGCGCTCTACGGGGTGGTCTTTCATGTACCCGTGACCGCCCAGGACCTGGACCGCCTCGTAGGTTACCTCGTTCGCCACCCGCGAGGCGAAGAGCTTGGCCCGCGCCCCGGCCTCAGTGTGGCGCATGCCCCGGTCCTTCATCCATGCGGCTTCGTAGGTCAGCAGGCGGGCGGCCTGAACCCCGGTCTGCATGTCGGCGAGCTTGAACGCGACGGCTTGGTGTTCGGCTATGGGCTTGCCGAAGGTGCTCCGTTCGGCGGCGTAGCGGGCGGCGTAGCGGAAGGCGGCTTCGGCGATGCCGACCGCCTGGGCCGCTATCCCGATGCGCCCGCCGTCCAGCGTGCCGAGAGCCACCCGGAGGCCGTGGCCCTCCTCGCCGAGCCGGTCCTCCTCCGGAACGAAGACATTGTCGAGGCGCACGTCGTCGGTGGTGGCGGAGATAACGCCCATCTTCCGGGCGTGCACGCCGAAGGAAATGCCTTCGGCATCCATCGGGACGACAAAGGCGGTGACACCCGCCGGGGCGCGGGCGAAGACGAGCATGGTGCTGGCGACGCGGCCGTTGGTGATCCACTGCTTGTGGCCCGTAAGGCGGTAGCCGCCCTCTGCGGGCTCGGCCACGGCCTCTATGGCGGCGGCGTCGGAGCCCGCCGCCGGCTCGGTGAGGGCGAAGCACCCGATCTTCTCTCCCCGCGCGAGCGGTGGCACCCACCGCCTGCGCTGGTCCTCCGTGCCGTAGTCCAGGATGGGGAGCGTCCCGGCGCTCGTGTGGACCGCGAGCGTCGCCCCGAACCCGGCGTCGGCCCGGCTCACCTCCTCCAGCAGCAACACGTAGGCGAGGAAGTCCGCTCCCGCCCCGCCGTATATCTCCGGCACGCACAGGCCGGCGAAACCCTCCGCGGCCAGCGCCTCGAACGCCTCCGCCGGGAAGCGGTCTTCCCGGTCCAGGGCCGCCGCCTGCGGCGCCAGGCGTCCGTCGGCGAAGCGGGCAGCCCGCCCTCGAATTTCCTCCTGCCGGTCGTCGAACCCGAAGTCCATCGTGCCCCTCCGCGCCTTCGTCGCGAAGCCCAGGGCCGCTGGCCACCCCACTGAACGGCGGGCTCCGCATCTATTATCATTAGCGGCAGTTTATACCGTGGGGACGGGAACGGAGGCTTATCCAGATGATAACCAGAGATGACCTGCTAGATAAGGTCGTGGCCCGCGTTCGGGAGAGGCTGCCCGAGGACGAGGCCCCGCAGGTCGAAGAATTCGTGCGCCAGTACTACGGCTGGACGGCGCTAGAGGACCTGGCCGGGCGCTCGCCGGTTGACCTCTACGGTGCCGCGGTCGCCCACTGGAACTTCGGCCACCAGCGGGAACCCGGCACGGCCAAGGTCAGGGTGTACAACCCCCAGCACGAGGAGCACGGCTGGCAGTCAACCCACACCGTGCTGGAGATCGTCACCGATGACATGCCCTTTCTCGTGGACTCCACCCGCATGGAGGTCAACCGCCAGAACCTCTCCATCCACCTGATGTTGCACCCGGTCATCAAGGTCCGGCGCGACGAGGAAGGCCGGCTGGTCGAGGTCCTGGACCACGGCTCCGAAGAGGCCGAAGACGAGGGGGAGGTCGTCGCCGAGTCCTTTATGCACGTGGAGGTCGACCGGCACACGGAACCCGAGGCTCTGGAAGGGCTCCGCGACAACGTGGTGCGCATCCTCGCCGACGTCCGGGCGGCGGTTGAAGACTGGCCCCAGATGCGCGAGCGGGTGCGCGAGATAACCGGCGACCTCGAAAGAGAAGACCTGCCGGTGGACCCGGACATCGTGGCGGAGACCGGGGAGTTCCTGCGCTGGATCGAGGACCACAACTTCACCTTCGTGGGCTACCGGGAGTACGACCTGCTAACGGAGGACGACGAGGACGTGCTGCGGGCGGTGCCCGGCTCCGGGCTCGGCATCCTGCGGGAAGAGGGACGGCCCACGTCCTACAGCTTCTCCCGGTTGCCGCCGGAGGTGCGGCAGCTCGCCCGCGAGCCGCGCCTCCTGAACCTCACCAAGGCCAACTCGCGCTCCACCGTCCACCGCCCCTCCTACCTGGACTACGTCGGGGTAAAGAAGTTCGACGAGGACGGTGAGGTCGCCGGCGAGCGGCGTTTCCTCGGCCTGTACACCTTCTCCGCCTACAGCGCGAGCACCCTGGACATCCCGCTCGTCCGCCGCAAGACGCGCTACGTCCTGGACCGCGCCGGCTTCCCGCCGGGCAGCCACAACGAAAAGGACCTGATCGAGATCCTGGAGACCTACCCGCGCGACGAGATGTTCCAGATCTCCAAGGAGGCGCTCTTCGAGACCGCGATGGGGATACTCCACCTGCACGAGCGCCAGCGGGTGAGGCTCTTTATCCGGCGCGACGAGTACGGCCGCTTTCTCTCCTGCCTGGTCTACGTCCCCCGCGACCGCTACAACACCGTTATCCGCGAGCGCATGCAAAACATCCTGGTGGAGGCGTTCGACGGGACCAACGTGGAGTTCAACGTCCGGCTCTCGGAGTCGGTCCTGGCGCGGCTGCACTTCACCGTTCACACCCGGCCGGGCGAGCTCCCGGACTACGACGCGGACGAGCTGGAGTCCCGGATCGCCGAGGCGGTCCGGTCCTGGTCGGACAGCCTGTACGACGCCCTGATCGAGCGCTGCGGCGAGGAGCGCGGGACGGAGCTCTACCACCGCTACCGCGACGCTTTCCCGCCCGGTTACCGGGACGACTTCCTCGCCCGGACGGCGGTGGCCGACATCGAGCGGATAGAGGAGCTGACCCCCGAAGACGACCTGGGGATGAGCCTCTACCATCCGCTGGAGGCGCCGGAGGACTTCCTGCGCTTCAAGCTCTACAGCCCCGGCGACACGATGCCGCTCTCCCACGTGCTGCCGCTGCTGGAGAACATGGGCGTCACGGTGGTGGACGAGCACCCATACAAGGTAGAGCCCGCCGGCGCGCGGCCGGTCCGCATCCACAACTTCGGGCTGGCCCACGAGTCGGACGGGGAGTTCCAGGCCGACCAGGTAAAGGAGATCTTCCAAGACGCCTTCTACCGGATGTGGCGCGGGGTCGTCGAGGGCGACGGCTTCAACCGCCTGGTGCTGGGCGCCCGGCTCCCGTGGCGCGACATCACGATCCTCCGGGCCTACTGCAAGTACCTGCGCCAGACGGGGACCATGTTCAGCCAGCGGTACATGGAGGACACCCTGGCCGCCAGCCCGCACATCGCCCGGCTCCTGGTGGACCTCTTCCACGCCCGCTTCGATCCGGAGCGGCAAGACGGGGCGGAGGAGACGTCGGACCGGCTGGTGGGTGAGATCGAGGAGGCCCTCGACGCGGTGGAGAGCCTGGACGAGGACCGCATCCTCCGGAGCTTTCTCCACGTCACCCGGGCCACGCTGCGCACCAACTACTACCAGCGCACGCCGGAGGGCGAGCCCAAGCCGCACCTGTCGTTCAAGCTCGACCCGGGCAGCATCCCCGAGCTTCCCCTGCCCCGGCCGAGGTTCGAGATCTTCGTGTACTCGCCCCGGATGGAGGGCGTCCACCTGCGCGGCGGCGAGGTGGCCCGCGGCGGCATCCGGTGGTCCGACCGCAAAGAAGACTTCCGCACCGAGATCCTGGGCCTCATGAAAGCCCAGACGGTGAAGAACGCCGTGATCGTGCCCGTCGGCGCCAAGGGCGGCTTCGTAGTGAAACGCCCGCCCGCCGGCGGCGACCGCGACGCCATGATGCAGGAGGTAGAGGGCTGCTACCGGACCCTGATCCGGGGCCTGCTCGACGTCACCGACAACCTGAAAGACGGCCACGCCGCGCCGCCCCCGGAGGTGGTGCGCTACGACGGGGACGACCCCTACCTCGTGGTCGCCGCCGACAAGGGCACCGCCACCTTCTCGGACACCGCGAACGCTATCTCCGAGGAGTACGGTTTCTGGCTCGGCGACGCCTTCGCCTCGGGGGGTTCGACAGGCTACGACCACAAGGCGCTGGGCATAACCGCCCGGGGCGCGTGGGAGTCGGTCAGCCGCCACTTCCGAGAGCTGGGCAAAGACGTCCAGAGCGAGGAGTTCACCGTGGTCGGCATCGGCGACATGTCCGGGGACGTGTTCGGCAACGGCATGCTCCTCTCCCGGCACATAAAGCTCGTCGGCGCCTTCGACCACCGGCACATCTTCCTGGACCCCGACCCGGACCCGGAGTCGAGCTACGAGGAGCGCGGGCGGATGTTCAAACTGGAGCGCTCGACCTGGGACGACTACGACGAGGACCGCATCTCCGAGGGCGGCGGCGTGTTCCCGCGCACCGCGAAGTCCATCGAGCTCTCGCCGCAGGCGAGGGAGTTGCTGGGCGTGGAGGACGAGAAGCTCACGCCGATCGAGGTTATACAGGCGCTCCTGAAAGCGCCGGTGGACCTGCTCTGGAACGGGGGCATCGGCACCTACGTAAAGGCTTCGAGCGAGAACAACGCCGAGGTGGGCGACAAGACGAACGACGCCCTGCGGGTGGACGGCCGGGACCTGCGGTGCAGGGTGGTCGGTGAGGGGGGCAACCTAGGGTTTACCCAGCTCGGCCGCATCGAGTACGCACTGGAGGGCGGACAGATCTACATGGACGCCATAGACAACTCGGCCGGGGTGGACTGCTCCGACCACGAGGTAAACATCAAGGTCCTGCTCGACGCCGTGGTGGACGAGGGAGACATGACGGAGAAGCAACGCAACGACCTGCTCGGGGAGATGGCCGAGGAGGTGGCGGACCTGGTGCTGCGCGACAACTACGGGCAGACGCAGGCGATAAACAAGGCCGCCGCCCTGGCCTACCCCATGGTGGACGTTCACTCCCGGTACATCCGGTACCTGGAGCAGGCCGGCGGCCTGAGCCGCGAGCTGGAGTTCCTGCCGGACGACGAGACGCTGGCCGAGCGCCGCTCCGACGGCCAGGGCCTCACGCCCCCCGAGATCTCGGTCCTCCTGTCGTACTCCAAGATAACGCTCTATAAGGCCCTGCTGGATTCCGATGTGCCGGAGGACCCCTATCTCTCGGGCGAGCTCGAGCGGTACTTCCCCACGCCGCTGCGCGAGCGCTTCCGCGAACAGATGAGAGAGCACCGTCTGCAGCGGGAGATCACCGCCACCTGCATAGCCAACGAGGTGGTGGACCGGGGCGGCCCCTCCTTTGCCTTCCGGCTCGGGGAGGAGACCGGGGCCTCGTGGGCGGAGATCTCGCGGACGTACGCGGCCGCCCGCGACATCTTCGGCCTGCGAGACCTCTGGAAGGAGATCGAGGCCCTGGACAACGAGGTGGCCGCCGGGGTGCAGACGAAGATGCTGCTCGACTGCCGCAAGCTGATCGAGCGCGCCTCGCGCTGGCTCGTGCGCAACCGGCGGTCGCCCCTGGATATCGCGGGCGCGGTGGACTTTTTCTCGGAGGGGGCCGGAGACCTGGCCGGCAGGCTCTCGGAGCTGCTGCTCGACGGCGCCCGCGAGTCGCTGGAGAAGAGAGAGAACGAGCTGACAGAAGAGGGCGTGCCATCCGGGCTGGCGCGGCGGGTCGCCGGCCTGCCCACCATGTTCTCCGCCCTGGACGTCGTGGACGTCGCCGCCGCCGCAGACACCTCTATAGACTCGACGGCCGAGGTCTACTTCACGCTCGGCGACCGGCTGCGGTTCCACTGGCTGATACAGCACATCGAGGCCCTGCCCCGCGACAACCGCTGGCAGACCCTGGCCCGGGCGGCGCTCCGCGACGACCTCTACAGCCAGCAGGCCACCCTCACCCGCGAGGTGCTCCAGAGCACCCCCGAGGACACGTCCGCCACGGAGCGTATCGAAGCCTGGGTCGAGGCCAACCACGGGCCTGTGGAACGGACCCTGCAGGTCCTCCGGGACATCAACTCCAGCGGCACCTTCGACCTCTCGACGCTGTCGGTGGCGCTGCGCGAGGTGCGCAACCTCATAACCGCCTCCAGCGACGCCACCGTGGAGGTCTCGGCCAGCAGCTAGCCTTCCGGGCCGGGAGTCTCTGCGCGGCCCAGGGACTCCCGGTGGGCCGCCGCACGCTCTACGTAAGTCTGCACCCCCCGGGCTATCTGCCGGGCCTGCTCCCCGGAGACATCCCCCACCCGCCGGGCCGGGACACCGACGATCAGGCTGCGCGGCGGGAATTCCTTGCCCTCGGGCACCAGCGCCCCGGCGGCCACCACGGAGCCGGCCCCTATCTTCGCCCCGTTGAGGATAGTAGCGCCCATCCCCACGAGGCTATCGTTGCCCACCTCGCAGCCGTGCACGATGGCCCCGTGCCCGACGACGCAGCGCTCGCCCAACACCGCCGGGAAGCCCGGGTCGGCGTGCAGCACGCAGCCGTCCTGGACGTTGGTCCGCGCCCCGACCCGGATCGGCTCCGTGTCGCCGCGCAGCACGGCCCCGTACCACACGCTGGACTCTTCGCCCAGCTCCACGTCCCCGACGACGGTGGCTCCCGGGGCGATCCACGCTGACGCCGGCACCTCCGGTACGGCCTCGCCGTGGGGCAGGATGCGCTCCCCGCCGCTCACACCCAACGCCGGACCCGCGCCTTGTACCGGCGGTACTCGGCGCCAAACTTGCGCTCCAGGTAACGTTCCTCGCGCTCGATCACGCCGCACCGGATGACGGCTAGCACGCCGGGAAGCAACGTGAAAGCCCAGAGTGACCGGGCAAGAAAGGAGATACCTGCGTACATCATCGTAAGCGCGAGGTAGAGCGGGTTGCGGGTAAATCGGTACGGCCCCACGGCTACGAAAGCGGTCGTGGGCTTGTACGGGTCCACGTTGGTGCCGGCGTTCCGCAACGCCCGTATCCCCGATCCCCCCAGCAGCAGGCCGCCGCCGAGGAGCAGCCATCCCAGCGGCCGCGCTACGGCCCGCGGCAGGAACGGGGTGGGCCGCAGCCGGTGCGCCAGCAGCCCGGCGGCCAGGGCTCCGCCGAAGACCAGGGGCGGCGGCGCTGCCACGCCCGGGTTGTCTGCGTCATCCTTTCCGGCCATCCTGGCACTCCTTTCCCACACCGGCTCTCCGCACAAGGTTTTTCAAGCATTTCTCCGGCAAGTTCGGCTTTACCGGATGCCGCGCTCCGTCTCCTCGACGAGCCCGTCCACCACGTCCTCCAGCCGTCCGTTCCTCTCGTAAGCCCGGCGCTGGCGGCGCGCGCCGGTGCCGCGCTCCAGCGTCTCGCCCGCGAGGGACGACACCTCGTCCCAGTCCCCGGACTCCTCCAGGGCCTGGCGCGAGAGATCCAGCAGCTTGCCGACCACTTCCCGGGCCGGGACGGCGCGCCCGGCCTCCACGTCCACCAGCTCCGCGTTCAGCCCGTGGCGCGAGGCGCGCCAGTGGGCGGCCGTCAGCAGCTCCGGGCGCACCTCCGGGTAGGCCTCTTCGCGCAGGGCGCGTTCGTGAAGCTCGCGCACCAGGCCCCGGACCAGGCCGGCCAGCATCACCGCCTCGTCCAGCGTGCTGCACACGTCGCACACCCGAACCTCGACCGTGTCGTGCTTCTCCGGCAGCCGGGCGTCCCAGTAGATGCTCTCCACGTCCAGCACGCTGCCGGTCTCCACCAGGGTCCGGATCAGGTGGTCGTGGGCCGCGAGCGAACCAAAGTGCCCCGGCGGCCCCGCTGTCGGGAACCGGCCCCACACCTGGGTGCGGTAGCTGGCGTAGCCGGAGTCCGCGCCGAGCCAGAACGGGGAGTTCGCCGACAGCGCGAGCAGCGGCGCGAGCCAGGGGCGCAGGCGGTTCAGGACCTCGACCGCCGCCTCCCGGTCGCCGATGCCGACGTGGAGGTGGAACCCGAAAGCTAGCTGTTCCTCGGCCAGTTGCCGGAAGCTCTCCACGAGCCGCCGGTACCGGCCCTTGGAGGTGAGCTCCTGGTCTTCCCAGTGCGAGAACGGGTGGGTGCTGGCGGCGGCGATCCCGCACCCCTCCTTCTCCGCGGCCTCGATGACGCCGCGCCGCAGCCGGACCAGCTCGGAGCGCACCTCCGAAAGCGAACCGCACACGGGGGTCATGATCTCGATCTGGGAGGTGAGCAGCTCGGCCTCTACCTGATCCCCGAGGCTCTCCAGCGCCCGGTCCAGGACCCGCTCCCCTTTGGGGCTGAGCTCCCGCGTGCCGGCATCTACGACCTGGTACTCCTCTTCGACCCCGAGGGTGTAGTTCTCCGACACGCAGGCAAGCTCCTTGTATGTAAAGACCCGAGGACAGGACCGTCCCATATTACCCTGGATCCCCGCCCGGAGCCCGGCGGCGCGGTTTTACCGGCCTCTCGGCGCAGGGCTAAACCTCGACCAGCACGGCGTCGCCCTGCCCGCCGCCGGAGCAGATGGCCACGAGCCCCTTCCCGCCGCCCCGCCGCCGCAACTCGTAGAGCAGCGTCATCAAGATGCGCGCCCCGGACGCCCCGATCGGGTGCCCGAGCGCCAACGCCCCGCCGTTTACGTTCACGATCTCCGGGTCCACGCCCAGGATCTGCGTGGAGTGGATCGCCACGCCCGCGAACGCCTCGTTTATCTCCACGAGGTCCAGTTCCTCCGCCTTCCAGCCGGCCTTCTCCAAAGCGAGCGTTCCGGCGTTGCCCGGCACGCTCAAGAGGTCCGGCGGCTGCCCGGCGACCTTGGCGTGCGCGACGATAGTCCCGAGCGGCTCCAGGCCCCGGCGCTCCGCGAATTTCTCGCCCGTCAGCACGAGCGCCCCGGCGCCGTCCGTGACGCCGGGTGCGTTGCCGGCGGTCACCGCGCCGCCCTCGTCCAGGGGTTTCAGGGCGGCGAGCTTCTCCAGGGTGGTGTCGCGCCGGATCGGCTCGTCGGCCTCGACGTAGCCCGGCTCCCCCTTGCGGCCCGACACCTTTACCCCCATGACCTCCCCGGCGAGCCGGCCCTCGTCGGTGGCGGCGGCGGCCCTCCGGTGGCTGCGCAGCGCCCACTCGTCCTGCTTCTCGCGAGGGATGCCGTACTTTCGCGCGCCGTCGGTGCCGAACCGGATCATGTTGACCTCGTGGAAGGCGTCGAGCAGGCCGTCGTGCATCATGGCGTCCACCATCGGCGCGTCGCCCATGCGGGCTCCCCACCGGGCCTCTTTCAGCAGGTACGGGGCGTTCGACATGCTCTCCATGCCGCCGGCCAGAACGACCTGGTAGTCGCCGCACCGGATCATGGTCTCCGCCAGCGTCGCGCTCCGGAGGCCAGAGGCACATACCTGGTTGAGCGTCTCGGTCGTCAGGGAGAAGGGCAACCGCGCGTGGAAGTTGGCCTGGCGGCTGGGGATCTGGCCGATGCCCGCCTGCACGACGATGCCGAACACCGAGTGCCCGATCTCCTCGTCTCCGATACCCGAGCGGTCAACGGCCTCCCGGATCGCCACTCCCCCCAGCTCCGGCGCGCTCAAAGAAGCAAGCGCCCCGCCAAACCTGCCGAACGGCGTCCGCGCCGCCGCCAGTACCACCGCTCTCTCCACGACAACCCTCCGTGTCTGGAACCTGCGACGCCAGTGTACCGCAGACCCCGAGGTGCGGGCCGAATAGCTAGCCCGCCTCTTCGACCTCGGCGAGCACGGCCCCGCCGGGAACCATGTCTCCCTCGCCGTAGGGCAGCTTCCGCACGACCCCGGCGTGGGGCGCCGCCACCGGCTGCTCCATCTTCATGGCCTCCAGCACGAGGAGCGTCCGTCCCTCCTCGACCTCCTCGCCCTCGGCCACCAGCACCCGCGCCACGGTGCCCGGCATCGGGGCCGTCAGGCTGGCGCGGCCCGCATCCCCCCCGCCCGGTCCGGCCTCGTCAACGCCGGGCGGCGCGGGCCGGGCCAACCGGTATGTTCTCCCGGCAAATGAGAGCAGCAAGTCTCCCCCGTCCCACGCGAGGGTCCCCGTAACGGGCCGGCCGTTCACCCCGGCGCTCAAAGACCCGTCGCGCAGGCGCAGGTCCGTAACCGTATACTCCTCTCCCTCCACCCGGAGCTTTAGGGTCCCACCCCCGCCGCGGCCGGCCTCGACCTCGCGCGCTTCACCGCCCGCCAGGTACCGCAGGCGGGCCGCGCCGAGCGCGCGCCAGGGGCCGGCGGCGAAGGGGTTGGCCGACACCCTCGCCGCGAGGTCGGCCGCCGCTCCCAGCACCAGCGCCTCCGGGGGCGGGGCGGGCTCCGGGGTCGGCTCCGCGAGCCGGTGCTCTTCGAGAAAGGCGACCGTGGTCTCCCCGGCGGCGAAGGCCGGGTGGCCGATGATGCGCCGCAGCAGCGGCAGGTTCGTCCGGACCCCGAGCACCGCGTAGTCGTCCAGCGCCCGCCGGAGACGCCGGACCGACCGCTCCCGGTCCGGCGCGTACACGATGAGCTTGGCGAGCATCGGGTCGTAGTGGAGCGAGACCTCGTCCCCGGCCTCGAAGCCCGCGTCGTTGCGGACGCCCGGCCCCTCGGGCGGCGAGAACGCGAGCAGCCGCCCACCTGCCGGCATCCCGGCGTCGTCCTCGGCGTAGACGCGGGCCTCTACGGCGCTGCCGCGCAGCGTAATATCCTCCTGTGAGAGCGGCAGAGGCTCTCCGGCGGCGACGGCCAGCTGCAGGTGGACGAGGTCCAGACCCGTCACCAACTCCGTCACCGGGTGCTCCACCTGGAGCCGGGCGTTCATCTCCAGGAAGTAGAACTCATTGCCCTCCAGGAGAAACTCTACGGTGCCGGCGTTGTGGTAGCCAGCCTCACGCGCCAGGCGCACCGCAGCGACGCAGATGGCTTCGCGGAGGTCCGGGTCGAGGGCGGGAGACGGGGCCTCCTCCACGACCTTCTGGTGCCTGCGCTGGATCGAGCACTCCCGCTCGTAGAGGTGGACCACGTTGCCCAGCTTGTCCCCGATCACCTGCACCTCGACGTGCCGGGGGTTCTCCACCAGCTTTTCCAGGAACAGCGACCCATCCCCGAAGGCGGCCTCCGCCTCCCGGCGCGCGCCCCGCACGGCCTCCGCGAGGTCCTCCGGCCGCCCCACGGCCCGCATCCCCCGGCCCCCACCACCAGCCGCCGCCTTCACCAGCACCGGGTAGCCGATCCTTTCGGCTTCCTCCGCCAGCCGCTCTTCAGACTCGTCTTCACCGTCGTAGCCTGGCACGGTCGGCACGGCGGCCCGCCGTGCCAGCTCCTTGGCCCGGACCTTCGAGCCCATAAGCTCCATCGCCTCCGGCGGCGGCCCGACCCACACCGCGCCCGCCGCCTCGACCGCCCGGGCGAACGCCGCGCTCTCGGAGAGGAAGCCGTACCCTGGGTGAACGGCCTCCGCCCCGGACTCCTCGATAGCCGCCACGAGCCGCCCGATGTCCAGGTAGCTCTCGGCCGCCGGAGCCGGACCCAGCAGGTAAGAGCGGTCGGCCAGGCGGCGGTGCATCGCGTTCGCGTCGGCCTCCGAGTAGACGGCAACGGTCTCGATACCGAGCTCCCGGCAAGCCCGGATGACGCGCACCGAGATCTCACCGCGGTTGGCGACCAGCAGCCGCGCGAAGCTCAAGAGCCCTCCCTCCACGCCGGCTCGCGCTTCTCCAGAAACGCCCCGAGCCCCTCCTGCCCCTCCTCGCCGGTCCGTAGCGCCGCGATCCGGCGGGCCATCCCCTCCGTTACGTCGGCAAAAGGATCCAGCTCCCAGAGTAGACCCTTGGTCTCCGCCTGCGCCGCCGGGCCGCCCTTGAGCAACCCGTGAACTACTTTCTCCACCGCCGCGTCCAGCTCGTCCTCCGGAACGACCTCGTGGACGAGCCCGACCTCCCGCGCCCGTCCCGCGCCGAAACGCCCGCCGGTCAGGAACAGCGCTCGGGCGTGGGAGAGCCCGATCTTGCGTGCCACGAACGGCGCGATGGTGGCCGGCGCGATCCCGAGCCGCACCTCGGAGAAGGCGAACACCGTTTCCTCCCCGGCCACCGCCACGTCCGCCGCCGCCACGAGCCCGGCCCCGCCCCCTATTGCCGCCCCCCGCACCGCCGCCACCACCGGCTTCGGACACCCGTCCATCGCCCGGAACATCGCCGCCAGCCGCCGCGCGTCCTCCACGTTCTCCTCGTAAGAAAACCGCGCCGTCTCCCTCATGTACCCAACATCCGCCCCCGCGCAGAAAACAGGCCCCGCCCCGGTCAGGACAACGACCCGGATGCTGTCATCTTCCGCGACCTCCTCGAAGCAGCGGGTCAGCTCTTCTATGAGGTCCGCGTTCAGCGCGTTGCGCGTGTCGGGCCGGTCCAGCGCGACCGTCGCCACCCGCCCCTCGTCCGTCCGGCGCAGGTGCCGGTACTCACCGTTCACAAGCTCTCCCCCTCTCAGACATCTACGACCAGCGTATCGTAGGCAAAGGCAACGTTCCGGCCCTCGGCTTGCAGCCGCCCCTGAAGGACCTGGAGGTCGTCGTGGGAGAGGCCGTCAACCTCCTCGATGTGGGTGAGGATCACGCGCTCCGCCCCCAGCCGCTCCAAGATCTCCAGCGTCTCCTCGTAGGTGGCCTCTTCTTTCAGGATCGGGTGCCCCGCCGGGATGCGCCGCTCGCCGGTAAACGGGTCGAACTCGTCCAGGCCCTTCGGCAGCACCGCCAGGTCCACCCCCTGCACCCAGGCCGGCGGCTCCCAGCCGTTCAGCTCGTCGGGGGCGATGAGGACCCGCTTGTCGGCTTCCTCGAAGAGAAACGCGTACACGTAGTCCTCCGCCACCCGGAACGGGGAGATGCGGACCCCGTCAAGCTCCACGCTTTCGCCGTCGGATAGCTCGATCAGTCGCACGAGTCCCCGGTCCTGGAGATACGCCAGATGGTCCCAGCTCCCGAGCATCCGGCGGAAGTCGCGCCCGACCTGCTCGGGCAGGTATACGTCGGTGCAGGCGTTCTCCGGCGGCCAGCCGCGCCAGTCGGCGTTCATCTCCCACACCCGCCAGCCCATGACGTGATCCGGATGCCAGTGGGAGTAGACGCCCGCCCGGATACGCCCCACCGTAGAGCGGTTGAGCTGGTCCTTTATCTCCTCCGGGGTGTCTATGAGGACGTCGGGGCCGTGAACGAAGAGGCTCGGTCCGCTGCGGCTGTGGGGTATCCCCTCTTGCCGGGCCTGGGAGCACAGCCGGCACCAGCAGCCCGGCTGGGGCGTGGTGATGGCGCCGCCCGTGCCCAGGAACTCCAGCCGCACCCTACATCCTGAAGATACCGTAGCGGGTCTCCTGAGGCGGGGCGTTCGCGGCGGCGGAGAGGCCGAGGGCCAGGACCATCCTCGTGTCGGCCGGGTCTATGACGCCGTCATCCCAGAGACGGGCGGTCGAGTGGTAGGGGTTGCCCTCCCGCTCGTACTTCTCCAGGATCGGCGCCTTGAACTCCTCCCTATCTTCGTTCGTCATCTCCCGTCCTTCGCGCCGGAGCCCCTCCTCGCGCACCGTCAGCAGCACGTTCGCCGCCTGCTCCCCGCCCATAACGCTGATCCGGGCGTTCGGCCACATAAAGAGCAGGTGCGGCGAGTACGCCCGCCCGCACATCCCGTAGTTGCCCGCCCCGAAAGACCCCCCAATGACCACCGTGAACTTGGGGACGTTCGCGTTGGCTACCGCCATCACCATCTTCGCCCCGTCCCTGGCGATCCCGCCCGCCTCGTACTCCCGGCCGACCATAAACCCGGTGATGTTCTGCAGAAACACCAGCGGTATTCCCCGCGAGCAGCACAGCTCGATAAAGTGCGTCCCCTTGAGCGCGCTCTCGGAGAACAGGATGCCGTTGTTGGCGATGATACCGACCGGGTGGCCCATGACCCGGGCAAACCCGCACACCAGGGTCTCGCCGTAGCGGGGCTTGAACTCGTGCAGCCGGCTGCCGTCCACGACGCGGGCTACGACCTCCCGCACGTCGTAACCGCGGCGGTAGTCCTCCGGCACGACGCCGTAAAGCTCCTCCGCGCTGTAGAGAGGCTCCTCGGGCTCTTCGACGGTCCAGGGAACGCGCTTCTCCGTGTTCAGGTTCGCCACGACGGAGCGGACTATCGCCAGGGCGTGCTCGTCGTTCTCGGCGAAGTGGTCGGCTACCCCTGAAAGCCGGGTATGCACGTCGGCCCCGCCCAACTCTTCGGCGCTCACGTCCTCGCCGGTGGCGGCCTTCACGAGCGGCGGCCCGCCCAGGAAGATCGTACCCTCCCCCTTCACGATCACGACCTCGTCGCTCATCGCCGGCACGTAGGCCCCGCCCGCCGTGCAGCTCCCCATGACCGCCGCGATCTGGGGGATGCCCTTCGCGCTCATCCGGGCCTGGTTGTAGAAGATGCGCCCGAAGTGGTCGCGATCCGGGAAGACCTCGTCCTGGAGCGGCAAAAAGGCCCCGCCGGAGTCCACCAGGTACACGCAGGGCAGGTGGTTCTGCTCGGCGACCTCCTGCGCCCGCAGGTGCTTCTTTACCGTCATCGGGTAGTAGGTGCCGCCCTTGACGGTGGCGTCGTTGGCGACGATCATCACCTCCCGGCCCGCGACGCGTCCGACGCCGGTAACGATGCCGGCCGCCGGCACGTCCCCGTCGTAGAGACCGTAGGCTGCCAGGGGCGAGAGCTCCAGGAAAGCGGTGCCGGGATCGAGGAGGCGCTCGACGCGATCGCGCACCAGCAGCTTGCCCCGCTCCTCGTGACGCTTCCGGGCCTTCTCGCTTCCGCCGAGACGGGCCTCCGCCGAGCGCCCCCGCAAATCAGCGAGCAGCTTCTCGTATCCGCGGGCGTTCTCCCGGAACGTCTCGCCACCGGTATCAACGTGGCTGTGCAGCTTGCTCAACGGTCACCTGTCCCCACGGTCCATCCAAACTGGGAGTATGTTATCCGGCGTCCCCCCATCCGCGCTACCCGCGGAACAGCGGCCGCAGGTCCTCCAGCCGCTCGTAGGTCCACCACAGGTAATTGCGCGTACCGTGCTCGCGCAGCGGGTGCAGGTCGGCGTGCTCGGGGTCTTCGAGAAAGGCGTCGAACGCCGCGCGTCCGGGCCACTCCACGAGGACCATGACCGACCGAGGCTCCACCTCCGAGCCTCCCTCGTCGTCTTCCAGCCGGCCGAGCGCCACGACACGGCCGCCGTGCTTCTCAACCGCGGCTACCGAGCGGCGCGAGTATTGCCGGTAGAGGTCGTTTTCCGCCAGGTCGAACAGGTTCAGGGCGTAGAGCGCCACGTTACTGGGCCACCATCCTCTCCTTTGCCGCTTCGGCGCTCTCGGAGAGCAGGGAGCGGGCGATGATCTGGCGGTTTATCTCGCTGGTCCCCTCCCCGATCTCGTTGATCTTGACCTGTCGCCAGTAGCGGGCCACGGCGCTCGTCTCCATAAAGCCCTCGCCGCCCCAGATCTGCACGGCCTGGTCCGCCGCCCGCTTGGCCGTCTCGCTCGCGAAGACCTTCGCCATGCTCGCCTCCCTCGCGAACGGCCTCCCCCGGTCCTTGAGCCACGCCGCCTTGAGCACCATGTTGCGCGCCAGCTCCACCTCCATCGCCATGTCCGCGAGCTTGAACTGTATCGCCTGGAACCCGGCTATGGCCCGGCCGAACTGCTCCCGCTCCCGAGCCCGCGAGAGCGCCTCGTCGAGGCACGCCTGAGCCAGCCCGACCGAGAGCGCCCCGACCGCCACCCGTCCCGCGTCCAGCGTCCGGAGGAACTGCCGGAAGCCCGCGCCCCGCTCGCCGAGCACGTTCGCCTCCGGCACCCGGCAGTCCTCGAAGTACAGCGGGCGCTGGTCGGAGGCGCGCCAGCCGGTTTTCTCGTAGCCTGGCCCGCGGGTGTAGCCCGGCGTGTCCTGCGGCACGAGGATGGCGGTGAGCTCCGGCTTGCCGTTTTCGCGCGTTCCCGTGCGGCACATCGCGGTCACGCCCGCGGTGATGTCCGTGCCGCCGTTGGTGATCCACTTCTTCGAGCCGTTTATGACCCACGCGCCGTCCGCAAGCTCGGCGGTGGTGCGCGTCCCGCCGGCGTCGGTGCCGGCGTGCTCCTCGGTGAGCCCGAAGGCCCACAGCTTCTCGCCGGTGGCGCAGGGCACCAGGAACTGCTCTTTCTGCTCGACGGTCCCGAAAGCGGCGATCGGGGCGCACCCGAGGGAGATGTGGGCCTCCATCGTGATCCCGACGGAGGTGTCCGCGCGGCTGATCTCCTCTAGCGCCAGGTTGTACGCGACGAAGTCGCCGCCGCTCCCGCCGTACTCCTCGGGCAGCGTCAGGCCCATGAGCCCCAGCCCGGCCATCTCCGCGATTACGTCGTAGGGCAACTTCTGCTCCTTGTCGAGCCTGGCGGCCCGGGGCCGTATGACGGCCTCGGCGAAGTCGCGGGCCAGGTCCCGCCAGCGTTTCTGGTCTGTGGTCGGGTCGAAGTTCATCTCGGGCTCGCTCCTCTCGGGCTCTCAGGCCGTCTCCATGTCGGCGGCCGGTTGCAGGCCGTAGCGCTCCACGGCCGCCTCCCGGAGCTTGTACTTCTGGATCTTGCCGCTGGCCGTCATCGGGTAGTCGTCCACGAAGTCCACGTAGTGCGGCACCTTGAAGCGGGCGATGTTCGCCCGGCAGTACTCTTTTATTTCCTCGGTGGTCGTCTGAGCGCCGTCCCGGAGCTTTACGGCGGCGGCGACCTGCTCGCCGTAGCGCTCGTCGGGGACGCCGTAGACCTGGACGTCGGAGACGTCCGGGTGGGTGTAGAGGAACTCCTCGATCTCGCGCGGGTAGACGTTCTCGCCGCCGCGGATGATCATGTCCTTGGACCGGCCCGTGATCCTGACGTACCCGTTCTCGTCCATGACGGCCAGGTCCCCCGTGTGGAGCCACCCGTCCTCGTCTATGACCTCGCGGGTCCTGTCCTCCATCTTGTAGTAGCCCTTCATGACGTGGTAGCCGCGGGTCCAAAGCTCGCCCTGCTCCCCGGGCGCGCAGTCCTCGCCGGTCTCTACGCTCACGATGCGCACCTCCACGTCGGGCAGCGCCCGCCCCACGGTCGAGACCCTCAGCTCCAGGGGGTCCTGGGTGCGGGTCTGGGTGATGACCGGGCTCGACTCGGTCTGGCCGTAGGCGATGGTGATCTCCGACGCCCCCATCACGTCCACGACCCGCTTCATGACCTCCATCGGGCACGGGGAGCCCGCCATAATCCCGGTCCGCAGCGAAGAGGTATCGTACCGTTCGAAATCCGGGTGATCCAGCTCAGCTATGAACATCGTCGGTACCCCGAGCAGCGCCGTGCACCGCTCTTCGTGCACGGCCTGGAGCACCGCCAGCGGGTCGAAGGACTCGACCGGCACCATCGTCCCCTCGTGGGTAACGGTGTTGAGCGTCCCCAGCACGCAGCCGAAGCAGTGGAAGAACGGCACCGGGATGCAGACCCGGTCCTCCGGCCCCAGCTCCATGCACTCCCCGATGTAGAAGGCGTTCTTGACGATGTTGGCGTGCGTGAGCTGCACGCCCTTGGGGAACCCCGTCGTCCCGGAGGTGTACTGCATGTTGATCACCTCCCCGGCGTCGAGCGACGCCTGCCGCTCTACCAGCTCCTCCGCGGAGACCTCCCCCCCGCGCTCCAGGAACTCCCCGAAGCCCGCGACCCGGGTCTCCTCCGGCGGCTCCCCGCCCATGAGGACGACGTTCTTCAGGTACGGCAGCCCGCCCGCGGAGAGGTCATCCCCCGGCGCGCCGGCGACCTCCGGGACGGCCTCGCGCAGGACCTCCACGAAGTCCGCCCCCTTCACGCCTTCGGTCAGGAACAACGCGGCGGCGTCCGACTGCTCCAGGACGTATCGCAACTCGTTCGCCCGGTACGCCGGGTTTATCGTCACCAGCACCGCCCCGACCTTCCCGGTAGCGAACTGCAGGGTCACCCACTCCGGCACGTTCTGGCCCCAGACGGCCACGTGGTCGCCCTTCTGTATCCCGAGCGCCATGAGCGCCCGGGCGCACCCCTCGACTACCTCCTGGAACTCGCGGTAGCTGTAACGCAGCCCCCGGTCGGCGTACACCAGAACGTCATCCTCCGGACGGCGTTCGGCGACCAGGTCCAGCAGGCCGCCGACGGTGAGGCCCTCGATCTCCTCCGGGCGCATATATTTCCTCCTGAAGCTCGTTCCCCACGAACGGCTTCAGTTTAACAGCCACGCCTGCCCGAGCCTTGCCTCCCCCTACCGGCGAGAATGCTGCCGGAAGAACCGGACCATTTCGGCCGAGGCGTCGGGGCCTTTGGGATCGGTGTACGAGCCGAGGGAGCTTCCCCCCGACCAGGCGTGCTCGAGCCCGTGCACGGTCCAGCGCTCGACGAGGGCGCGGCCGCCAGCGTCGCGGTGGGTGGCGCGGGTGTAGGAGTACCCGTCGGGGACCTTTCCCTGCCGCACGGTCGCCAGGGGCGGCTGGCCGTCCGCCCCGGCCCGGATGTTCGCGCCCGCGTGGGCCAGCAGGTGGTCGGCGTTGCGCGGGTTGACGGTGGTGTCGCGGTCCCCGTGGAACAGGATCAGCGGCACGCTCCGGGAGCCGCCGCCGCCCGGCGCAGCCGGTCCCCCATTCTGCATCGCGGCGAAGGCGGAGGGCAGATCCCGGGCGGCGCCGGGGGCGAGGCCGGAGTGGACCCCGACGGCGGCGTAAAGGTCGGGATAGGTAGCGCCCAGGATCGCGGCCATCGCCCCGCCGGCCGACATCCCGGCCACGTACACCTTAGCGGGGTTCACGTTGTACTCGCCGAGGACCTCGGCCGTGATCCCCGCGAGGATCGAGGGTTCGCCCCCGCCCCGCCGCTGGTCGGCGGCCTGGAACCAGTTCCAGCACCCGGAGGTGTTGGCGCCCCGGGCCTGGGCGGGATAGGCGACGAGGAAGGTGTGCTCCTCGGCGAGCGCGTTCATGAGCGTGCCGGTGGCGAAGTCGTCGGGGTTCTGGGTGCAGCCGTGCAGCATGACGACGAGCATCACTTCTTGTCCGGCGTACCCGCTAGGTACGTACAGCTTGTAGCCGCGGCTCCCGGCCCGATTCGTGTAGGACCGCTCCAGAAACCGCGCCCCCTCCGGAACGACGACCGGGCTGGTGACGCCCGCGAGAGAGCCCGGCATCGTGAGCGGCGCGTCGGGGAGCCGGAGGCCGGAGGGCGGCGTCATGCCCCGGAAGCCGCGCGGCTGCGCCGGGGCGCGGCGGAAGCCCTGCCAGGTCGGGCCAGAGGTCTCTGGCGGAGCTTCATCCGGGGCGCGGAAATCCTCCTGCGCGACCGTTTCTCGCGCCTCGGACGCATCCGGCGCGCCGGCGAGGGCGCGTTGGATCCTGGCTGTCGCCTCGTCGAGCCGGCCCTCGCGGGTGAGGCGGACGGCCTCCATCATGCCGGACTGGAACGGGTTGTTCATGTTCGCGTTTCTCCTCTCTTTTGTGTGACGCTACGACGAGCGGATACGGTCCGCCAGCGCCGCCTTTACCGCCGGGCTCGCCCGGAAGGCGCCCAGCACGACCACGGAGTCGATCGTCTCCCGGGCGAGCTCCGGGGACACGTCGTCGTCAATACTCGCGAGGCCCAGGACATTGATCTGGAGCCTCTCCCCGGCGGCGCGCACAGCTTCCAGGTCATCCCGCGTGTAGTGCTGGAGCCCGAGCACCAGCGTTTTGCGGGCCACCGTCTGGCGCACAGCGTCGGCGTGCGCGGAGATCTGGTTCCGAATCGCCGTGCGGATAAAGTCCGTGCGGTTCTGGTAGAAGCCCTCCTGCACCAGCAGGTCGATCTGCCCCAGGTCCACCGGCGCCATGTTGATCGTGATCTTCTCCAACTCACCCGCCGCCATCCAGTAACCTCCCTTCAACATCCACCTAACATCTATCTAACATCCACATGGATGGTACAAGGAAGACAGGGGGATGTCAACAGGTTTGTTTCGGGGTGGTTTACGCTACGGGGTGGGCAAAAGGGGTGTCAGGCCGTGTTCACCGGGGGTCTGGGCCGGCGGCGTCTTGTTGGCAGGTATAGAGAAGCCTGGAGGTTGTTAGGAGAGGCCGTGCAGCTGGTAGACGTTGTCTGCGGCGGGAGGCGGGGCCACCTCTTCTTCCGGGAACCGGAAGCGGCCGTCGGAGGCTGTGGCGTAGGATGCGCCCTCGCGGTCGAGCACGCGCAGGAAGGTCTTTGCCACCAGGCCGTCCACGGCCTGGTCCATCTCCTCGATCAGGGCTCGGCGGGCTTCCTCGGGGGAGCGCCGCTGGCTGTGGGGGCTGTCGAGGACGAGCGAGGCGTAGAACGCCGCGGTGGCCAGGATCCTCGCCTCCAGCGGGAGCCACTCGCCCCGCAGGCGGTCCGGGTAGCCGGTGCCGTCCACCCGCTCGTGGTGCCAGCGCACCCATTGGGCCGCTTCGTGCAAGCCGGGAACCTCCGCGAGCACCTTCTCGCTGGAAACCGGGTGCTCCTCGAGCCGCATCCGGCCCAGGGAGTTGAGCTTCTCCGGCGGGGTCAGCAGGACCTCGTCGGGAACGTACAGGAGCCCCACGTCCTGGAGGAGCGCGGCCAGGCGCACCTCCTGCGCCCGCCCATCTCCGAGCCCCATCTCCCGCGCGAGGTCTTCGGCGTAGATGGCGGAAGCGGCGGCGTGGGCCTGGGCATGGCCGTCGCGCAGCGCGAGCTGGCCTACCAGCCGGGCGGCGAGGTTCAGGTTCGACTCGCGCAGCGCCTCCCTGAGGGCCGCGTTCTCGGCCTCCGCCCGGAGCTTCCTCTTGTGGTGCTCCCGGACCTGCTTCACGAGGATCAAGGACAGCGCGGCGCCCGAGAGCAGGATCAGGCCCGCGGCCGGACCATAGGCGGTGATCGCCAGGGCGGTAACGAGCGTCGTAACGATCGCCAGAGCGTCCGAGGGCAGAGGCGGCAAGACCATTTCGCGCGCGATCTCACCCGGGGAAAGCCGGTATTTCAGGCGCATGAGCCCGGAAGAGGTCAGTACGTTTACGCTAAAGAAGACGAAGCCGGCAGCCAGGACTCCGTAAACAAACGAAGCCGTAAGTTGAGGTTGTACAAGTAAAGGTTTTGAGAAAGCCGCAAACGCCAGCGAAGCGGCGAGAACCTGCACCAGGTAAGCAGACCCTTGAAACACCGTTCGGGACGGGCTCCGGTATATAGTCGAGGGGGCGGCGACCAAGAGTGCGCAGGCGGGGCCACCGAGCACGAGAGCAGCGAGCATGGGAACATCGTCCGCATCAAAAGATGCTCTGCCCACTCCGAAGCTGACGGGCCAGAAACGAGCGACAGCACAGAGCGTGCCCAGAACGAGCCCCGCCGATAAGGTGGCGGTAGTCAGGTAGATCTCAAAGTAAAGTGTCCAGCCGGCCAGCGCAGCCACGGCTAGAGCAGCCAGCCCAGCCACGTAAGCTCGTAAGGCTATCCGATGTGTACCGCTACAGGACAAAGACCATCCCCAGCGAGAATTTGGGCTCTCCTCCCATAGCTGGAATTGTAGTACCAAGAGGTCCCGAAGTCTACATAGCCACGCCGGGACCTCTCGTCAGATAAGTTGTCATCGAGTTACCAAGCCTTGCGACCCATTTTTTGCTCACCTCCCAAACGAGTAGTGGTTCAACAGCATTGATTTTCCGGCTACCAAGCCTTACGGCCCATTTTTTGCTCACCTCCCGTATATACAGTCAGTCGTTCGACAGTGAAATCTGCTCGGTTACCAAGCCTTGCGCCCCATGCCTCTATTCACCTCCTCTGAAGAAAAACGAGTTCCAACGAGAGTCGTCCGGCTACCAACGCTTGCGCATCGTCTATATGCTCACCCCCCTCAGGCGATTTCTCGGTGCAGCAGGTACATTTTGCCTCATCCGCGGCAAAAGATCGCGTCGAAAGTCCAGAGATGCCGGATATTGGCTTTACTCGCGCGAAATCGAGGAAGATATTGGCGTCCAGACGGAGGTAGACAAAAGCCCGCCCGGCGAAACACTGCCGGGCGGGCTTGGGAAGCCTCTACGCGTCTGGCTTTAGATGCGGCGGGTCAGTGCTTACCCATGTCGTTCAGGATGCGCCGGATCTTCCCGGCGTACTCGGAGTCCATCGCCCAGACTCCGCCCCCTAGCTGGCTGACCCTCCGAACCCACCACCCGCGGTTCCTCTGGGCGGCCCGCGCGTCGTGGAATCGGTCGTGGGGCCTGCCGATGGGTTTCTTGCCGGTGTAGGCTGCCATGTGGTTCACGTGCATCCGGACGCCCTCGTAGGCGGTCCGCGGCCGCTCGAAGTCTCTGGGAGCATCCCCCACGACGCCCCCCTTCTTGATACCGGCCATGTTCCAGGGCTTCGAGTCGCCCCCGTAGTGGCCGCGGCCGGTCTCCAGGATAGCCTGGGCCACCAGCACGTCGGGCGCTATGCCCCCCCTGGGGGCCAGCTTGTAGTAGTGCGGGATCGTCTCCATGATGTAGCGTGTGCTCCCCACCGACCGGGCGTATTTCCTGACGGAAGCCTGGCTGTGGATGGGAGGCCCGAGTATGCTGTCGGGTCCACGGACGGACCGCCTGGCCTCGACGACCTTCACGGCGTCCGCCACCACGAGCCGATTGCCGTCGGTCCGCCGGGAGACCATCACGCTGTAACGGTCCCCTCTCTCCATGCGATAGCGGCCGATCTTTACCCACCTGCCGCCGTTGCGCTGCTGGTTGACCCGCGTCCACTTGATGCCCGAAGCGGCCCTGACCCCTATCCTGGTCGAGTTGTTGTGGTTGTTGCGGGCGGGCCAGCGGGCGTAGACGGTGTAGGGGCCGGTCTTCGGTATCCTGACCTTGAACCGGGCGGCGAGGGGCTTGTTGGCGGTTCTGGCAACCGCGTAATTCTTACCGAAGTATCCCGAGCCGTTGGTGCTCACCCTCCACCCGTCCGCGGCCGCAAACCTGTTCTTCGAAGCGTTGTCCACGACCTGCGAATAAGGCCCGCTCTGCGCCTCGCTCTGCGAGACCAGCCCCAGGGTAAAGACCATCATTAATAAAGCCGGCAATATACGACGCACGCTGCCCCCTCCGTAGCCGGGAGATCCGGGTCCCGGCGGTATGTTTTGGATCGCCGGAGATGTTATCGGCCGGCGAGCAGGGAAACTATAGCGTGTCCGGACGGCGCATCGCTACTTTATCCACGGTTGGGAGGGCGGGTGGCCAGCCGACACCAGCAGACCCCGGACGCCGGCTACGAGGAAACAGACCCCTGCTCGTAGTAGGCGCTGCTCTCCGCGTGCCACTCCAGCAGATCGGAGCGGAGCCGCTCGCGCTCTCTCCAGCCGAGCCGATCGGAGAGGTTGTTCTGCTCCAGGGGGTCTCTGGAGAGATCGTAGAACTCCTCGGGCTGCTTGCCGAAGTGGTAGATGTATTTTTCGTACCCTTTTATGCTCGCCATGCTCAGCAGGTCGGGGCGGCAGCTAACGTAGAGCGTGCGCGCTCTGGGCGGGTCGAGCAGCGAGTAGCCGGGGTACTCCCCGTCCACGACCCTGTAGCCCAACAGGTCCACGATGGTCGGCGCGAGGTCGTTGAGGTTGGCCGGCCCCTCTACACGGGCCCCGTGGGAGAAGCGCTGCGGGTCGTGAACCAACAGGGGCACCCGGACACCCTCCTCCCAGATCACGCCGTCGTGCTGGTAGCGGCCGTGCTCCCCGAAGGCCTCGCCGTGGTCCCCGTAGATGACGAAGATGGTGTCTTCGTAGAGCCCGAGGGCCTTGTACTGCTCGATAATGTTCCTCACCCAGAAGTCGTCGTAGCGGACGTTGTTCAGGTAGCGGTCGAGCATCTCCTCTTCGGCGAAGCTCCTGCGGCCGTAACGCCGGGGAACCAGGTAATCGTGGTGCGGCGTTACACCCAGGAACATGACCAGGGAGGGCGTCTCCAGGTCTTCCTCCAACCACCGGCGGCTGGGTTCCAGCATGATGTCGTCCTCGTAGCCGAGGTAGTTCGTCCGGTCGAAGCCCGCCGTATCCATGGACTCCAGGGCCTGGTAGTGCTGGTAGCCAAAGTTTTCGACGAGTTGCGCCCGGTCTTCGAACCCTCCGGTGGCCGACTGGAACCAGGCGGCGCGGTAGCCCTGTTCCCTCAAGAGCCGCGCCAGAGCCCGGGCGGGAACACCGCCGGGCTGGGCCTCGACGATCTCGGTCCCCGGGTAGGGGTAGACACCGGCGTTGACTGAGGTTATGGCGTTGGTGGTGTGCGGCTGGGTCGTGTAGGCTCGCTCTACGAACAGGCTCTCTTGCGCCAGCCCGTCCAGGTAGGGCGTGGTGCTGATGTACTCGTTGTAGGGGGTGACGGACCGTTCGCGCACCGACTCCAGGTGTATGAGCGCCACGTGCCGCTTGCGGGTGCGCGGCGTAGGCTCGAGGCGGACGTTGACGAGGGTATCAGCAGCCTCGACACTCTCCACGGCCTCCCGCATGTAAGACTCTTCGCGTCGGGTAACGACCAGGTTGGAGACCGAGGCCCGGGCGAACTGCCCCTTGCCCTCGGCGGCGTACGGCAACAACGATTCCCTCAAGAGGAAAACCCCGGCCGTCGCCCCCACGCTGGCGACCAGGAACTTCTGGCGCGAGAGCCGGCGCCGGGCTGGTTCAGTTCCGTCGGACCCCGCGACATCCTCTGGCACCGGCTCTTCCTCGCCGCCCGAAACGCCGCCAGCGGGTGCTAGGCCGTCCGGCGCCGTACCCCGCGTCCGGCTGTCCCGCCAGCGCTGCTGCAGCTTGAGGAAGCCTTGGGTGATCAGCAAGGGACCGACCATGACGTACAGGATCGCCCCGGAGAGCAACAGCCAGACCCCCAGAGAGGCCTCGCTCTCGATAGCGCCCCGGGCTTCCCCCGGCGCAGCCAGGTAGTAGGCCACGATACCGTAGTCGAGGGTAAATCCCGTGGTCTTGAAGTAATGGTAGGAGCTGGTCGTGATCACCACGACCAGGAGCGAGACAGCGTGGAAGAAGAAGAGGTAGATCCAGCGCAGCACGGTCCACCACTTCACCAGCAAGAAGAGCCCAACCCAGAGCACCACGTACCCCAGGTTGAACAGTACCTCAGAGCGCAGCAGACTCAGCGAGTCCGGTAGCAACCCCTGGTTCTCACCGAGGGCGGCCAATCCGAGCACCCTGACCGTGATGTTGTAGGCGACCAGCGGCACCAGCAGGCTCAGCAAGTAGACCCACTCCTGACCACTCAACAGGGCAAGCCGGCGTAGCCTCTGTTTGTTGCTCCATTCCATCAAGCACGCTCCAAACCGCACGACACAGGTTGCAGAGCCTCGCCGGCCCAAGTTATATATTTAACACATATTTAATATTGAAGTAACCGAGACGGGCGGACGCCGGGCACGGCCTCTCTCGCCAGGAGGACCTGTTGTCTGGTGTCGAGTCCAGAGGGACTTCCACCCTGATCAAGATCCAGGCAAACATCTGAACCCCGGACGGCTACCGTTTCGGGCACATCGTCATGACCTGGTGGTCTCCGTTTCGAGACCGGGCCTCGCGCTCACTGTTTCTGCGGGACGACGCTACGGCAAGAACAGAGTGCCGATGTTCGCCGAAAACGCCGGAGATCATGTACCCTTCACCAGTTCCTTTCGCTGGATGCTGCAGGAAGCCGGGCACGAGAGGCAACCGTAGCCGCCCCGGGTGTCAGAAAGGGTTTCGAAGACGCTCGTAAGTCGTCCGGGGTCGAGGCGGCTGTAAGCTGGCGTGAGCCAGGTTTCCGCTTCCGCGCTGGACCAGGGTCAGCGCGGAACTCTATACTGAACGAGGGATCGCCCCGTGCCGGTGCGGGGCGCCGCGGAAGACGAGCAGAAAGTGGGTTCGGGGATGAAGGCGCGGGAACGAACCGTTACGAACGAATTCTTGAGGGGAATGCCGAAGGCCGAGCTGCACATGCACGTCGAAGGCTCTCTAGAACCAGAGATAATGTTCGAGATCGCCCGGCGCAACGGCGTTCCGCTCCGGTACGGCTCCGCGGAAGAGGTACGAAAAGCTTACGACTTCGGCGACTTGCAGTCCTTTCTGGACGTCTACTACGAGGCGACCAGGGTACTGCTATACGAGAGGGACTTCTACGACCTGACCTCCGCGTACCTCCGTAAGGCCCACGCACAGGGGGTGCGACACGCGGAGATATTCTTCGATCCCCAGGCCCACACTGATAGAGGGGTCGCCTTCGAAACGGCGATCACCGGCATCCACCGGGCCCTGCTCGACGGCCGGCGGGGCCTCGGTATGTCGTCGCACCTGATCCTGTGCTTCCTCCGGCATCTGAGCGCGGAGGCGGCAATGGAGACCCTGCTGCAGGCGCGGCCGTACCGGGCGTGGATCGTGGGCGTGGGCCTCGACTCATCCGAACTCGGACACCCCCCGGACGAGTTCCGGGCCGTGTTCGAGGAGGCCGCCAGACACGGCTTCCGGAGGGTGGCCCATGCCGGAGAGGAGGGTCCCCCGGAGTACATCTGGCAGGCCCTGGACGACCTGGGAGCAGCCCGCATAGACCACGGCGTCCGGTGCATGGAAGACCCCGGGCTCGTGCGGCGGCTGAGGGAGGAACAAGTCCCGCTGACCGTCTGCCCGCTCTCTAACGTAAAGCTCCGGGTCTTCGACTCCATCGAAGAGCATCCGGTACGAAGGATGCTCGGGGAGGACCTGTGCGTAACGGTCAACTCCGACGATCCCGCCTACTTCGGCGGCTACGTGGCCGACAACTACACCGCCATACGTGACGGGCTCGGCTTCACCCGCGGGGAGTTCCGCCGGGTGGCCGAGAACTCTTTCACCGCCTCGTTCCTCGACGAAAACAGCAAGAAAAAGCTGCTGGCAAACCTGAACGCTTACTTCGCCGGTACGCAGCCCGAAACACTCCGTGGTGTTTGACCCTCCAGAGGTACACTCACCATTATGATGCTTCCGCCCGGCAAACCGCCGACGCGATGGGCGACATACTTCCCGGAACCGGAGACACAACCTAGAGACTCCGGGTTGGCATCAGGTTGGCATCAATGAGCCTCCGTGACGGTAACGGAGGCTCTGAACATTCGGGGTTTTTTCCCTTATCTATCGGGAATAGAGAGAGCCGACGAGCGGACTCGAACCGCTGACCTGCTCATTACGAGTGACAATCGCCCATGTTTCGCCCGGTACCGGCGAGTGATGCTAAATGTCGTGTTTGCAGGTAAATCGCGCTATAGGACTTACACGAGCTGCCGTCGAGTACCGCCTCGTGCCGCTCCTACTGCTGACGCTACTGCTGACACTACTCGCTAGAGCGCTCCTGCGTACGCTAACCTCCTTCCTCTCGCCGAACACGTCCGTTGTCCGCGGCGTGGCGCAGGAAGCCTTTGTGGACGGGAATGTTGAGGTCCGCGTCCTTTAGTCCCCGCCTGATCTCCGCCCAGACCTCCTCGTAGACCTCTTGCTGACGGTCCTCGATCCTGGCCACCATCTCGGGCAGTTCCACGGCGTTTGAGGTAGTTCTAGTGTAGGAGACGCGATCCCTCCCGTAGGCGAAAGCGGCGATCACGTAACGCCTTACCAGCGGGAACCCGTAATTCGAAGGACGCCGATCCACCATCTGGGCCACGAAGATCGCCCTGCCAGAGACACCGTGGCCTTGCCGGCCTGGAAGTTGCTCGTTCCGCTCCTTCAGCAGCCGCAGGAACTCACCCAAGCTCGCGACCTCTACCTCGAAACCGGGCTCGGTGTCGGTCATGGTCTCTCCTCTCTCCCGAAGTTTATCC
>SIRX01000055.1 GCA_004563715.1 Actinomycetota bacterium | reverse complement strand
GCCCGTTCCGTCTACATTATTGGCCTCATGGCGCATATACCCCTCCTTGTAAAGGCGGAGTCCCCCCTCCGCCGCTGTTCGGTAGCCCGGCCGCCTCCTGGGAGGCCCGAGGCTTTGCGCGCCCCTCTCGCGAGGGGGTTGCCTTTGTCGCAGCGTCTACGCGTGTGCTGTTATCGGCACCCGTGGGAAGAACTTTAGGCCCCTGGAGCGGTTTATCGGCGGTTCGGGAAAATATGTTGGGGTATCGCCCGCTCACCCTGTGCTCCGGCTTGCCGGGTGCGTGCTCCGTGGTGTACAGTCGCGGGCAACGCGGACAGAAGCCTCAGGGCGGCAGGGGTACGGAGAGTAGGTATGGGAACCAGGGCCAACGGTACGCTCGAGACCTCGATCCTCCGGGATACCCGGGATTTCGCGGCTCTGGAAGGGGAGTGGCGGGACCTCTACGAGGACAGCGCGCTCGCCACCCCGTTCCAGTCGTGGGCCTGGCTGTACTCGTGGTGGGAGTCTTACGGAGGAAGCTATGACCTCCACCTCGTCACCCTACGCCACGGGGGCCTCCTGGTGGGCGTCCTGCCGCTTATGCTCGGACGCGGGTTCGGGCGGGGCCGGCTGCTCTTCGTGGGCAGCGGCCAGACCATCTACCTCGACGCGGTCGTGAGGGAGGGGTGGGAGGGTCCGGTTGCGGAGGCCGGCATCGAGGCGCTGCGGCGGATGGGTTTGTGGCGGTTCGCCGACCTCCAGCAGTTGCGACCGGGGGCCGCCGCCTGGCGCGTGTTCGACGGTTGGACAGGCCCCAGGGCCCGCGCCTGGCAGGACAGTTGCTACGTGATAGACGTCGAGCCCTGGGACGAGCAGCTCTCGGTCCTGAGCCAGAAGCAACGCAGCAACACGCGCCGGGCCATCCGGCGGGCGGAGAAGGACGGGGTGCGCTGCGTGCTGGTCCCGGCCGACGAGGCGGAAGCGGCGGCGGGCAGGCTCATAGCGTGGCACCGGGAATCGTGGGGGGGGCGGGACATCAACCCGGAGCATCTGACCCCGCGGTTCGAGTCCTTCGTCAAGACCGCGGCCCGGAGGATGACGGCCTGCGGCGCGGGGGGCATCTCCGAGTTCCAGAGAGGGGAGGAGCCGATCGCCTCTCACTTCCTGGTCCTCGGGCGCGAGTTCGTCGGAGGGTACCTGGGTGGGGCCACCGGGGAGGCCTTTAAGAAGTACTCGATCCAACCCCTCTTTATCTGGGACGGGACGAACGTTGCCCGCGACCGGGGGCTCCGGCACTTCGACCTGATGTGGGGTGCGGGGCCCCACAAGGAGCAGTGGCAGCCCCGGGCGTTACACAGCCACCGCGTGGTCCTGGCTCGAAACCCGGTGCCCTGGGCGCCCTACGCCGGTTACCACCTGCTGCGGTCCCGGGTCAGGAGCTACGTGAACTCCGAGTCGGCCTCCCCGTTCGTAAAGGAGGCCGCGGACCGGTACCGGACGCTGCGCTCCAGGCTCTCCGGGTAAACGCAGCCCGGGCCCAGCTTCTGGCCCGCCCGCCGGGGAAAGGTGCGGACTCCTCCGCGCTTGCGCTACAGGCACTCCAGTTCCTCTCGTGGAGGGCGCGGGCGTTTCGTATTCGAACGTCGCAGAAAAGGCAATTCGGCCCATCGTATATATGGCTGGTGGCACATGTCCGCTCCGGGCGCCGTTGTTACAGTGGCTCCAGGCTTTGACCGTATGGGTTGGGAGTGCAGGCTGGGCCTGTACGGCGGAGAGATTGTCCGAGAAAACCTCAATGAGAGGAGGCAGGTAGATGGTGAACAAGGGCGCGAGGACGTTACCTTTGCGAATGACCGCGGTGGCCCTGGTGTTGGTTCTGTCGCTCGTCTGGGCCGCGGCCGCCCAGGCCCAGAGCCCCGAGGACCGGAGCGCGG
This sequence comes from Actinomycetota bacterium, assembly GCA_004563715.1. Lineage (GTDB taxonomy): Bacteria > Actinomycetota > Rubrobacteria > Rubrobacterales > Rubrobacteraceae > SIRX01. The sequence goes on along the minus strand of SIRX01000055.1, from coordinate 1,253 downwards.
ACGTGCAGTACAAGAGGCTCGGTCCCCCTTCCGGGCCCGTAGCGGAGGTCCAGCCCGAGGTTACCCCGGAGGGCGCGTTGCTGATAGAAGGGGAGATCTGCGTGGTTACCGGGGCTTCGGTCACGGTCGAGGACGCCGACGGGACGCGGGCCACCTACATCGACGGGGACGGCGCTTCCATAACCGCGGCGGAGGACGGCCTGCTGGTCTCCGGCAGCCCGAAGATCGTCTCCGGGGGCGACGGCGCGCTGGACACCGGGACCGCGGTCGTGGTGACCTCGACCGGCATCTCCGAGGAGTGTGACGAGCGGGCGTGGGTCGGCGGCGTGCTCCCCGACACGGCCGGCGCGCCCCTGGTGCTGCTCGCCCTCGGCGGGATGCTCGTGATCGCGGGCACGGCAACGGCCTTCCTGCGCCGCACGGGCCGGCGCTAGGCGACGAGCCGGGCCGGAAGAGATCGTTGGAGAGGGAACGGGGTTGTTCGAGCGCCTTGCAATAGGACGGGGCGCCCGCCCGGGCCGGCTGCTCCCCACGCTGGCGTTGAGCGGGGTCTTGCTGCTGGCCACCTGGATGGGCAGCGTGGACGGCGGCTACTTCGCCCGCCACTGGGCGCCCGCGGCCCTGTTCCTGGTCTTTCTGGGGTTCGCCGTCTCCGTCGCGGGCGTGGCGTACGGGTCCAGACACCTCTGGACCCTCGCGGCGTTCGCCCTCTTCGGCCTGTACACGCTCTGGACCTTCGCCTCGGTGCTGTGGTCCTCCAACCTGGGGGCCGCGTGGTTCGGGGCGGGCCAGACGCTCTTCTACCTGCTCGCCTTCGGGACCGCGCTGGTCCTGGTCATGCTGAACGCCTCGCGCCGGTGGGTGATGGCCGCCTCGGTGTTCGGCCCCGCGGCCGTCGCGGTCTACACCCTGCTCACCCCCGGCTTCAGCCTGGACTACCTCTTCTACGAAGGCCGCCTGTTCGGCACCGTGGGCTACCACAACGGGCAGGCGGCGTTCTTGCTGATCTCCTTCTGGGCGGCCATCTACCTGGGGGGCAGCCGGCGCGTCAACCCGCTCGTGAGGGCCGGGGTGCTCGCCGCGGCGGTCGTAAACGCCAACGTAGCCATCCTGGCCCAGTCGCGCGGGGCCATGGTGGCTATGGCCCTATCGCTGCCGGTATACTTCCTGCTCTCCGGGCAGCGGCTGCGCGGGCTGCTCGCCCTGGTGCCGGTCGCCGTCGCGGGCGCCCTGGCCTTCCCGGAGCTGAACAG
>SIRX01000054.1 GCA_004563715.1 Actinomycetota bacterium | reverse complement strand
TCCCCCGCTCTGTGGCGCGTGGCTTCCGGTAGAGGCCGCCGTACAGAACGTGCTGGAGGTGCCCGGCGACGGCGGCCTGATCGTGGTCAACATGCGCCCGCTAGCCGGCTAACCGATCCGCTGGCGGGAGGAACCTCCCGCCAGCGGTCCTGCCTATTGAAGCGCGGCCCCCGTTACGATGGGGTAGAAGTCCTCTGCCGCTTTGCCTGGCGGTTGCCAACGACGCCCAGGGCGACCAGCACGCCGACGAGGGCTACCAGCACTATCGTGCCCAGGTTGAACCCGAGGCCGTAGATCCAGACGTAGGTCAAGGAGCCGATCAGCAGCACGTAGTAGGTCATCGGGATTATGGTCTTCCGGATCAGCGCGCCCTCCTTGCCCAGGAGCCCGCAGGTAGCGGAGGCTGCGACGACGTTGTGGACCGTGATCATGTTCCCGGCAGCCCCACCGACCGCCTGGGCCGCGACGATCACCGCAGCCGAGCCCACGATGCCGATGTTGGCCGCCGTGGCGAACTGGAACAGGGAAAAGGTGAGGTTGCTCACCGTGTTGCTCCCGGCGATAAACGCCCCCAGCGCCCCGATCCAGGGCGAGAAGAACGGCCAGCTCTGCCCCGCCAGGGACGCGGCTCCCTCGGCGAGTGTGACCGGCATGCTGGCGAGTCCGGAGGCGTTGTAGTCCTCCCCGGAGTTGATGAACACGCGGACCATCGGCAGCGCCAGCAAGAGGGCGAAGCCGGCTCCGAGGATCTGTCCGCCGGCCACCTTCCACGAGTCTGCTATCTCGCGGCGGGTCATCCGGTGGATGAAGTAGGTCGCCGCGATGGCCACGAGGAACATGAAGCCCGGCAGATAGAACACCGCGAAGTCGGCGGAGATGCCTTCCACGCCCAGGATGTTCTCCCAGGCTATGGTGAGGCCGGTGAGGAACTCCTGAAGGGGGGTGACGACCCGGGTCAGGACCAGCAGGAGCGCCACGATAACGTACGGTATCCACGCCCGGACTATGCCCATCGGCTCGTGGCCGGGGTCGGGTTGCAGTTGGTCCGGGTCTATGTTGCCCATCCACTCTTCTTCCCAGTCCGAGCGCGGGCCGAAGTCCCACCGTTGTTCGGGGAGGAGGAAGCCCCGCCGGGCGGCGAAGACGACTATGAGAAGGCCTATGGGACCTCCGAGCAGCGAGGGGAACTCCGGCCCCAGCGCGGTCCCGAAGAACACGTAGGGAACGAGCATGGCGAAGGCCGCGAACAACGCGAACTTCCAGGCCCCGAGGCCCTCACCGAAGTTCCGGTTCTCGCCGAAAAAGCCGGTGAGCATGCAGCAGAGAATGAGGGGTATCAGGATGCCGGCCGCGGCGTGCAGGACCGCCACCCGGAAGGTGATGTCGTTGGTGACGTAAGCCGTCAGCTCCATACCCTGCTCGTTGAGAAACTCTACTACCGGGCCGCCGCCCTGCAGACCGCCCTGTACGCCGACGATGAGCGGGGTGCCAACGGCCCCGAAGCTGACCGGCGTGCTCTGGATGATGAGCCCGCTCATGACCGCCGCCATCGCCGGGAAACCGAGCGCGAGCAGCAGCGGGGCCGCGACCGCCGCCGGCGTGCCGAAGCCCGCCGCCCCCTCGATAAAGGTGCCGAAGAGCCAGGCGATGATGATGACCTGCACTCGGCGGTCGGGGCTTATGTCGGTGAACGCGTTGCGGATGGCGTCTACCGCTCCGCTCTCGCTCAGCGTCGCCAGCAGCAGCAAAGCCCCGAAAACGATGTACAGGAGCGTCAGCGCGATGATCACACCTTGAATCGTCGAGGCCACGATGCTCGCCGCGCTCAGGTTCCACACCAGCAACCCGATAATCACCACGACGACGTAGCCGACCGGCATGGCCCACTTGGCCGGCCACCGGAAGCCCACGAGCAGCACTCCCACCGTGAGTATCGGTGCCAGAGCCAGGAGGCTCAGAACCGCGAGGTTGTCCAAGATTTCCCCTTCCCTTCTAGCAGAGAGCTAGACTTACTCCCCCCACAACACCAGGCTTCGTGAACGCTCTACGTCCCTGCGATAAGCGCCAACCCCCTTTCCCGTTGGACAACGCGCCTATCGAAACCGGCCTACCGAGCCGAAACCCGATGGCTTTGCAGATCCCGGCACGTCCTCTCCATCTCCTCCGGTCTCTTCAGGACCGGGCGTCGGTCCCGCTGTATGCAAAAGGGTACTTTAATGCTTTATTTCGCCGCCGTCTACAACAAGCGCTGGATTGCAAGAGGAGCCGGGGAGGAGAACCGGGCTGGGTACGCCCGGCAGCGACGCTGCTGAGCGAACTGGCGGCCGGGTGCTTTGGCCCCCGGCGTTGCGTCGGTTTCCTTTCTGCTGATCGTGGCCGTAATGCTCCTCTCTGCCCGGCGTTTCCGCGAGGAGGGGCTCTGGTGCCTCCCTGCTGGGCGGAGGGCTTTGCCGCTGTCCGGATCTGTATCTTGGGTCGTGTCTGGAGTCTGGTCTGTTGTTTAACCGTTACCGGGGTCCGGGTCCTCGACGAGCGCCACGCGCAGGTCGTTTACGTTGGTGCCGGTGGGGCCGGTGTGGAGCAGGGCGTTCGCGGCTCCCAGGGCGGTGTAGGCGTCGTTGTTCTGCAGGGCTTCCAGGGGGTCCACGCCGCCTTCCCGAGCCTTCTCTGCCGAAGCCCCGTCCACCAGCCCGCCCGCCGCGTCGGTGGGGCCGTCGTTGCCGTCGGTGTCGGCGGCGAACGCCGCCCACCCTTCTACTCCGTCCAGCTCCGCGGCGAGCGCGAGGGCGAACTCCTGGTTGGGGCCTCCGGTCCCGTCGCCCCGGACGACCACGGTGGCCTCCCCGCCGCTGACGAGGGCGCACGGCGGGGGGACCGGGTTGCCGCTCTCGCGGGCCTCCCGGATCATGGCCGCGTACATCGAGGCCGCCCCGCGGGCGTCGCCGGTGACCGAGGTGGAGAGCAGGAGCGGCTCGTAGCCCAGCTCCCGGGCCTTCGCGGTCGCCGCCTCGGCCGCGTGCCGCCCGCCGCCGCAGACCACGTTGACGACGTTCTCGAAAACGTGGTCGCCAGGCTTGGGGGTCTCTTCGGCGTCCCGTAGATGATGCTCTATGCTCCCGGCTGGCTCTATGCCGTAGCGCTCCAGGACGGCGCGGGCGTCGTCGAGGGTGGTCGGGTCGGCCACGGTCGGTCCGCTGGCTATGGAGGAGGGCTCGTCGCCCACCACGTCGGAGAGCAGCAGGGCGATGGTAGAGGCCGGATGCGCCAGCCGCGCCAGGCCTCCGCCCTTGAGCGTGGAGACGTGTTTTCTGACGCTGTTGATCTCTTCTATGTCCGCCCCGCTTTTTAGCAGGTCGGAGGTCAGCTGCTTGAGCTCGTCTATCTCGATGGGTGGAGCCTGGTCCGCCAGCAGCGCCGACGCGCCGCCGGAGATAAGGGCGAGCAGCAGGTCCCCATCCCCGAGCGACTCCGCCAGCTCCGTGACCCGGCGGGCGGCCTCCACGCCCCGCCCGTCGGGCTCGGGGTGGGAGGCGTGGAAGGTCTCCAGGTCTTCCGGCCCGGGGTCGTGGTCGTCCTTCGTCACCAGGATGCCGCCCGCCAGCCGCTCTCCGAGAAGCTCCGCCGCAGCCCGGGCCATCGGCCCGGCGGCCTTCCCGGCGGCCAGGACGAAGACCCTTTCGGCCTCGAAGCTCGCTCCTCCGGCGCTTATACGGTCGCCGTCTACCTCCAGGTAGCGGCGGACGGCGTCGTGGGGGTCCGCGGCGGCGATCCCGGCATCCAGTATCTCTCTCAGGTGTTTTCGCATGAGGGCATTCTAGTCCCTTTCGGGGACGCCGCCCACGATCTGCCCGGCCATCTCCCTCCCGCCGTCGAGGATCGGCTCGTACTCGTTGATCTTGTCTATGGAGAGGCCCATCGCGGCGTTGACCTCCCGCTCGCACATGATCTCCACGAGCGCCGGCACCCGCCGCTCCTCGCTGGCCCGTACCGCCCACTGCAATGCGCCCTGTATGTCCTCCGGGCGCTCGACGCGCCGTCCCAGGGCGCCCATCGCCTCCATGACGGCCACGTTGTCTATACCGTAGTCGCCCTCTGGCCCCTCATAGCCGATGTCCACGGCGAAGTTCATGTCGTAGCCCATCTCCGCCTGCCGGATGAGGCCCATGTAGGCGTTGTTGAGCATGACGAGTACGTAGGGGACCCTGTACTGGACGGCGACCGCCACCTCCTCCATGAGGAACTGGAACGAGTAGTCGCCGACGAGGCCGACGACCAGGTTCTCTGGGCGGCCGAGCTTGACCCCGATGCACGCCGGGACCTCCCAGCCCAGGGGTCCGGCCTGGCCGCAGCAGAGGTAGTGGCGTGGCTTGTAGGTCTTGGTGAACTGGCCAGAGAAGATCTGGTACAGCCCGATCGCCGTTACGAAGATGGTGTCCTCGTCGAAGAACTCGTTCATCTCCTTGTAGGCCCGCTGGGGCTTTACCGGCGCGTCGTCGAAGTCCATCTTCCGCAGCAGCGTGGACCGAAGCTCGCCGACGCGTTCGACCCACGGGCCGGGCTCGCGCTGCGGGGTCATGCCGCGGGCGGTATCGAGCATCGCCTCGACGGCGAGCCTGGCGTCGGAGACGATGGCGAGGTCCGGCCGGAAGACGCGGCCGAGCTGGCGCGGGTCTATGTCTACGTGGACGAACTTCCTGTCGCCCCGGTACACGTCGAGGTCCCCGGTGTGCCGGTCGGCCCAGCGGTTGCCGATCCCGACGACCAGGTCGCTCTCCAGAAAGAGCGCGTTGGCGTAGCGCTGCTGGGTCTGGAGACCGACGGTGCCCATGTGCAGCGGATGGTCCTCGTTGATGGTTCCTTTGCCCATGTACGTCGGGCTGACCGGGACCTGAAGGTACTCGGCGAGCTCCACGAGTTGCTCGGCCGCGTCGGCGATGATGACCCCGCCGCCGGGCATCAGCACCGGCCGCTCGGCCTCCAGGATCATCTCTACCGCCTGCCGGGTGGCGTTCGGGTTGGGCGCGGGTTTGGCGAACGGCAGCGGGCCGCCGCGCCGGGGGTCGAAGTCCACCTCGACGTCCGCCTTCTGCACGTCGAGCGGCAGGTCTATGAGGACCGGCCCCGGACGTCCCTCCCGCGCGATGCGGAACGCCTCCCGGAAGGTCCACACGAGCTGGGCCGGCTCCCTCACCTGCACGGCCCACTTGGTCACCGGCTTGGCGATCTCCACTATATCCACCGCCTGGAACGCCTCCTTGTGCAGGACGGTCGTCGGGGCCTGGCCGGTGATGCAGATCTGGGGTACCGAGTCGGCCATGCAGGTGTAGAGGCCGGTGATCATGTTCGTCCCCGCCGGACCGCTCGTCCCGATGTTGATCCCGACCGTCCCCGTTACCCGCGTGTAGCCGTCGGCCGCGTGCGTCCCGCCCTCCTCGTGCCGCACGGAGTAGTGATTTATCTGCTCCGACTTGCTCAGCGCCTTGTACAGCGGCAGGATCGCCGCCCCCGGCACCCCGAAGGCGACCTCTACGCCCTCATCCTCCATCACCTTCACTACCGCGTCCATCACGTTCATAGTGGTCACGGGACCTCCTTTCCGCTCCAGCGCCCCATCGACAGCCTGTGCGACGGATTGTGCTACGCGCTACCTGGCAGGTAAACACACATTTTTCGCGATACGGAAAATATGAGGTGTTTGCGCTGTGTCGCGGAGTGTTTTGCGCTATTCTGTGGCCGGTGGTCTCTGCGAGGCGGGTGGTGAGTGGTGGGATCCAACGCAGCGACGAATTCCCGGGGGAGCGGGGTCCAGTCGGTGGAGCGGGCGCTGGACATCCTGGAGTTCCTGAGCCGGTCGGAGGGAGAGCTGGGGGTCAGCGAGATCGGGGCCGCGACCGGCCTCTCGGCCGGGACGGTGCACCGGCTGCTCTCCACGCTCGGCGCCCGGGGCTACGTCCACCGCAACAAGGATACGCGGCGTTACGGGCTGGGTCTGAAGTCTTTGAGCATGGCGATCACCGCCCGGGAGCGGCTGGGTCCGCTGGCGCGGCCGTTCCTGGAGGAGCTGGCCGAGGTGAGCCGGGAGACGGCGAACCTGGCGATCCTGGAGCAGAACTCCGTGATGTACGTGGAGCAGGTATCGCCGCCCGCGAGGATGCTGCGGATCTTTACCGAGCCGGGGAACCGGGTCCCGCTGCACTCCTGCGGGACGGGGAAGGTCCTGCTGGCGTACCAGCCGCCGCGCCTGCTGGAGTTCGTGATCGGCCGCGCCGGGCTGCCCCGCTACACCGCGTCCACGATCACCGAGCCCTCCCAGTTGTGGGAGGAGCTGCGGATGGTCCGGCGCCAGGGCTACGCCATAGACTACGGGGAGCAGGAAGACGGGGTGCGCTGCCTCGCCGCCCCCGTCTTCGGGTCGGACGGCGAGATCTTCGCCTCCATAAGCCTCTCCGGCCCCGCCAGCCGCCTCGAAAGCCGGCGGGTCGAGGAGCTCGTTCCCCACATCAAGCGCATCGCCGCCGACCTCTCCGAAGCCCTGGAGACGTTCTGAACGGACCGGACGTGAATGTTTTTCACGATATGAAAAGTCTGGTTTAGATGGGCGCCGGAGATGTGTTAACAAGTAGGCGGGGATAGAACGTTTTCTGTGGGAGCGAACCCGAGCTGGAGGTGCCGGTAAGAGTGAGATTCAGCGCGAACGTCTCGATCTTGTTCAAGGAGGTCCCGTTTCTGGAGCGTTTCGGCCGGGCCGCGGCGGCCGGGTTCGAGGCCGTGGAGTTCTGGTGGCCCTCGGGCGAGGATTTGGGCGAGGTCGAGAAGGCGGTAAAGGAGGTCGGCGTCCGGGTGGTGCTCTTCAACTTCGACGCCGGGGACATGCCTGGCGGGGAGCGGGGGCTGGTCAGCGACCCGGGGCGGCGGGAGCAGTTCCGGGAGAACGTGCCGGTGGCGCTGGAGCTGGCGCGGCTCCTGGGGTGTCTGCGGATGAACGTGCTCCTGGGGCACGAGATCGAGGGCCTGGACCGGGCGGAGCAGCTCGCGCTGGCGCGCGAGAACGTCGGGTTCGCGGCAGACGAGGCGCGCAAGGTCGGCATCGAGGTCGTGGTCGAGGCCGTCAACACCTTCGAGAACGGGCCGTATTTGATCTCCTCGACGGGCGAGATCGTCGAGTTCGTGGAGAGCGTCGGGCGGGGGAACCTGGCGATCCAGCACGACTTCTACCACATGCAGCGGATGGAGGGGAACCTGGTGGCGAACCTCCGGGAGCACGTAGGCAAGATCGGGCACGTCCAGGTCGCCGACTCGCCGGGGCGCGGGGAGCCGGGGACCGGGGAGATCCACTACCCCTACGTCCTCGGCGTCCTCGAAGAGCTCGGCTACGATGGCTACGTCGGCCTGGAGTACAACCCCACGACGGAGACCACCGAGGAGAGCCTCGCCTGGCTGCCGTACGAGCTGCGGAACACGGACGTGCCGGTCTCCGAGTTGAAGTTCTACCGGGAGGGACAAGATGGCTGAGAAGGTCGGCTTTATAGGGCTTGGGATCATGGGCGGACCGATGGCGAGGAACCTCATGAAAGCGGGCTACGAGCTCGTCCTCTACAACCGCACCCGCGAAAAGGCCGAGGAGCTGGCCGGGGACGGTGCGACGGTTGCCGGAAGCCCGAAGGAGGTCGCGGAGCAGTGCGACATAATCATAACGATGCTCCCCGACTCGCCGCAGGTCGAGGAGGTGCTCGCCGGGGAGGATGGCGTCTTCGAGGGGGTAAGAAAAAGA
>SIRX01000053.1 GCA_004563715.1 Actinomycetota bacterium | reverse complement strand
GCGGTGCAGGTACTCGCCGCCGAACTTGACGGTCAAGAAACCGAGGACCAGGAGGATGAGGAACGAGACGGTCAGGAGCTCGAAGTACTCGTCTATGGCGTTCTGGATCGCCGGCCCGAAAAAGAAGACCGCCATACCGAGCATGAAAAACCGGGCGCCCCGGCCGAGCGTGGAGACCAGGACGAAAGGCCAGAAACGCAGTTGCGCGATGCCGGCGGTTATCGTGAAGACTTTGTACGGTATCGGGGTAAACGCCGCCGCCCCGACGGCCCACACGTCGTAGCGTTGGTAGAGCTTCTCCGCGGCCCGGACCTTCTCTTCTTTGAAGAGGCGGTGGACGACCGGCCGGCCTCCGACCTTCCCGATAAGGTACCCGAGCATCGCGCCCGTGACCGAGGCCACGGTACACACCAGGGCGAAGAACGGCGCCCGGGACGGCTCGGCGACGGCCATGGCGATCAGGAGCGGGTCCGGCGGCAGCGGGAAGAAGCTCGATTCCCAGAAGGCCAGGATAAACAGGGCCAGCGGCGCATACGGCGTGGCCGACCAGGCCACCATCCAGTCTACGATGTCGTGTATGAGGTCCAAGCTAGCGGGGAGCCTTTCGCGGGTCGCGTTCTACAAACTCGGCAGAGTATATCCGGTAAAAGCGGCGGTTTTTATCCCGCCCCCTTGCTTTTTTCGAGGATGGAGCGGAGCGTGGCCCGCTCTTGCTCGGTGAGCCGGACGCCGCCGGCTTCTTCCTCTTGCTTGTGGCGGGCGTCGAAGTCTATCAGCACGGAGGCGATGGCCCCGATAAAGTACGAGAAGACCCCGATGGCGTAGAGCATGAGCAGGAACGCCAGGACGCGTCCGGCGGCGGTCACCGGGTACAGTTCGCTGCCGACGGTCGTGACCAGGGCTCCCGACCACCACAGGGCGTCCCCGAAGTCCTCGATGGTCGTGCCGGGGGCGTCGGACTCGATCAGGTACCCCACCGAGGCCCCGACGAGGATGACCATGGCGGAGACTATGGCGAGCTGGCCGAGCCTGCGCCGCCGGAGCAGCACGAGCGTGGACTGGGAGCCGCGCCCGCCGAAGACCAGCAGCCGGAAGATCGGCAGCGCCCGCGTCGCCCGCAACACCCGCGCCAGCCGCAGAAACTTCAGGAACGGCAGCAGCACGACTAGCACGTCCAGCCAGTTCTTCCTCAGGTAGCGCCGCTTTACCGGCGCAAGCGCGAACTTTGCCACGAACTCCAGGAAAAACAGGCTCCACAGGCCCCAGCTCAGGAGTTCCAGACGGCTGTTCCACGGCTCCGCGAGCTCGCCGGTGAGCTGGATGATGACCAGCAGCACCACCACGACCGAGGCCAGGGCCAGCGGCAGGTCCAGGTAGCGGTCGAGCTTCTCTCGCAGCTCCTCCCGCCTCGTGGGGTCGTCCCGGATTTTCGTCCCGTTACTCACAAGGTGCCATTCTACCGGCTGCGCGAAGCGGTAAACTAAACGTTGGACTTGCAAGACAGGGAAAGAGAGGTCTTGATGGCCCGCGCGGTAGAAGTGCCGGAGTACGAGGTACACGACGAAGTCCACCTGAACCCGACCCGGACGGCCCTGATCGTGGTGGACATGCAGAACGATTTCGTGAAAGAAGGCGGCTCGCTCGTCGTCCCCGACGCGGAGGGCACCATACCCGCCATCCAGGGCCTGCTACGGATGGCCCGGGAGAGCGGCATGAAGGTCGTCTTCACGCAAGACACCCACACCGACGGCGACCCGGAGTGGGAGATCTGGCCCGAACACGTCCGGGAGGGATCGTGGGGCTGGCGGATCGTGGACGAGCTCGCCCCCCGCGAGGACGAGCTGGTGATCCGCAAGGTCCGCTACGACGCCTTCTACGGCACCCACCTGGACCACTTCCTGCGGCTGTGGGAGGTGAACACGCTCGTCGTCTGCGGCACGGTCGCCAACATCTGCGTCCACTACACGGCCGCCAGCGCCGCCCTGCGCTGGTACGACGTGGTGATCCCCAGGGACGCCACCTCGGCCCTCGACCCGTTCGACCTGGAGTCGTCGCTGCGGCAGACGGCGTTCCTGTTCAACGGCCGGATCACGACGACGGACGCCCTGAAGGTCGAGGACTCCCGCGCCTACCGGAGCAAGCTCGAGGAGGCCGCGGCCGAGGTCCATCCTCACCATCATCGCTAGGCGCTGCCGGCGGCGGGCGGCTTGTCCGAGCCGCCCGCCGCTATCTGAATCTACCCGCTAAAGACCCGGAGAGCTCACCCTCCGCCTCCAGCCGCGTCTCTGCCGGAGTCCTGCTGGGGCCTCTCGGGGCGGATGATCTCCATGCCGCTGAACTCGGCCCTCACCGTCTGCCGTATCTCCCGCTGGTACTTGCCGAACCCGGGACCAAACATCCTTTCCTGCGGGTTTTTCCCTGCCGGGTCCGGCAGCGGCCCTTCCAGGGGCTCTATCCAGTCCGCCGGGGCCAGCGTGCGGCGCTCGGTGGCCAGGTCGGCGCCGGGGTCTATCAGCATCTGCGGCTCGCGCCCGTTGAGCGAGGCGGCCACGAGCGCCCGGACCTCCACGTCCTCGTTGCCGTTCTCCCGGAGATCGTCGGCTATGTGGTGGCTGAGCTGCAGGATCATGTCCGGCCTGGTAGACATGTCGGCGGCCTGGTCCAGGTCTATGTAATCCTGCGTGCGGATGACCGTCGCGGTCTCGTTGGCCGGGTCTACAGCCACGAACCTCTCCAGGGCTTCTTTGTCGCGGAGCTTCATGTGCCAGGCGAAGCGGTGCCCCTCCTCGGTCCAGTTCACGTTGCCGGGGTAGAGGTGGTGGCGCAGCGGCACGAGGAGCTGGACCGCGAGGTAGAGCGCCAGCAGCCCGAGCACGGCGGCCTTCCCCGGCCCGAGGCTAAAGGTCCCGGGAACACTCTGGAGCCCGTTGCGCCACCGCTCTCGGGGGGGCTGGGTTTGACGCCCGGTCCGGGACCACGCGGCGGGCGAGAAGAGCTCGCCGACCTTCAACCGGGCCGCGATCCGCGGCCACGAGGGCGGGAAGAAGAGCAGGGTGGCGGCGATCATGAACCACGGGAAGATGCCGATGGAGAAGAGGTTGGCGTTCATCAGGTGAAAAGCCACCAGCACCAGAAACGCGGGCACCCGGGTCCGCCTCCACAGCAGCAGCGGCACGGCGAGGAGATCCACGAAGAGGCCGCCGTAGCTGAAGAGGTAGACGGTCCACTCCCGGGTAAACAGGGGTCCGATAAGGGGGAAGTCCGACCGGGCGGCGAGCCACATGCGCATCGGCTCGCCCCGCAACCAGTCGGCGTTGAGCTTCGCTATCCCCCCGTAGAAGTACACGATGCCGACCTGGGCGGCGATGAGGCCCAGGACCCACGCCGGGACGGTGTCCGAGCGCAGTGCCGGCCGCAGCCGGGCGTCCACGGAAAAGGCCCGGTGGGCGGGAACAAAGATCATCAGGAAGCTGAGCAGCGAGATCAGGTAAAAGTGGTTCAGGTACAGCGCCTGGTCGAGCAGGAACACGTAGGTGAAGCCCAGGAAGAAGAGCGTCATGCTGAGCCGGTACATAAACCCGGCCGCTATAAACAAGGCGAGCGCCCCGAGGGCCAGGAAGTGCAGGTACATCCCATCCCCAGGCCAGGGCTGCACCCAACCGAACCCGTAGTACGTAAAGTGAAACGCCGGCTCTATGTAGTACCGGCCGATCCAGCCGTACCCGAAGTACCGGCAGACCTCCCAGACCATGATCGCACCGAAAGCCATCCGGAAAAAGGCCAGGGAGGCGATGTCGACCGGCCCGAAGAACCACCTCAGCCAGGCCTTCCGGTCTTTTACCGGTCGCCCGGAATCACTGTCTCGTACCGAACTCGCAGAACCCGCAAGCTGGGATGACACCGCACGCCTCCGTTCTCTTCGTACTCGTCTCCGGTTTCAAAAGCCTTCTACCCGACCGGGTCGCGGCCCCGCCGCCCGGGCGGCGGGGCCACGAGGTCGGGCTCACGCCCCTAGTCGTCGTCATCGTCGCGGTCGCGACGGCGACGGCGACGCGCCCGCCGGCGACGGCGACGGCGCCACCACGCGCGCCGGCGACGGCGGCGCCGCCGGCCACCACCGTCGTCATCGTCGTCGTCCCGATCAAAGACCCACAGCGGAGCCAGCAGTTCCGCCAGGGCCTCGTTCGTCAGGATGAGACGGTCATCTACAGAGATGCTACCCACCATACTATTCACCTCCTTCCGGAGAAATGGCCTGCAACTTCACCCACGGTAATGCACGCCCCCGAGAGAAAAATAGGCCGAAAGCATTAGAAGCTCCTAATGTGAGGGCATTCTAATCAAGGTTTCACGTGACTTTAATGCTCAGGTTAAACAACGGTTAAATCGGGGCGCGTCACGGCGGGTGAGGGGTTTCTCACGCGACTCTAATCCTGGCTTAATGATGGTGGCGTAGGCTCCGGGTTGGTGTCACGAGAGCTTTGCTGGAGAGGAGGGGGCTAGATGGTTGAGGCAGGGACGTGTGAGGAGCGGGGCGGGCCGGGCTCCTCCGGGGTGCGGATGCTTTATAGTTGTCGGTCTATGTACGGGTCGGACCGACAGTTGATCGAGGCTTGCCGCCGGGGGGACTCCCGCGCCTGGGAGGAACTCCTGGACCGGTACGAGCGCCTGGTGTTCTCCATCCCCCTCAACTACGGCCTCTCCCGCGAGGACGCCGCCGACATCGCGCAGCTCACGTTCACCATCCTGATCCAGAGCCTGGATACGTTGCGGGAGGACAGCCGCCTGGGGGCCTGGCTGGCGACCGTGGCCCGGCGGCACACCTGGCGGCTGATGAACCGCAACAAGCGCGAGGGCGCCGGCAGGCGCGAGGATTTGGCCGACAGCGCCACGCTGCTCGGCGAGAGCGCCCCGGACGGCGTGGAGCAGTGGGAGATGACCGAGTGGCTCAACCAGGGGCTCTCCGAGTTGAGCGAGCCCTGCCGCGACCTCCTGAGTGCGCTCTACCTCGACCCGGAGCAGCCCTCCTACGCGGAGGTCGCCGCCCGCCTGGACATGCCGGTCGGCAGCATCGGCCCCACCCGCGCCCGCTGCCTCAAGCGCCTCAAGGAGGTGCTCACCGAAAAGGGCGCCGCCTGAGCCGCTGAGAAAACAGCCGGAACCGGCGTATTTTTCGATTGCCCCGGGCGCATCTGTAGGTATGATGAGCGTACATACCGTTACAGAAGCAGGGAAGAGATGCCAGAGCGAAGCGAGATCAACTTCGAACGCCTGTTGGACTACGTCGAGGGCCGCCTCCCGGAAGGGGAGGCCCGGGCCGTCGAGGAGCGGCTAGCGGTGGCCGACGAGGCCACCCTGGCGGAGCTGGAGTGGCTGCGCGCCTTCGTACGCACCAGCGAGCACGTGGTGCTCGACCGGCCGCCCCCCGAGGTTCGCGAGACGCTGACCCGGCGGTTTGACGCCTACGCCGAAGAGCGCCGGGAAGAGGCTCGCCGGGGGACCGGCGAGGAGCCGGGCTTCTTCCAGCGCGTGCTGGCGTCGCTCACGTTCGACAGCGACACGGGGTTGGCGATGGCCGGCATCCGGTCGGCCGGCGGGGGGGCGTCCCGGCAGCTCGTGTACAGCGCGGAGGTCGCGGAGATCGCGCTGGACGTGCAGAAGCGCCCCGGCAACGGACGACTCGACCTCTACGGCCAGGTCCTGCCGACCGTGGACGAGTCCCCGGACCTCTTCAGCGTCCAGCTCCTGCGCGACGACAAGGAGGTCGGTCTTACCGCCGCCGACGAGCTCGGCGAGTTCTCCTTCGAGGGCCTGGATCCCGGCACCTACGAGATAGTATTGAGCGCCGCCCAGATCGAGTTCCTCATCACACCCGTCGAGCTGCGCGGGTAGATAGAATAGGGGTCCATGAATGACGACCCCGAGGTCACACCCGAGCTTATAGACCAACTCCTCGCCCTCCCGACCCGCGAGGAGCAGGAGGAACTGCTGCGCGCCGAGGGCCTGCTTAACGCCGACGGCCTGGACCGGCTGCTCGACGTTGCGGACGAGTTGCTCGGTCGCGATCCGGGTAAAGCACGGCGGTTGGCTGAACTTTGTAGTGGTCTTGCGAATATTGCGGACTCACCTGTCACTATACCACGTTCGGCTTATATTCGTGTAAAGGCTCATCACGATAACGGAGAGTTTGATGCAGCGCTTCGGATGGCTGTATTCGCTCATGACAAATATGCTGATCTCGGAATGAACTTAGACGCTTTGCGTACAAAAGTCGGTCTGATGGCTGTCCTTCTTGAGTTGGGACGCTATCAAGAAGCCCTCAATGCCGGTCAGTTTATTCTAAACACTTTAGAGCACGAGTATAAATGCAAAAACAAAGAAACCTCCGTTCAACCAGAAATCAAATTACTCACTGCA
>SIRX01000052.1 GCA_004563715.1 Actinomycetota bacterium | reverse complement strand
CTCCAGCACAGCCTTCACGCCCTGGCGGACTCGGGTCTCGACATCCAGCTTCACGTCGCGCTCGAACTCATGTTTCGGGGTCAAGTGTCTCCCTCCTCACTCAACCCACAACTTACCAGACGCTATCTTGCACGAGGCAAGCCAACGACTCTCTGCATTGGCACAAAGATGGGAAACGGTGTGCCGGATGATCCGTTCAGCGAATCGGTTGAGCCGCCCTCACGTGGTTGGAGAGCCTCGGGTACGCGACCAAACGCGGCTCAGAGATAGCGCCGGGCGATCGTATCGGGAGCTGACAGCGCATTGAACACGCTCCTCCCGGCGCATATACTTTCTGGACAGATTGGACATAATTTCGGAGGCATGGCTATGTCGTGGCAGTTGCAGGAGGCGAAGCAGCGGTTCAGCGAGCTGGTGCGGCGGGCGGAGAGGGAGGGGCCGCAGGTGGTGACGCGGCATGGCGAGGAGGTCGTGGTGGTGGTGCCGGCGGAGGAGTGGCGGCGGGTGAGTGAGGGCGGCGGACAGAAGATGGACTTCAAGGAGTTCTTGATGAGCGCGCCGGACCTGAGCGTGCTGGACCTGGAACGTCCCAGGGAGATGCCGCGGGACGTTGAGTTGTAGGGTGCGGTACCTGCTGGACACCAACGTGCTCTCGGAAGCGCGCAGGCCGGGGGGCAACGAGGGCGTGAAAGCCTGGATCTCCTCGCGGTCCTCCGACGACCTCTATCTCAGCGCGCTCGTGATCGGGGAGGTCCGGCGCGGTATAGAACGCCTGGCGAGGAGGGACCCGGATCAGTCCGGGGTGTACGAAGCCTGGCTTGATACCGTCCTCCAAGATTACGCTGACCGTATCATTCCCGTGGACGCCGAGATCGCCGACGAGTGGGGACGCATGAGCGTGCTGGACCCCGTCCCGATAGTTGACGGCCTCATGGCGGCCACGGCGAAGGTGCGCGGCATGACCTTCGTCACCCGCAACACCGCCGACGTCGAGCGCACCGGCGTTTCGCTGCTGGATCCCTTCTCTGACGGAGCGTCGTAGAGTACGTGAACGAGGCCGTCGTCGAAGAGGCCGCCCTCGACTGGCTGGAGAGCGTCGGATGGGTGGTCTTACGGGGCCCGGACCTCGGCCCCGATTCAGCGGATGCCGAGCGGCACACCTACGAGCAGGTCGTCCTGCAAGTTCGTCTGCGCCAAGCACTGATGCGACTCAACCCGACTCTGCCCGTCGAGGCCGTCGAAGATGCCTTCCGCAAGCTCACCCGGCCCGAGGGACCGACGCTGGAGACGCGCAACCGCGCCTTCCACCGGATGCTCGTGGACGGCGTAACGGTCGAGTTCCGCCGAGAAGACGGCTCCATCGGCGGCGCACAGGCCCGTGTGCTGAATTTCAAGGAAACGGACAACAACGACTGGCTCGCCGTCAACCAGTTCACCGTGACCGAGAACCGGCACGTACGCCGACCGGACGTGGTGCTGTTCGTCAACGGACTCCCGCTCGCCCTCATCGAGCTCAAGAACGCCGCCGCCGAGCAGGCCACCGTCTGGAGCGCGTACGGGCAACTCCAGACCTACAAGGCGGAGCTGCCCACCCTGTTCGCCTTCAACGAGTTGCTGGTCGTCTCCGACGGGATGGAGGCGCGCATCGGCTCGCTCACGGCGGGCCGCGAGTGGTTCAAGCCGTGGCGCACGGTTACCGGCGAGACGCTCGCCGACCCCCGCATGCCCGAACTGCAGGTCGTAATCGAGGGCGTCTTCGACAGGCGCCGCTTGCTGGACCTGATCAACTACTTCGTTCTCTTCGAGGACTCGGGCGGCGGGCCTCCGGTAAAGAAGGTCGCCGGCTACCACCAGTTCCACGCCGTGAACGTCGCGGTGGACGAGACGCTGCGCGCCTCACAAGTTCAGGAAAAGCCCGAGAGCGTTGCAGACGAGCGCGGACACTACGAGACCGGGCGGCAACCCGGCGGCGAGCCCGGAGACCGGCGCGCCGGCGTGGTCTGGCACACGCAGGGCTCCGGCAAGAGCCTCACCATGGCCTTTTACGCGGGGCGTGTGATCCGGGAGCCCCGCATGGAGAACCCAACCATCGTCGTCATCACCGACCGGAACGACCTGGACGACCAGCTCTTCGGGACCTTCTCCCGCTGCCGGGACCTGCTGCGCCAGCCCCCGGTGCAGGCCGTAAGCCGGGCGGACCTGCGCGAGAAGCTGGCGGTGGACGCGGGCGGCGTGGTCTTCACCACCATCCAGAAGTTCCTGCCCCTGGAGCCGGGAGACCGGCATCCCGTGCTCTCGGAGCGGCGCAACGTCGTCGTTATCGCGGACGAAGCCCACCGCAGCCAGTACGATTTCATCGACGGCTTCGCCCGGCACATGCGCGACGCGTTGCCGAATGCCTCCTACATCGGCTTCACGGGTACGCCGCTGGAGCTGGCGGACAAGAGCACGCGCTCGGTCTTCGGCGAGTACATCAGCGTCTACGACATCCAGCGCGCCGTCGAGGACGGGGCGACCGTGCCGATTTTCTACGAGAGTCGCCTGGCGAAGCTGGCGCTGGACGAGGTCGGCGGCGCGACCCTCGACGCGGACTTCGAGGAAGTGACCGAAGGCGAGGACGCCGGGCGCGTGCAGAGCCTCCAGAGCAAGTGGACCCAGCTCGAAGCCATCGTCGGCTCCGACAAGCGCCTGGACCTCGTCGCGCGGGACATCGTCGAGCATTACGAGCAACGCCTCGAAGTACTGGAGGGCAAGGCCATGATCGTCTGCATGAGCCGCCGCATCTGCGTGGACCTCTACGAGAAGATCGTCGGGCTCCGCCCGGAGTGGCGCGGCGAAGAAGACGACGCGGGGCAGATCAAAGTCGTCATGACCGGCTCGGCGTCAGACCCGGAAGACTGGCAGCCCCACATCCGCACCAAGGCCCGCCGTGAGGCTCTCGCCAACCGCTTCCGCGACCCAAACGACCCGTTCAAGGTCGTGATCGTCCGGGACATGTGGCTGACCGGCTTCGACGCCCCATCCCTGCACACCATGTACCTGGACAAGCCGATGCGCGCGCACGGCCTCATGCAGGCCATCGCCCGCGTGAACCGGGTGTTCAAGGACAAGCCCGGTGGCCTGGTCGTGGACTACCTCGGCCTGGCCCACGAGCTGCGGCGGGCGCTCGCGACGTACACCGAGAGCGGCGGGACCGGAACGACCGCGATCAACCAGGAAGAAGCCGTCGCCGCCATGCTGGAGAAGTACGAGGTCTGCCAGAACCTGTTCCACGGCTTCGACTACTCGAAGTGGAGCACGGGCACCCCGGCGGAGCGGCTGGGGTTGCTGCCGCAAGCCCAGGAGCACGTCCTCGCCCAGGAGGATGGCAAGGACCGGCTGCTGGACGCCGTACGGGAGCTCTCCAAAGCGTTCGCCCTGGCAGCGCCGCACGAGGCGGCGCTCCGCATCCGGGACGACGTGGCGTTCTTCCAGGCGGTGCGATCCGTGCTGGCCAAGCGTCCGCCCGGCGACAGGCGCCCGGACGAAGAGCTCGACCACGCCATCCGGCAGATCGTCTCCGAAGCCCTCGCCCCGGACGGCGTAGTGGACATCTTCGCGGCAGCGGGGCTGGAGAAGCCGGACATCTCGATCCTCTCCGAGAGCTTTCTGGCCGAGGTGCGGGGGATGCCGCAGCGCAACCTGGCGGTAGAGTTATTGAACAAGTTACTCTCTGGCGAGGTTCGCGCGCGCCGCCGCAAGAACGTCGTGCAGGCCCGCTCGTTCGAAGAGATGCTCGAACGGTCTCTCAGCCGCTACCAGAACCGGGCCATCGAGGCGGCGCAGGTGATCGAAGAGCTCATAGAGCTTGCAAGGGAGATGCGCGAAGCAAACGCCCGGGGCGAGGCGCTGGGCCTCGACGAGGAAGAGGTCGCCTTCTACGACGCCCTGGGAGCCAACGACAGCGCCGTCCAGGTCCTCGGCGACGAAACCCTCCGCGCCATCGCGCGCGAGCTCGTAGCGACCGTCCGCGCGAACGTAACCATCGACTGGACCATGCGCGAGAACGTCCGCGCCCACCTGCGTGTTCTCGTCAAGCGCATCCTCCGCAAGAACGGTTACCCGCCGGACAAGCAGGAGCAGGCCACCCGTACCGTGCTGGAGCAGGCCGAGGTGCTCTCTCAGGAATGGGCGGTAGCGTAAAGCATCGCATAGCGCATGCGGAGGAGCTTTAGCCCCGTGCCGCCGTAACGGCCAGCGGCACCCGACGGTGTAGAAAGGCCGTTGGGAAAACGCCCGCCGTCCCGTATCTTTCTGGGGTGAGCAGAGACCGCAGATACCGTCGCCGCCGGCTGGGAGCCCTGCTCGCCGTCACGACCATCGGCGCCGCGCTCTACGCTGGCGGAGGTGCCAGCGCCGGGGCGCCGTCCGGGTACCATACCGTGGCCGCCGGGGACACCCTGTGGACCATAGCGACCGAGCACTACACGCCCGCCGAAGACCCGAGGCCCTGGGTCGAGGCGATCCGCGAGGCGAACGGCCTGCCGGACGCCGCGATACGCCCCGGCATGCGCCTGGAATTACCCCCGGAACGGTAGCACCTGCTGCGGTAGACTCCAACCTGGAGCCGAGAGAGCGTTGAGGAGCGGAGTGGACGGACCCGGAGAGGTTTGCCTGGAGGCCGAGGTCGAGAAACGGTGGCGCTCGGGGATGGAGCCCGAAGAGATAGCGCGGGCAATGGGCGTGGACGTGGGCTGGGTGGAAGATATCCTTGCTGCGCAGGAAGAAGGGCCGGACGCCACGCCGGGAACGGTGTAGCCGCCCCTACTCCCCTACTACTACTCCTCCGACCGGCCCCCGAGGTGCCGGGCCAGGAACTTCTCGGCGGCGGCGTAGAACTCCAGCCGGTTCTCGGGCCGGGCGAAGCCGTGGCCCTCGTCCTCGAAGAGCAGGTACTCGTGATCTATGCCCCTCTCTTTCATGGCGGCCACTATTTGCTCGCTCTCAGCCTGTTTGACCCGAGGGTCGTTCGCCCCCTGGGCGATGAGCATGGGGACCCGGATGCGGTCTACGAAAAACAGCGGCGAGCGGCTCTCCAGAAACTCCCTCTCGGTCTCCGGGTTGCCCACGCGCTCGTGGAAGGTGGAGATCAGGGGCTTCCAGTACGGCGGGATGCTTTCTATGAGCGTGACGAGGCTCGACGGCCCCACGATGTCCACCGCGCACCGGAACAGTTCCGGGGTGAACGTCGCCCCCACGAGCGCGGCGTACCCGCCGTAGGAGCCGCCGTAGATGGCGACGCGCTCCGGGTCGGCTATCCCCTCCGAGATCGCCCACTCCACGGCGTCTACGAGGTCGTCGTGCATCTTCGCGCCCCACTCCCGGTTGCCGGCGTTGAGGAAGTCCTTGCCGTAGCCGGTCGAGCCCCGGTAGTTTACCTGGAGGCAGGCGTAGCCCCGGTTGGCGAGCCACTGCGCCTCCGGGTCGTAGCCCCAGCCGTCCCGCGCCCACGGCCCGCCATGCACGTTGAGCACCATCGGTACCGGACCATCCTCCACTCCCGGCGGCAGCGTCAGGTAGCCCTCTATCCGGAGGCCGTCGCGGGCGGTAAAGGAGATCGGGCGCATGCGTGACAGCTCGTAGTCTCCCAGGTCCGGGCGGGCGTCGAAGAGGTGCATCCCCTTCTTCTCCCGGCGGTCGTAGGAGTAGTAGGAGGGGCCGTTGTCGTCGGCGATAAACGCGACGAGCCAGTTTTCGTCGGCGTGGTCCCGGCTCACCACGTCGAAGTCCCCGCGGCCGAGCTTGCCTATGGTCTCGAAGTCTTCCCGAATACCTCCGTCGAGCACGACCCACTCGGTCCGGGCGCGTTCGATGGCCGCAGCCTGGGCCTCGTGGGTGTCGGGGTGGGTCATTACCTGCCCCACGTCGTAGCGCGGGTCTTCGACCAGCACCTCGGATTCGCCGCCCGCCGGGTCGAAGACGGTGAGACGGGCCGCGTTGGCCCCGCGCGAGTCCAGGAGGTACATCTTCTCCCCGTCGCCGGTAAAGCCGACGGGGCCGCTGGAGAGGGCGTCCTCCTTGTCCCAGGAGGCGGGCTGGCGAAAGGCCGCCTCCTCGCCCTCGCGCACCAGCAGGTCGAAGCCGCCCTCGGCGGTGGCCGCGAGGGCGCCCCGCACCCGGAAGTCCCGGTCGGCGACCCAGCCGACGACGTTGCCGGGGTTCTTGGCGACCAGTTCCAGGCCGCCGGTCGAGAGGGTGAGCCGGTAGGCGTCGTGCAGCTCGGGGTTCTCCTTGTTCAGCCCGACGAGCAGCTCGTCCGGAAAGCGGCGGCTCTTGGCGACGAGCTGGGCCTGCACCTCGGCGTAGGGCGTGAGGTCCCGGTCCTCCCGCGTCGCGGGGTCCACGGCGTGGACGCGCCAGTTCTCGTCGCCGGCCTCGTCCTGGACGTAGACGACGTGCCGATTGTCCTCGGCCCAGAAGTGGGCCTGGATGCCGCGTTTGCGATCGTCGGTCACCGGCTGAAACTCCTCGTTTCCGCCACCTACCGGGCCGACCCAGACGTTCAGCACGCCGTCCTTGGGGGCGAGGTAGGAGAGCCTTGTGCCGTCCGGAGAGAGGCGGGGCTGGACGCGCTCCGGGTTTCCGAAAAGGACCTCGCGCGGGATGAGCTTCGGGGTTTTCTCAGCCACGGTCTACCTCCAGCACGTCGGCCATCGTGTACAGCCCCGGTTCCGCCCCCGATACGAACCGCGCGGCCCGGAGGGCTCCGTCGGCGAAGGTGCGGCGGGAGAGGGCGCGGTGGACGACCTCGACCTCCTCGCCCGCGGAGTAGAAGACCAGGCGATGCTCGCCCACGACCGACCCGCCGCGCAGGGCGTGGATGCCGATCTCACCCTCCTCCCGCGGCTGCTTGCCCTCCCGCCCGTAGACCGCCACGTCTTCGAGGCGCTGGTCCCGCCCCTCGGCGGCGGCGCGGGCTAGAAAGAGGGCCGTGCCGGAGGGTGCGTCCACCTTGTTGCGGTGGTGGGCCTCGACGACCTCGACGTCGTAGCCGCCCCCGAGCTTCGCGGAGAGCTCCCGCACCACCTCCCGCAGCAAGTTCACCCCGACGCTCATGTTCGGCGCGAGCACGACGGGTACGCTCCGCGCCGCTTCTTCGACCTCCGCGCGCTGCTCTTCGGAGAGACCCGTGGTCCCGATGACGTGCGGCTTGCCGTAGGCGAGGTGCCCGACGGTGGCCTCGGGGGTGGTGAACTCGATCAGGGCTTCGGCTTCCGCGGGAGGGTCTTGCGTGGCGGTCACGTCCGCCGTTCCCCACCCGCACAGCTCGCCGAGGTCCGCGCCGAGATCCGCGGCCCCGGGCTCGACAGTGCCGCCGGCGAGCTCGTAACCCTCCGTCTCCAGGGCGGCGCGGCAGAGCTCGCGGCCCATGCGGCCCGCCGCCCCGATTATGGCTACGCGGGTAGCTTCGCTGTTCAAACTTCCTCGGGCGTGGGGAGAAGGTGGTTCGCGGCTTCGAGGGTCTCGCGCAGGAGGTCCAGGTTCGCGCCCTCCATCGGGATGAGCGGGAGGCGCATCTCGTCGGAGCAGAGCCCGAGCAGGGAGGCGGCGGTCTTTACCGGGATGGGGTTCGTCTCGACGAAGAGCGCCCGGAAGAGCGGGAGCAGCTCGTAGTGCAGCTCGCGGCCCCGCTCCCAGTCGCCGGCGAGCAGGGCGTCCACCATGTCGGAGACGGCGCCCGGGGCAACGTTGGAGGCGACGGAGATAACGCCCGTCCCGCCCAGGGACATGAGGGGCAGCGTCATGGGGTCGTCGCCGGAGAGGATGTCGAAATCCGGGCCGCACAGGCGCCGGATGTCGCTCACCACGTTCATCGAGAGCGTGGACTCCTTCACCCCGACGATGTTCGGCACCTCGGCCAGCCGCGCCATCGTCTCGGTCGCGATGTTGACCGCCGTCCGGCCGGGGATGTTGTAGAGGATAATGGGCAGGTCCGTGCTCTCGGCGATGGCGGCGAAGTGCCGGAACAGGCCCTCCTGGGTAGGCTTGTTGTAGTAGGGGGAGACCTGCAGGGAGCCGTCGGCCCCGGCCTCCTGGGCCATCTTCGTGTACTTGATCGCCATCTGCGTGCTGTTGGAGCCGCTGCCCGCCACCACGGGGACCCGCCCGTCGGCGACCCGCACGACGGTGGAGATCACCAGCCGGTCCTCCTCTTCGCTCATGGCCGGGGTCTCGCCGGTGGTGCCGCAGGGGACCAGGCCGTGGACGCCCTGCTGTATCTGGAGCTCGACCAGGCCCTCCAGGGCCTCGACGTCTACCTCGCCGTTTCTGAACGGTGTTATAAGGGCCGTGAACGCGCCGCTAAACATCTCTCTCCTCCAACTCGAAGCTCTCGTGGAGGCGCCGGACCGCCTCCTCCACCCTTTCCGCCTGTACCACGCATGTTACCTGAATCTCCGAGGTCGAAACCATCCGTATGGGGATGCCGGCTTCGCCGAGCGTCGCGAACGTCTTGGCCGCGTAGCCCGGACGGTTGAGCATGCCGGTCCCGACGACGGAGACCTTGCCCAACCCCTCCTCCCCCTCGACCTCGCCACCCAGAGAGGCTGCCACCTCCCCCGCGAGCCGCCGCGCCTCGGTGAAGTTCGCGCGGCTCACGGTAAACGCCACGTCCGCGGTCCCCTCACGGGTACCGCTCTCGACGATCACGTCCACCGAGATGCCGTGCTCGGCGAGGGGCGTAAAGATCCGGCTCAGGGTCCCCGGCCCGGTGCGGATGCCGCCCAGGGCCACCCGGGCCACGTCCAGGTCGTGGACTATGCCCGCCAGGGTCTCGCGGGTCTCCAGCTGCTCCAACTTCCTACCTCCCGCTATAACCGTGCCCGGCTCCTCGTTGAAGGAGCAGCGGACGTGTATCTCAACGCCGTAGAGGGCCCCCAGCTCGACGGCCCGCGGGTGCATGACCTTCGCCCCGCGCCACGCCATCTCGGCCATCTCCTCCGGCGTTATAAAAGAGATCGGCCGGGCTTCGGGGACTATCCGGGGGTCGGCGGTGTAGACGCCGTCCACGTCGGTGTAGACTTCGCACCGCTCCGCCCCGAGGGCCGCCGCGAGGGCCACGGCGGTCGTGTCCGAGCCACCGCGCCCGAGGGTCATCACGTCCCCCATCGCGTTCATCCCCTGGAAGCCAGCGACGATGACGACCTGCTCCTCGGCGAGGAGCTTCTGTATGCGCCCGGGTCGTATCTCGGAGATAACGCCGGAGCCGTAGCGGCCGGTGATCTTGAACCCCGCCTGCGGCCCCGTGAGCGAGACCGCCGGGACCCCCCGGTCGTGGAGCGCCATCGCCAGCAGCGCCACCGACTGCTCCTCGCCGGTCGCCAGGAGCTGGTCGATCTCGCGCGGCGACGGGTCCCGGCTGACCTCCGAAGCCTGGCGCAGTAGCCGGTCGGTCGTCTTTCCCATCGCCGAGGCGACCACAACGAGGTCCTGGCCCGACTCCCGGGCCCGGCGGACCCGGTCCGCCACCGCCTTTATGTGCTCCGGCGTGGCGACCGAGCTTCCACCGTACTTCTGTACTACTACCGCCAAACACGCTCCCTCTGGCGTACCGTCCGTCCTGAAAGCCTAGCTTATCTAAAGCGGGCTCACAGCGCGAGGGAGCCATCCGGGCGGGCGCCCGCTACGGCAGCGGCTGGCCGCCGGTGACGCCGAGGATCTCGCCGTTGACGAAGCTCGACTCCTGGGAGGCGAGGAACACGAACGCCGGCGCCAGCTCCGCCGGCTGGGCGGGACGGCCCACCGGGTTCGTGCCGCCGAACTGCGCGGTCGTCTCGGCCGGCATGGAGGCGGGGATGATCGGGGTCCACACCGGGCCGGGCGCCACGGAGTTGACCCTTATGCCCTGCTCGATCACCTCCTGGGCGAGTCCCTTGGTGAACGTGACGATCGCCCCCTTGGTCGTCGAGTACGGGAGCAGCGGTGGCGAAGGCTGGTAAGCCTGTATAGAGCTGACGTTGATTATGGATCCGCCCTCCGGCATGTGCGGTATGGCCGCCTTGCACAGGTAGAACATGGCGATGATGTTCGTCTTGAAAGCGTGCTCTATTAGCTCCGAAGGCGTCTCGGTCAGGCTGCTGAAGGTCATCTGGTAGGCGGCGTTGTTTACGAGCACGTCTACCTTTCCAAACTCGTCGACCGCCGTCTGGATGACGCGCTCGCAGTGGGCCTCCTCGCTGATGTCTCCGGGAACCTTGACGGCTCTCTTACCGGCTTCTTCCACTACCTGGGCCGTCTCCTGGGCATCGGATTCTTCTTCTTCGAGGTAGGAGAGCAGGACGTCAGCCCCCTCACGGGCGAAGGCCAGCGCCACCGCCCGCCCGATGCCCGAGTCACCACCGGTTATGACCGCCGCCTTGCCTTCCAGCCGTCCGAAGCCCTTGTAGGTCTCGTAGCCGTAGTCGGGCTCGGGGGCCATCTCCGACTCGTAGCCGGGGTGCTGGTCCATCTGGGTCTGCTCGGGGTACTCCGGCTGCGGGTACTGCTCCTTGGGGTCCTGCTGGCGGGTCTGGTCCTCGCTCATGGGGCCGTCCTCCGTTTCTGTGAAGAGCCGATTCTCGGTAATCTGCGCTCTCCTTTGCCCGTTTGTCCGGGACCGCAAACCACGCTTTGCCCGTCTATGTGTCTACACTACGGGCTTGTTCGGGCTTTACGCGGCGCAGCCGGAGGTCAGTGAGGGCGGCTTTGGCGGCGGCGTCGCCGGGGACGCCGTGGACGGCCCCGCCGGGGAAGGTCGAGGCGCTCCCGACGTACAGGCCCCGCAGGGGAGTGCGGTAGGGCGAGAGAGACGGCAGCGGCCGGAAAAAGAGCTGGTCCGGGGCCTGGCTGCCGGCGTTCACGTCCCCGCCGACCAGGTTGCGGTTGCGGCCTTCGAGGTCGGCGGGCGTCATCACGTGCCGGGCCAGAACCAGCTCCCGGAAGCCCGGCGCGAAACGCTCGATCTGGGCCTCGATGCGCCCGACGTGTTTCTCGGCTTCCTGCTCCCAGTCGATGCCGGACGGCACGTGGGTGTAACCCCACAGGGTGTGACGGCCTTCGGGGGCGCGGGACGGGTCCGCGACCGTCTGCTGGGCGGCGAGCACGAACGGCCTCTCTGGCAGGCGCCCGAGCTTCTCCAGCGAGATGCTCTCCTCCAGCTCGTTAGTTCCGCCGCCCACGTGGAGCGTGCCCGCCCGCCGGGCCTCGTCGTACTCCCAGGGCACCGGTCCCGAGAGCGCCCAGTCTACCTTCAGGTTGCCGGGTCCGTAGCGGAACCGGGCCATCTTCTTCTTGTAGTTCCCGGGCAGGGCTTCGCTCGCTATCGCCAGCAACCCCTTCGGGGTCACGTCGCAGACCACGAGGCCGGCCCGGACCTCAGCCCCGCCGGCCACCACGCCCCGGACGCGGCCGTTCCGCGTGAGAACCCGCTCGACCGGGCTCGAGGTGAGAACCTCGCCCCCCAGCTCCCCGAAGTAGCCGGCCAGAGCCTCCGAGAGCCGGCCGGAGCCGCCCTCGACGACGGGCCAGCCGACGGCGTGGCCGAGCAGGTTGAGGTAGAAGCCGAAGACGGCGCTCCCGGCGGCGCCGGGGGCCACGTCCCCGTGCAGCGCCGAGCCGTAGAGCCAGGCCCGCGCCCCGTCGCCCGCGAAGACATCTCTGGCAAGCCCCGCCGCGGGCTGCAGGACCATGCGCGCCGCCTCCAGGGACCCGGAGTATCCGAGCCCCGCCGCCGCCCGCAGTCCCCCCCACACCGGCGGGAAGCCGCCGAGCATCGCCCCCCGCAGGGCCTCCCAGTTCCGCAGGTAGGGCGAGATGAACTCCCGCCAGCCCTCGCCGTCGCCCCGGTGCAGGTCGTTCAGGGAACCCGCGGTGCGGTCGAGGTCCCTGTAGAGCGCCGCGCCCCGGCCACCATCGAGTACGTGGGCCATCGCGACCGGCGGGTGGACGAGCCGGAGACCGTGCCTCTCCAGCGGCATCCGGGCGAAGACCGGGGAGGCCGCGGTCGCCGGGTAGACGGCGGAGAACGTGTCGTGCCGAAAGCCGGGGAGGGTGAGCTCGTCGGTCTTTACCGCGCCGCCGACCCGGTCCTCGGCCTCGACGAGCAAAACGGAGAGCCCGGCCTCCGCGAGCCGGATGGCCGCCGAGAGGCCGTTGGGGCCCGCGCCGACCACCACCGCGTCGTAGGATCCATTCATCACCGGGATTCTATACCCGTCCGCCGGAGGTCCGCCAACCCGGGATCAGCTCCCTCTCCAGGTTCGGGTCGAGGCCGGCAGCGAGTTTCGGGCTCGCCCAGCACCAGCAGCCTCATGGTACGGTGTCTCCGCGGCCGGCCCGGGTTCGCCAGCCATGCCATTACGCTGTAGGCCACTTCCAACTCCTCTGCCCAGGTGCTTGCTCCAGCGTAAAAGTACCACCACGGGCTTTCTCAGAGGTGTTAGCTATCACGGGGTTCAAAGCCAGACCGTGAGACTGAAGACCGGTGTGAAAGCTTTTGCAGATGGGTTTGTGCGCACAGTTTCGCGTCGGGCGACCCCTTAGAGTCTCTGCTCGTAGCCGGCCCGCGGCGCTCCCGGCGGCGCGGGCGACAAACTGGAGGGACCCCCGGGAGGCCCGGCATCGGGCTCTGGGGCCGGAGCTAGGAGGGCACGTGCAGAGTTCTGAGCTAGAGGGCCGCCGGGTCGGGGTGGCCGTCGTGGGCCTGGGGGGCGCGGTCGCGACCACCGCTGTTGCGGGGATGGAGTTGATCCGGCAGGGCGTGGCCGGCCCGGACGGTCTGCCGCTCGCCGGCTTCGACGGCCTCGTCCCCTACGAGAACCTGGTGTTCGGCGGCTGGGACCTCTGCGGAGACGACCTGGCGAGCGCCGCCGCTACCCACGGCATCCTCTCCCCCGAGCAGGTCCGCCGGGCGAAGCCGGCGCTCGTCGAGCTTCGGCCCTGGTCCGCCGCCGTGGACCCCGGTTTCTGCCGCAACGCCGCCGGCTCCAACGCGCTCGCCGTCGAGGGCTTGCGGGCGCGCTCGGACGCCATCCGGGAAGACCTGCGGCGGTTCCAGGAGGAGAACGACCTCGACGGCACCGTGCTGGTCAACCTGGCCTCCACCGAGCGGCTCGCGGACCCGACGCTTCCGGTGCTCTCCACGGCCGAGGCGTTCGAGCGCGGCCTGGACGAGGACGCCCCGGGCATAAGCCCGGCGATGCTCTACGCTTACGCCGCCATCCGCGAGGGCGCGCCCTACGTCAACTTCACGCCGAGCGTCGCCGCCGAGATCCCCGCCCTCGTAGAGCTGGCCGGGCGCGAGGGAGTGCCGGTCTGCGGCAAGGACGGCAAGACGGGGCAGACCATGATCAAGACGGTCCTCGCCCCGGCGCTGCGGGCCCGGGCGTTGCGGGTCGAGGGCTGGTTCTCCACGAACCTCCTGGGTAACGGCGACGGCTTCGTGCTCTCCGACCCGGACTCGCTGGCCTCCAAGATCGACACGAAGGGCTCGGTGCTCGACGAGATGCTGGGCTACGAGGTTCCGGACCACGTGGTGGCCATCAACTACTACCGGCCCCGGGGCGACGATAAGGAGGCCTGGGACAACGTGGACCTCGTCGGCTTTCTCGGGCACCGGATGCAGTTGAAGGTCAACTTTCTCTGCGGGGACTCGGTGCTGGCCGCCCCGCTCGTCGTCGAGCTCGCCCGGCTCGCGGACCTGGCCCTGATGCGCGGCGAGTCGGGCGTCCAGGAGCAGCTCGGCCTGTTCTTCAAGGCCCCGATGACGGAGAAAGCCGGCTCACGACCCCGGCACGCCTTCCACGCCCAGGAGGAGGCGCTACAAACCTGGCTCGCCAACGGCTCCAACGGGAACGGGGCGGCCCGGTAGTGGGGACCACCGCCGGTTCCGCCAACACCGCGGGGACGCTCGCCCCGCTGCGCCCCCTGCTGGCGGAGCTGGGCGACCTCAAGCGCACCCGGACGGCCGACGCCGGGGGCTCCCTGGCCGAGAGGCTTTTCCGGCGCTCATGGGCACGCTTGGTGGCCGGTGAGGACCCGGCGGCCGTCGCCCGCCGCGAGACCGCCCTCGCCGTGTCAGCCGTCCGGCTCGGCGGCATAGACCGCCGGGTGTTGGAGCGGGGCGGCCTGGGCGCCCCGGCAACCACCGGGGTGCTGACGCGCGGCTTCGACGCCGCGGCGCACGGCCTCTGCGGGGAACTGATGGAGGGGTTGCGCCGCGCGCTGGCCGACGCACCCGTTGCCGAGGGGGAAGACGCGCCGCCTTTCGTGGGGGCGCTCGCCCGGCAACCGCGGGCCGGGGCCACCCGCCCGGGGGTGGCGCGGCTGGTGCTGGAACCCCCGGAGAACCACGCCGACCACTGCGCGCTCGTGGCGGTCTACGGGTTCCTGATCTCGGCCCGCTACGGGGCCGACCCGGTAGAGCCGTTTCTCGCCGGGCTGGCCCACCACGCGCACAACGCGTTCCTGCCCGATTCCGGCTTCGCCGGGGAAGAGCTCCTCGCGGAGCAGCTGGAGCCGCTTGTGAAACGCTTTACGGACGAGGCCCTGCGGCAGCTGCCCGGTAACCTCGCCGGGCGCGTCCGCCAGGCTCTCGGGCTCGCCGGCCACGCGGGGAGCCCCGAGGCCCGGGCTTTCAACGCCGCCGACGTCGTGGACCGGGTGCTCCAGATGGCCCACCACGCCCGCGCGGCGGCCTTTACGCTGGACCAGGCGCTCGACGAGCTGGAGCTCGTACACGAAGGTCCCCTGAAGGGCTTCCACGAAGAGGCGCTGCGGGAAGCGGGGCTGCGTTGACGGAGCAGCCCAAGATCGCGAACAGCGCCGTCCGCTGGCCGGACGGCACCCTCCGCAGCCCCGAGACAGGCCTAGCGCTCCGGGCCGCCGGGCCGCACGCGCTCACCGACGGTGAGACCCGGTGGCCCCTCGTCGAGGGCATTCCGTTTCTGCGAGCGGGCCGCGAGGAGCTGCGGGACGTGGCGCTCGGGGCGCTCGACCGGGGCGACGAGCGGGCGGCGCTCGTGGAACTTCTGCGCGACCAGGACGACTGGGCCCCAGGTCCCCCGCCGGACCGGGAGGGTATCGAGCAGCTTCTCGACGGCGAGCCCACGTTCCGGGAAGCGATGGGCCTGCTCGGCTTCGGCCCGGTGGCGGACTACTTCGCCTACCGGCTCTCCGACCCTACCTACCTGGCGGGCCTGGCCCTACTCCAGGCCCACTGGCGAAGACCCCGCGCCTCCTTCGAGCTGGCCTGCGGCGTCGGGCACTACAGCCGGGAACTGGCGCGGCAGGGCGTGGAGACCGCCGCTGGCGACGTGGTCTTCGCCAAGCTGTGGCTCGCCCGCCGCTACGTCGCGCCTACGACCCGGCTGGTCTGCTTCGACGCCGCCGCCCCGTTTCCGCTGGCGGAAGGCTCCGCGGACCTTGTCCTCTGCCACGACGCCTTCTACTTCCTGGAGAACAAGGCCCACGCGGCCTCGGAGCTGATGCGGGTAGCGGGGGCGGAGGGAACCGTGCTCGTCGGCCACGTCCACAACGCCGCCGCGCGGAACTTCTCTTCCGGGTCGCCGCTAACCGCCGCGGGCTACGCCGGACTCTTTGCGGAGCCCTTGCTCTACGACGACGCGGAGCTTACCAGGGATCTCCTCGAAGGGGCCGACCCGAGGGCCCGGGACCTCGCCGAGCTTTCGCAGAGCGCTGCGGTCTGCCTCGTAACCGGCGGGACCGGCGAACCGGGCAACGCGGTCCCGGACCTCGCCCTGCCGCCGCCGGGGACACCGCTGCGCCCGAACCCGCTGTACGAGGACGGGCACGGCGACCCGGCGGTCCTGCGTCGCCGGTGGCCCTCGGGCCGCTACGAGGCCGAGTACGCGCCCGCCTCCGGCTACCTGCCCGAAGAGCTCCGGGTCCCGCGCGAGACCCTCCGGCGGGCCGCCGAGGGGGCGGCCGGGTCCGACGCGGAGGTGGACCGGCTGGCGCGCCGGCGGCTGCTCCTCGACCTGCCGGAGCGGTGGTAGTGGCGGCTCCCGGCGCCGTGCGGTGGGGCGTGGCCGGCTGCGGGTGGGTTGCCCGCGACTTCGTCCTGCCCGCCCTCGCCGCGGCCGGGAACTGCTCCGTCGCCGCCCTGCTGGATCCGGACCCGGCGGCGCTCCGGGCGGCTTCCAGCGGCTTTCCCGAAGCCGCCGCGCACGCGGAGCCGGGCCCCTTTCTCGAAACGCCGGGGCTCGACGCCGTCTACGTCGCGACCCCTAACCACCGGCACGCGGCGGTCGTCGAGGCGGCGGCGCGGGCCGGAAAGCACGTCATGTGCGAGAAGCCGATGGCCGCGACGCTCGCCGACGCGGAGGAGATGGTGGATGCCTGCCGCTCGGCGGGCGTAACCTACGGGACGGCCTTCGACCAGCGCTTCCACGCCGCCCACCAGCGGCTCCGGGCCCTGATCTCGTCGGGCGCGCTCGGCGTCGTCTGCTCGGCGCGGGTCCACTACGCCTGCTGGCTTCCGCCGGGTTGGGCGGAGGACAACTGGCGCGCCGACCCCCAACGGGCCGGGGGCGGGGCGTTCATGGACCTCGCGCCGCACGGCCTGGACCTGGTTCAGTACCTGCTGGGGGAGGAGCTCCGGATGGTCCGCTGCCTCGCGCAGCGGCGCGTCTTCGACTACCCGGTGGAGGACGGGGCCGCGCTCGTCGGGCTGACCGAAGGGGGCGTGCTCGTCTCGCAGCACGTCTCGTACAACACACCCGAGCACTACCCGCGCCGGACGCTGGAGGTCTCCGGAACGGAGGCGCTGGCGTTGGCGTCCGACACGCTGGGCCAGACCGCAGGCGGGAGGCTGGACGTGATCCGGGCCGCGGACGGCCACCGGGAGCGGGTCGATATCCCGCCGGAGGAAGATCGCCCGCCCTTTCTGGCCCAGGTCGAGGCCTTCAGCGCCGCCCTGCGCGGGGACCCCGAAGCCTTTCCTTTCCCGGCGGAGAGAGACTTGCACACCATGGGCCTCCTCGCGACGGCCATGAAAGACGCCCACGACTTTCTGGAGAGGAGCGTCACATGAACCCTGGAATGCGGCGCGGCACGCCGCACGGCTCGCGCATCCCGGAGGAGTGGCCGCGGGAAGCGGCCCTGCCGGCCTGCGTCTGCACGAACTGCGGCTTCTGGCAGCGGTACTTCGAGACGCCACCCTCGTGCCCGGTCTGCCTCGACCCGCGGCACGTATTGCCCGCCGGCGGCTGGGAGTTCCTCTCCCCGAAGAAAGTGGAGCGGCGATGCCGCTGGAAGGAGATCGAGCCGGGGATCTGGCGCTACACCACGGAGCCGCCCCTGGGCATCTCGTCCTCCGGGTACCTCATCGTGCGGCCGGAGGGTAACGTCGCCTTCGAGTGCGCGCCGTTCTACGACGGGGACGCCCTCGACCACATCGAGTCGCTCGGCGGCGTAGCCTACCTCTCGGCCTCGCATCCGCACACCTACGGGGCGCTCTGGCAACTGGTGGAGCGCTTTGATCCCGAGGTGTTGCTGCACCGGGACGACCTGTTCTGGGCCAAGGCCTTCGGGGTGACGTGGACCTTCGACGCGGAAGCTGAGCTGGGTGGTGGCCTGGCCCTGATCCGGACCGGCGGCCACTTTGCCGGGCACGCCGTCCTGTACCATCGGGAGCGGGGCATCCTCTTTTCCGGGGACGCCGTGAAGCTGGAGCTGGCCGACGAGCGGACCGCCGACGGCATCTCGACCCACAAGGCTTTTGTACGCCGGATCCCGCTCTCCCCCGGCGAGGTGCGCCGCTACCGGGAGGTCTTCGCCGCCCTGGACTTCGACCAGACCTTCACGCCCTTCGAGCAGTGCCGCAACGTCGGGCGCGCGGAGATCCTGCGGCTGCTGGACGCCCAGCTCTCGGGCCGGCCGTTCGTGGAGGCGATGCCGCTGTGAGCGCCGCCGAGGCGTACCGGGCGTCGCTCCCGCCGGGGGAGGTTATGGAGTTCGGCATTTCTCCGCTCGACCACCTCGGCGTCCCGGTGTGGGCCGCCGCGCTCTGGCCGGAGGGCGGCCCGTTTTGCAACGGCGTCGGCTACGGCCCCACGGAGGAGGCGGCCCGCACCAGCGCCCTCGGCGAGTGCGTGGAGTCCGCCGGGGCCTGGCAGGCCCTGCGGCGTCTCCCGCGCACCCGCGCCTCCCACAAAGAGCTTGTGGGCCAGTACGGCGAGTCCTCCGTCATGGACCCCGTCGCCGGGTGCCTGCCCGCCGGCAGCCCGTATTCGCCGGAGACGGATCTTGAGTGGGTCGAGGCCCGCCGCCACCCGGACGGCGCCCCGGTGCTCGTGCCGGTGGAGTTCGTGGCCACCCGCAGCGCGGACCTCGGCGGACAAGAGGGCAGGCTCTTCACCCCGATCACCAACGGCCTCGGGGCCGGGGAGAGCCTGGAGCGGGCGCTCGCCCACGCCGTCCTGGAGCTGATGCAGCGGGACGGCAACGGCGTCGCGTTCCGGGCCCTGGACCGCGGCGTCGTCGTGGACCTCGCCGGGGTCGCGGACGCGGAGACCCGGGCGCTCCTGGAGAGGCTCGACGCCGCGGGGGTGGAGGTAAGAGCCAAGCTCGCCGCCACGGACTTCGGGGCCGCGAACCTGTACGTGGTGGGCGAGAACCGCGACCCGGAGAAGACGCGTCACCCGCTAGCGGTCTCGGCCTGCGGCGAGGCGTGCCACCCGGACCGGGAGCGGGCTCTCGGGAAAGCCCTCCTGGAGTTCTGCGCCGCCCGGGCGCGCAAACCCTTTAACCACGGGCCGCTCGCCCCGATAGAAGAGCTGGCTGCGCCCGGCTACGTGGAGCGCTTCCGGGGGCGGCCTCTGGGTAGCGAGGAGGACCGCTCGCTGGAGGCCATGCTGGGCTGGCTCGCCCTCTCCGCCGGAGAGTTGCGAGACATGCTCTCCGTAACCTTCTCCGAGCGCGAGCGGGTCCCGTTCGGCGCCCTCCCGGCCGCGGACGGGCTCGAAGAGCCCGTGGCGCTGCTGGAGGAGTTGACCCGGCGGCTCTCAGGAGAGGGCTTCGAGGTCCTCCACGTGGACGTCTCGCCACGGGACCCGTCCGGGGAACGCGTCGGGGAGGTGCGGGCGGTCAAGGCGCTCGTACCCGGCCTGGAGGTCGAGACGCTGAGCTACGGCCGGATCGGGGCCCGCAACGCGTGCCGCCTGCTGCAGCGCGACCTGGGGCTCGTCGGGCTGGGGAGGCCCCCGGCCTCCCGGCCCGGCGCCCGCCCGGTCCGGCTCACCGAAGACCAGGAGGTGCGGATCGGCAGCCCCGCCTGGTTCGATTACGAGGTGGCGGAGCGCATCGTCGGGCCGCTCTACCCGCTCTACCGCGAGCCGGGGCGGCACGTGGCGGCCCTCGAAGCCGAGCTCCGGGGGAGGCTGCCGTGAGCCTCCGCTTTGCGTACAACACCAACGGGGCGGCCAACCACCGGCTCGACGACGCCCTGACGCTTATCTCCGAGGCCGGCTACGACGGCGTGGCTCTCACGCTCGACCACCACCACCTGGACCCCTTTGCCCCGGACCTGGCCGGCCGGGCCGGACGCCTCGCCCGTCGCCTGGAGGAGCTGGGCCTGGGCATCGTTATAGAGACCGGTGCCCGCTTTCTGCTAGACCCGCGCTCCAAGCACGAGCCGACCCTCGTCAGCCCCGAGCCGGAGGGCCGTGCCCGCCGCCTGGACTTCCTCGTCCGGGCCGCCGAGGTGGCGGCCGCGACCGGCGCCGAGGCGGTCTCGTTCTGGTCCGGGGTGCCGCGGCCAGGCGTGGACCGCGGCGAGGCCCGGCGCTGGCTGCTCGAAGGCGTCGCCGCCTACCTGGAGCGAACGGAGGAGCTGGACGTTGTGGCCGCGCTCGAGCCCGAGCCGGGGATGCTCGTGGAGACGCTCGACGACTTTACCGGCCTGGCCGCCGGGCTACCGGGGCTCCGGCTGGCCTTAGACACCGGGCACTGCCTGGTCACCGGGGAGCGGGAGCCGGCGGCGGCGGTCGGGGAGTTCGCCGGCCGCCTGGGGACGGTCGCGATCGAGGACATGCGACGCGGGGTCCACGAGCACCTGCCGTTCGGGGAGGGCGAGATGGACGTGCCCGGCGTGCTCGGCGCGCTGCGGCGGGCGCGGTTCGGGGGCCTGGTGTGCGTCGAGCTCTCGCGCGAGTCGCACCGGGCGCACGAAGCTGTGCCCGAAGCCATAAGTTACTTGAAAAGAACTCTTGAGGGGGTCGCCGCGTGAGGGTCTGCTTTATCTCCCGCCGGTTTTTCCCCGCCATCTCCGGGATGAGCGTCTACGCCGCCAACCTGCTGCGGGAGCTGGTGCGGATGGGCCACGACGTAACCCTGGTCTCGCAGTACCGGGGGGATGCGGCCGGCACGCGGGTCTACGGGGGCGGCCCGCCGCCGCCGGTGCCGGGGGTGCGCGTTATCGGGCTCGAAGCCCGCGGCGAGCAGGCCGGCGGGGACTTCGAGAAGGACGTCGAGGTGATGGCCCGTACCGTGGTCGAGGAGCACGCGCGGGCGCCGTTCGACGTGATCCACGCCCAGTACGGCTATCCGACGGGCCTGGCCGCGCTCTTGGCGAGCCGCCGCACGGGGGTCCCGAACCTCGTCTCCATCCAGGGTGGCGACGGCCACTGGGTCGGCACCTGCTGCGCCACCCACAAGAGGGCCATGCTCGCCGTCCTCGGCCACGCCGGGGCGGTCTTGATCGGCTCCCGCTCCTTCGCCGCGGAGGTCACCGCCAACCACGGCACACCTCCCGAACGCTTTACCATAGTCCCCGGCGCGGTCGACACCGGACGCTTCTACCCCGCGAAAGGGCTACTCGGGGAGGCCAGCCGCGAGCCGCGCCTGCTCTACCACGGTCGGGTGGACGCCCGCAAGGGCGTGCTGGACCTGCTCGACGCCTTCGCCCTGCTGAACGGCCGTCCCGCGCGCTTGCAGGTCTCTGGCATCGGGCCGGACTCGCAGGCCGCCGCCAGCCGCGCCCGGATGCTCGGCCTGAGCGGCCGGGTCGCGTTCTCCGGCTACGCCGACTACGACGCTGCCCCGGAGGTGTACCGGCGGGCGGACCTCTTCGTCTCCCCCACCTACGCCGAAGGGTTCTCCAATACCGTCCTGGAAGCCATGGCCACCGGGCTCCCCATCGTCTCGACCCGCGCCGTCGGGGTGGTGGACTGCCTGCGCCACGAGGAGAACGCCCTGCTCGTCCCGCCGGGAGACCCGCAGGCCCTCGCCGGGGCGGTAAACCGCCTGCTGGACGACGCCGACCTGCGCCGCCGCCTCGCCGGCCAAGCGCTGGAAGAGGCGCGGAACCTCTACGCCTGGCCCGCCGTGGCCCGGCAGATCCTGGCCGTCTACGAGGGCCTGGCCGGAACCAGCCCGGATGACGGCTGGACGGACCCCGGCCCCGTCGATCCGTGCCGCTTCCGGCGCGAGCCGCACCTGCTCTAGAAAGGTGCTGGAGGCATGAGAACCGTCCTCTTTATCTCACCCCACCTCGACGACGTGGCTTTCTCCTGCGGCGGCGCCCTGGCTCGGCTCTCCGCCGAGGGCTGGCGGACGGTGCTGGCGACGGTCTTTACCCAGAGCGTCCCGGGCCCGGCGGGCTTTGCCCTGGAGTGCCAGCTCGACAAAGGCCTCCCGGCCGATACCGACTACATGGCCCTCCGGCGGCAGGAAGACCGTCTTTTCGCCCGCGGGGCCGGTGCGCGGGAGCACCTCTGGCTCGACCACCCGGAGGCCCCACACCGTGGATACCACAGCGCCCCCGCCCTCTTCGGCGGGTTGATTCCCGGAGACGAGGCGTGGACCACGATCGCGGCGGACCTGGAGGCGCTGCTCTCGCGTTACGAGCCGGAAGCCGTCTTTCTCCCGCAGGGCCTCGGGGGGCACGTGGACCACCGGCAGGTAATACTGGCCGCCCGGGAAGCCGTGCCGACGGGACGGGCGCTCTGGTACCGGGACGCACCGTACGCGATCCGGGCCTCCGAAACGCTTCCGGCGGGTTTGTTGCCCGCCGGGCTCGGCGAGGTGGCCCTGGACATTACCGGAGCGTTGCCGGCCAAGCTCGACGCCGCGGCCGCTTACGGGAGCCAGCTCGGCTTCCAGTTCGGCGGCGAAGCCGCGATGCGGAGGACCCTGGCTCGTTTCGCCGGTGACGAAGCCCGCCGGACGGGCCGGACCGGTTCCGCCGAGGTCTTTCTGGGGCCCGCTCAGCTCCCGCTGTAGCCCCGGCTGTAAGTGCCGGCGTCTAGCTCCTCGAAAACGGTGGGGGCGGCCGGCTCGAAGCCGAAGAGGCTTCTCGCCCGCCCGCCGGAGAGCTTCTGGCTCAGGGCGAGGGAGTCGGCGTAGAAACCCAGCTCTTCGCGGGCCTCCGCCAGCGGCCACGCCTCTACCGTTGGGCCCGCGCCCGCCGCCCGGCCCGCGGCGGCGGCGATCTCGCGCACCCTTTGCGGCTCGCTCCCCGCGGCCACCACGAGCGTCCCGCCCGGTCCGTCCTCCTTCCCCAGGATGCGGGCGTAGAAGCCGCCGAGGTCGTCCTGGTGGACCAGGGTCCAGTAGCACTCTCCCTCCGGCGGCCGCACGTAGCGGGCGACCCCGCGCTCCCGGGCCCACTCGACCAGCTCGGCGATCACCCCACCGCCACCGCCGTACACCAGCGCTGGACGCACCACCACGGCGCGCACCCCGTAGGAGGCCGCGGTCTCCAGCACCAGCTCCTCGACGCCCGGGCGCCACTCCATGCCCGGCGGCGGGTCCACCGGGCTCTCCTCGTCGGCCACTTCCCCGCCCGTGTCGCCCATCACCCAGCCGCCGCTGGTGTAGATAAAGGTCTTGCCGGGGCCGCGAAGCTCCTCGAAGACCGCTTCGACCACAGCCCGCTCGGTCTCCCCGGGGGCCGGTCCGTCAGAGACCGCCGCGTGGACCACGGCCCCGGCGTTTCGGGCCGCCGCCGCGACGCTGGCCGGGTCTTCCAGGTCGCCCCGCCGGGCCTCCAGGCCGCGCTCCCGCAAGCGTTCCGCGGCTTTCTCCGAGCGTGCCAGACCGGTGACCCGGTGGCCGGCGGCCGCCAGCGCGCCGGCCACCGCCGAGCCCACGTACCCGGTCGCTCCCGTTACCAATACGTCCATGCTGCCCCTCTCCTGCTCGTAGTCTTTAGCGAGTCTACGGGAAAGGCCACGCGGAATATGTGTCAGGCATCCCGGCCGGAGAGAGGGTCTTCGGCTCCGGGGCTTTCGGACCTGGTCTTCGGCGGTTCGACCAGAGGAAGGTGGAGGCGAACCCGGCCGTGACGCAGCCGCACCCAGAGGACGATCAGGAGGCTGCCGGCGAGCACGGCTATCGGGTCCAGCAGACCGCCTTCGGGGCCGAAGGCGCCGCCGGTCCAGATCTCGGGCCCCGACTGCTCGATGGAGATAAAGCTCGCCCCGATCGGCTCTATGCCGCTCACCGGGAAGCCGAAGACGGTGCCCTGGAAGAAGTTCCAGGTTATGTGCAGCCCTATCGGGATGGCCAGCTCTCCCGTCAGCACGTAGCCGGCGCCGAGAAGCAGGCCCGCCAGGGCGATGTTGAAGGAGGTGAGCAGGGTCGCGTTCGGGTTGCCCAGGTGCAGAAAGCCGAAAAAGACGGAGGTCAGGACCCAGGCGATGACGATCGCGCCCCGCGGCCCGACGGACGGGTAGTTGAGGCCCTCGGCGATGTTCCGGAGCTGGTAGCCCCGGGAGAGCAGCTCTTCGTATATCCCCACGAACACGAAGGCCGTCAGGGGTACCAGCACGGCCAGAAAAAAGGGAGCGTCCGGGGCGGCGGTCTCGAAGGTTCCGGTGACGGAGACCCAGCCGAACGCCAGCTGGACCACGAAGATCGCGGTCATGAGCAGCGCCCCGAGGAACAGGCCGAGGAACAGGTCCAGCCACCACCCGGCGTCTATTCGCAGGCCGAAGTCCGCGAGCGGCCGCCGGTCCAGAAAACGCGCCGCCAGCCCCACGCTGACGAAGACCGCTACGAGCGAGGCGAACCCGTTGATTACGAGCACCTCCGCGGAGCCGGCAAGCTCCTGTCCGGGGCCGGAGACCGCCGCCGGGGAGAACGAGACCCACGCCGCCACCAGAACGTTCGCCACGAGCGTGAGCAAGATAACAAACCCGGCGAACTGGATGACGAGCCGCCACAGGGCGCGGGGCCGTCTCACCCCGCTTCCGCTCTCCTGAAACATTTCCAAGCAGACCCTCCGTCCGGTAAGGATTGGCAGTGCCCGGTAGATGCTACCGTTTCTTCTCCCGCATCTCGCGCCGGCGCATGGGCATGGCGTCTACGCGGGCAAAGACCTCCCGCTCGGATACCGGTCCGGACCAGCGGGCTTTCTCGCCACCGTCCTTGCCGACCAGCACCACGGCGAACCGGCCGGCTTCTATACCGGAGGCGTCTCGCAAACCCGCGGCGTCCGCGTCCTCGAAGAGGCGTAGCACCAGCAGGTCGCGGTCCTCGAAGCCGGGCTCGCTGCCCGCGAACCGGCGCTCCTGCTCCCGGAAGCGCCCGTCGGAGGGTGAGGGGGCAAAGACCAGGAGCAGGCGCTTTTTTCCTTTGTAGGCCGACAGGTCTACGATCGTCTCCCCCTGACAGTAGTATCGAGGTAACGAAGCGAGGTTAATCTATACCGAAGAGGCACGCTGTGAACGAACCGGTTCGCTTCTCCGCCTGCCTGGGCTACCTCTATCCCTGCTGTCGCAACGGCCACCGGGATGTCCGGCGCAGCCGTATCGGTCCTTTCGAGTGCGTCTCTTACAAAAAAGCACTCCCTACAGGGTAGAGCTATTCGCCGCGGCGCAGGAGTGAGGTGGGATAGAAGGTTCCCCGCCAGTAGATGCCCCCGCGCCGGAGCGCGAGCAGGGTTGCCCGGAGAAGGGCGCCGGTGAAGATAAGGCCAAAGACCGGATAGCCCACCGCCAGCGGCAGCACCCGCCCTCCCATGGAGCGGTTGGTGATCGCGAACACCCCCAGTTGCGCCGACGCCGCCGCGAGGTGGAGCCGGCGGGTGAGCCCCGTCGAGAAGGGTACGGCGGCGAACGGGCCGACGGTGACGAGCAGCAGGCACCCGGAGTACAAGGCGGCCCGGGGAAGGCTGTAGCCCAGGTTGGCGAAGGCGTTCTTCTCGAAGCCCCGGACCAGATCCCGGAGAGAACCGTACCACGGCACGGAGACGAGGTGGTGCCCCCCGAGCATCCGCTGGCGCAGCCCGAGTCTCTTTACCCGGCCGCCCAGGGCCAGGTCGTCGTCCGGACGCCGCGCGAAAGCCTTGTAGGTGCCGATCTCCTCGTAGGCCCCGCGCCGGATGAGGTTGAACGCCCCCACGCCGGCGCCTTTCTTGTAGCGGGGCAGGTTCGCCCGGTAGTAGCCGCCGTAGAGCAGGAAGACCGTGTAGAAGAACGCCACGACCCCCCGGAGCCAGTAGCCGGAGAGGTCCCAGCGAGGCACCAGGGTCAGGTGGTCTAGGCCGTCCGCTTCGGCACGGGCAACAGCCCGGCGGAGCGTGCCGGGCCGGAAGCGGGCGTCAGCGTCGGTGAAGAGGAGCCATTCCCCGGTGGAGCTGCGGGCCCCCGCATAGGCGGCGTGGTTCTTGCCGAGCCAGCCCTCCGGCAGGTGCTCGACGTGGATTACACGCGTGCCTTCGCGCGCCCCGGCAAAGCGGTCGAAAACCTCCCCGGTCCCGTCCGCGGAGCGGTCGTTGACCAGGACGATCTCCAGGTCCGGGTAGTCCTGGCCCAGCAGCGTCGGCAGCGCCTTCTCGAGCGCGGCCTCCTCGTCGCGGGCGGGAACCACGACCGAGAGCCGGGGGGTGTGCGGTTCGGTTCCGCGGGGCTCGTCTCTCGAGAAGGCGGGCACTTTCCAGGCGGCGTAGACGGCTTCGAGCAGCTTCACGAGGCCCACGACGAAGACGAAGACGGTGAGGCCGAAAGAGAGGTTGCGTATTCGGCCGGGTGCGGGCTCCGGGCCCGGCATTATCCGCCGTTGTTGCCGTCCGCGCCGGGCCCGCCGTAGAAGCCGAGGCTGTGAGAGATCTCCGCGCCCGCCTGTTTCACCAGCTCTCCCGTCTCGGGCACCGCCTGCTCCGGGAGCCGGAAAGCGGGCCCCGAGACGGAGACGGCGGCCAGAACCTTCCCGTCGGAGAAGCGTATCGGGGCGCCCACGGCGTTCATCCCGACCTCCAGCTCCTCGACGATGTACCCGTAGCCCGTCTCCCGAACCTCCTGAAGCTGCCCGTTCAGAGCCGAGAGGTCTACCACCGTGTGCTCGGTGAGGCGTTCCAGAGGCTTCTGGAGGATGCGCCGCCGCTGCGCGTCCGGCATAAAGGCCAGAAGCACCTTCCCGGCGGCCGTGGCGTGCAGCGGCGTGTGCCAGCCGGACCAGTCTACGGACATCATGGACGACGTGGAGATGCTCTGGTGGATGATGACCGCCTCGTCGCCTTCCAGGGCCGTAACGGTGACCGTCTCCTCCGTCTCCTCGCTCAGGCGTTCACAGACCGGGCGGGCGTGGCGCACGATGTCCAGGTCCGCCGTGACCGTGCTCGCCAGCAGCACGACCCCGAAGCCCAGCCGGTACTTCTCGGTCTTGCTGTCCTGCTCCACCAGGCCCCGGTCCCGGAGCGTTGCGAGCAACCGGTAGGCCGTGGACTTGTGGATTTCCAGCTCGTTGGCCACCTCGGTGACGCCCGACCAACCCTGACGGGAGAGAAGCTCCATGACGGTCACGGCTCGGTCCACCGACTGTACGGAAGAACTCTTGCCTTCGACGGGGCTCACGGCATACACATCCTATTCTGGGGAGGCAGGATCGCCTTACTCTACCAGAACGTTCTTACCTCCGTAACCCGGGCAGGAAACCGGGGCTTGCTATCGGGCCTGTGGTCCCCGGCGGCGGTCCGGCCAGGACGGTCCGATCGGAAACGGTCCAGGCGGAAGAGGTTTATGTCGTGGCGGGTGACGCCCGTGGTGGCGAGGTCGGCCAGGACCTCCCCGATCACGCTGGCGAACTTGAACCCGTGCCCGGAGCACGCCGAGGCGAACGATACCTGCTCGTGCTCCGGGTGCCGGTCTATGAGGAAGTGGTGATCCGGGGTGTTGGTGAACATGCAGGTGTGCAGGCTCATCGTGGGGCCGCAACCCTCCGGGAAGTACCTTTCGGCGAACGCCCGCAGGACCTGCTCGTCGCGGTCGCGGACCTCGCGGTCAAGCTCGTCGGCGTCGCCGGTCTCGTTCAGGTGGAAGTACTTGCCGAACTTGAAGCCCGGCACGCCGAAGACCGGGAAGCCGTAGAAGCGGCCCTCGTCCACGAGCAGGTTGAAGACCGGGAAGCTGGCGGGCCGGAAGTTCTCGGGCCGGGTAGGCTGGAGCCAGGCGAGCACCTGCCGCTCGGGCACGGCGAGCCCGTCCAGGACGCCGAGCAGGTTCCCGTTCCAGGCGCCGGCGGTGAAGACGAGCCGGTCGGCCTCGTAGGTGTCGCGGCCGGTCCTCACCCGGACGCCGCCTTCCAGCGGTTCCCACCCCAGCACCGGCTCGTGGCCGTGGACCTCGGCCCCCCGGGCCTGGGCAGCCATCACGTAGGCGACGATACAGCGTTCGGGGGTGAGAAAGCCGCCGTCGGGTTGGAGGAGGGCGAGGTGGTCCGGGGGCAGGTGGTAGCCGGGGTAACGGCGGTGCAGCTCCGCGCCGGTGAGCACCTCGTGGGGGAGGTCGTGGAGCCTGCAGGACTCCCAGGAGCCCTTAAAGACCCAGGAGTCCTCCGGGCCAGCGTCTATGGAGCCGGTGGTGTAGAGGAGCTTCTCGCCGGCGATGTCTTGAATCTCCCGCCACAGCTCGTACGCCCGCCTCAGCAGCAGCACGTAGGAGGGGTCCTCGTAGTAGGCGAGCCGGATGATGCGCGTGTAGCCGTGGGAGGAGCCCATCGTGTGCGGGATGCCGAAGCGCTCCAGGGCCAGCACCCGCTTGCCGCGCCGGGCCAGGTAGTAGGCCGCCGCGCTCCCCATCGCGCCCGCGCCCACGACGATCGCGTCGTAGCGCTTCGGCTGATAGGTGCTGGCCATCAGGCGCTGCCGTTCACCGAGGCGTTGGCGTAGGGCGCCGGCTCGGGACTGGGCTCCAGCCGCCGGTCGTCGTCCTGGGGCTTGGCCCGCACCCGGGCCATCTCCGGGTCGAAGAAGGGCGGCTGGGCAACGCGGGCCGGTATGGGCCGGCCGTTTATCTCCACCAGGAGGTTGTTGCCCGGCCAGGAGTGGGCGGTCTCCACGTAGGCCATCGCGACCACCGCTCCGACCGAGGGCCCCTGGGCGCTGCAGGTCACGTGCCCTACCCGCCGCTCGCCGGGCAGCAGGTCGTCCTTGTACTCCCCGGCCTCGCTGCCGCTGTACATCTTCTCTCGGAAGCTCGCCACGTCGGCGATGCTGTAGACGGCGTCGCCCACGGCGGCCGGGACCTCGCTCTCCAGGACGAGGCCGGTCCACCGCTTCTCCAGGCCCTCCCCCTGCACCCGCAGGAGCGCCTCACGCCCGACAAAGTCCGGTTTGTCGAAGCGCACCCAGCGTCCGAGCCCCGCGTGGAACGGGGTGTAGTCCTCGTTAATGTCCGAGCCGTAGAGCGGCAGGCTCTTCTCGATGCGCAGGGACTGCATCGCGGCCACG
The DNA here is from genome assembly GCA_004563715.1 of Actinomycetota bacterium. Lineage (GTDB taxonomy): Bacteria > Actinomycetota > Rubrobacteria > Rubrobacterales > Rubrobacteraceae > SIRX01. The sequence continues at coordinate 25,362 of SIRX01000052.1, read as the reverse complement.
CCGTAGGGCATGAGGTTGAACTCCCGGCCCGCCCGCAGCAGGTGCTCCCAGAGGACCTGGGCCTGGTCGGCGGGCGTGTACAGCTCGTAGCCCAGCTCCCCGGTGTAGCCGGAGCGGGAGATGATCAGCTCTATCTCCCCGATCCTACCCGGCGCGAACCGGAAGAAACGCAGGGCGTCGAGGTCCACGTCCTCGACCACGGTCTTGAGGAGCTTGCGCGAGCGCGGCCCCTGCACCACCGGCAGGGCTACCGCGGCGGTCACGTCGGTGACGTAGGCGCTCCGGCCTTCGGCGTGCTCGGCGACCCAGCGGTAGCTCTTGAGGCGCGGCCCGGAGCTGGCGACGATCATGAAGTGCTCGTCGGTGAACTTGTAGACGGTGACGTCGTCCACGATGCCGCCCCGCTCGTTGCACATGGTCGAGTAGCGGAGCTGTCCCGGCTCCAGGTCGAGCACCTCGTTGACGAGCAGCCGCCGCACGAGCCGCTCGGCCCCCGGTCCCTTGATGTCGATCTCGCCCATCGTGGACAGGTCCTGCATCCCGACGTTGCGCCGGACGTTCAAATGCTCCTCGACCGGCGAGGTGTAGGAGGTGGGGAACATGTAGTCCCCGCCGCCCTTTACCAGCTCCCGGGCGGAGCGCAGATGGTAGTCGTACAGCGGGGTCCTTCTCTCGGGCATCACTGCCTCCTGTCCTCGTTTTACGTGGTCCCCACGGCGTGGCGGGCTTCCGTCGCAGCCTCGACCAGCTCCCGGGCGCGCGCGAGCCGCTCGTCCTGCGCGTCGCCGCCGGAGAGGTTTATCTCCACGAGCGTCGCGGCGGCGCGCGTGGCGGCCTCGGCCAGCAGGACCGCCGCGACGGCGTCCCCTTTCAGGTTCGGGTTGCCGTCCTCCACGAGCCGGGCGGCGATGCCGGCCACCCCGGACCCGGCTTCGGCGACGGCCAGGGGGACGTCCGCCGCCCCCGAGAGCGCTTTCCGGATGTTCGCGCCTTCGCGCTGCGCCGCGATGACCTCCGCGTAGGCCGCGGCGTCGGCCTCCGTTAGCGGTGTCGCTGCGGTTCTCAGCTCCTCGGCCTTTTGGGCCAGCTCAGCGGCGTCAGGGAGGTGGTTCTCCGAGAGCCGGGCGGCCATACCCGCGAGGGCAGCGGCGAGGGTCACGGTTACGGCCGCCGCCGCCCCGCCGCCGGGGGCCGGCTCGCCGGAGGAGAGAAGCTCCAGAAACCGGCTGAGCGGAAGCTTGGGGTAGTCCGGGAACGCCTCGCTCACGAAAGGCCCACTATCTCGCCGTTCTCGTCGATGTCTATGCGCTCGGCGGCGGGGTGGGCGCTCAAGCCCGGCATCGTGCGCATCTCGCCGCAGATGGGGTAGATAAAGCCCGCCCCCACCGACGCCCGCACCTCCCGCACCGGCAGCGTCCAGCCCGTAGGCGCGCCCACGAGCGCCGGGTTCGAGGAGATGGAGAGGTGCGTCTTGGCGATGCAAACCGGCAGGCGGCCGAAGCCGTGATTCTCGTAGGATTCGATCTGGCGGGCCGCGGCCATGTCGTACTCGACGCCCGAGGCCCCGTAGACCTTTTTCGCCACGGTCTCTATCTTCTCCCGCAGGGTTGCTTCTTCAGGGTAGAGAAAGCGGAAGCTGGTGGGTTCCTCGGCGGCTTCGGCGACGGCCTCAGCGAGATCCGTGGCGCCCCGGCCACCCTCGGCGAAGTGGTTGCAGACGGCGACCCGGGCACCCAGGGCCTCTGCTATCTCCCTTATCGCCGCGTGCTCGGAGGGATGGTCGGTGGGGAAGGCGTTTATCGCCACGACCGGCGAGACGCCGTGCAGTCGGATGTTCTCTACCTGCTTGCGCAGGTTCTCCGCCCCGGCGTGCACGTCGTCCGGGTTCTCCTGGAGGAGCCCGTCCGGCAGGGGCCTCCCGGCCTTTACCCTGTGGTGGCCGGAGTGGACCTTGAGGGCGCGCACGGTGGCGACCAGCACCGCGGCGTCGGGTTCGAATCCCGAGGCGCGGCACTTGATGTTGAAGAAGCGCTCGGCGCCCATGTCGGCCCCGAAGCCCGCCTCGGTGACAAGGAAGTCCCCGCCGCGGATGCCGACCCGGTCGGCCACGATGGAGGAGTTGCCGTGGGCGATGTTGCCGAAGGGGCCAGCGTGGACCAGTACCGGAGTGTTCTCCAGCGTCTGCATCAGGTTCGGCTTTATGGCCTCCTTGAGGATTACCGCCATAGCACCGGCGGCGCGGAGGTCCTCGGCGGTGATCGGCTCCCCGCTCGTGCTGGAGCCGATGACGATCCGGCCGAGCCGCTCCCGCAGGTCCCGCAGCGAGGTCGCCAGGGCGAGTATCGCCATGACCTCCGAGGCGGCGGTGATGTCGAAGCCCGACTCGCGGGGAACGCCGTCCTCCCGGGGACCCAGGCCGGTGACGATGTGCCGGAGGGAGCGGTCGTTCACGTCCAGGACCCGCCGCCAGGTGATGGAGTGGCGGTCCACGTTGAAGAAGTCGTCGTGGTGGTGGACGTGGTTGTCGATCATGGCCGAGAGGAGGTTGTGGGCCGCCGTGACCGCGTGGGTGTCGCCGGTGAGGTGGAGGTTGAGCATCTCCATCGGCACGACCTGGCTGTAGCCGCCGCCCGCCGCGCCGCCCTTGATGCCGAACGTGGGGCCCATCGAGGGCTGCCTGATGGCGACCGTAGCGGTCTTGCCGAGGTGCTTGAAAGCCTGCCCGAGCCCGACGGTGGTCGTGGTCTTGCCCTCACCCAAAGGCGTGGGGGTGATGGCCGAGACCACCACGTACTTAGCCCGGGGCCGGCCCGCGAGTTCGTCTATGGCTTCTAGCTTGATCTTGGCTACGGCGTCGCCGTAGTGCTCCAGCAGATGCGGCCTGAGGCCGATCTCCGCCGCGATCCCTTCCAAAGGCTTCAACCGGGCCCGGCGGGCGATCTCCAGGTCGTCGGGCTGTTTTGTTGGTTGGATCACGTCAAACCCTCCTTCTACGCCGCCGCGCCGAGACGCTCCAGCTCGCTCCGCCGCCAGACCTCGGTCTTGTACACCTCGTTGAAGGTGTAAATGTGGAAGCCCCGTATATCGCTCCAGGGGTCTCCCAGGTACGGGGCGATTCCTTCGACCAGGCGTCCGGGTTCGTACCCGCCGGGCACGAACAGCCGCAGGAGCCGGTTGTGGTGTTTCCTGAGAAACCGGGCCGACTCGCCGAGGCCGATGCTCGCGGAGATCCGCAAGAGCTTCAACCGGTCCACCGGGCCCGGCATCCCGACCTCGACCGGCAACGTCACGCCGCGCTGGCGGATGCGCCGGATCCAGCCCAAGATAACCCCCGGGTCGAAGCACATCTGGCTGACGATGTAGTCTGCGTAGGGCGCTTTCTCGTACATGGCCTTTATGGTCGCCTCGTCGCTGATAAACGGGTGGCTCTCGGGGTAGCCGGTGATCCCGACCTTTTCGAGCCCGTGATCCAGGGCCGCCATAGCCTCCAGCAGCTCCCGCGCGCCGGTGAACTCGCCAACGGGCTGGTCCCGGTCGCCCGCGACCACGAACGCCTCCCGGATGCCGGCCTCGCGCATCCGGTGCAGGATCTCCTTCAGGTGCGCCTCATCAGCTACCAGCCGGGCCGAGAGGTGCGGGACCACCCGGTAACCCGCCTCCGACAGCCGCCCGGCCACCTCCAGCGTCGGGCCGAGCCCCCGGCTCGGCGAAGCCGTGACCGTGAGCCTGAACCCCGGCGGCACGTACTCGAAGACCTGCTCCTCGATACCTTCCAGCGGGATAACCTCGTACCGGGGATCCTTCAAGACCTCCGTCAAGCGACACATTGTGTCGATTTCTTGGCTCATTGCTTCTATGCCACGTTCCTACACGTTCCGGGAGCCGGCGGCCGAGAGGACCTGCTCGGCGTGCTCCGGCTTGAAGAAGAGCCGGTCGGCCACGGTGGCGGGTACCGTCTCGCCGGGACGCACGACCTCCACTTCGACCCCGGTGGCGCCGTACTCGACCGGCAGCATGGCGAAGCCGATGTTCTTGTCCAGGCGCGGCGAGTAGCAAGCCGAGGTGACCTTGCCGATCCGCTCGCCGGCAGCGAGGACGGGGAAGAAGTCGATCATGGACCCGTCGTTGTACGAGCCGAGCTTCGAGCCCCCGATCTCCACGCCCACCAGCTTGCGGGTGACGCCCTCTTCGGCGACCTTCCGCAGGGCTTCTTTGCCTATAAAGTCCTGATCCTGCTCCAGCTCGACCATCCACTTGTAGCCGTAACCGACCTCGTAGGGGTTCTCCTCGATCGTCATGTCGCAGCCGTGGGCCAGGATGCCGCCCTCGATGCGCCGGATGTGGCAGGGACCGATGGGAGCCAGGTCGTAGGGGCGGCCCGCCTCCATCACCGCGTCCCAGAGCTTCAGCCCGTCGCGGCTCGCGTTCTTCAAGTACAGCTCGTACCCCAGCTCGCCCGAGTAGCCGGTGCGGGAGATGACTAGCTCCATCCCGTCCAGATCCCGGTGGACCATGTAGTAGTAGGGGACCTCCAGGATGCCCTCGCCGAAGAGGTCCGTCATGACCTCCCTGGACCTGGGACCCTGAATCTGCATCGGGCCCACGTCGGGCTCCCTTATCTCCACGTCGAACTTCGAGTTGTAGGCGAGCGCCTTCGCCCAGAGCAGCACGTCGCTGTCGGCCAGCGAGAGCCAGAAGTGGTTCTCATCCAGCCGGAGCAAGACGGGGTCGTTGATAATGCCGCCGTTCTCGTCGGTTATGAAGGCGTACTTGCACTGGCCAACGTTGCACTTGTGCAGGTTGCGCGGCGTAAGCATGTTGGTGAACTCAAAGGCGTCGGGGCCGGTGATCTCCACCTGCCGCTCGGCGCCGCCCACGTCCCACAACGTCACGCCTTCGAGGAGCCGCCAGTACTCCTCGACCGGGTCGCCGTAGTGGCGCGGGTGGTAGTGGTGGTTGTAGACGCTGTACATGGCCACCCCGTGGCGGCGCGAACCGTAGAAGTACGGGGACTTCTTTATCCGGGTGTACAGCAGTATCTCCGGGTTGGGCACCGTCTTGTCGAGCCGGTTTCCGTTCGTCTGCACGTCGGTCATGGGCTTTCTCCTTGTCTGCGGCCTCGCCGGGGCCGGGGAACACTCAACGCGGTTATCGTCTAGGTACTTCGTCGCATCAGCGCCCCCCGCAACCGCTCTCGTAGGGGTTTCGTGGCCTCGCCGGGTCCCCCGCACCTCCGTGGAGGTGCGGGTGTTCGGACGCGGGTGCGCTAGAATGTGGACTTCGCAAGGGATTCACTTCCTTGTGTCACCGGGCCGGGCGGTCCGTGGTCGCCAAACCTCTTTCAGGCCGCGCCGGCTTTACTTTTGGCGTACTCTCCTCTCTACACGCTCTTTGCCACCAGCGAAGCGTCGCGCATCCGCCGCATCTCCGGGTCGAAGAGCGGCTCCTCGGCCACCGTGGCCGGGTAGCACTCCGCGAAGTACTCCACCTCCAACGCCGTCCCGGGCTCCGCGAGGGACGGCGCCACCCAGGCGTAGGCGACGCTCTGCCCGACCGAGTAGCCGTAGGCCGCGCTGGTCACGTACCCGACCGCCGCGCCGTCCGAGTAGACGGGCTCGTTCCCCACGACCACGACCTCCGGGTCGTCCAGCGTCAGGCAGACGAGCCTCCGACGCGGGCCTTCCTCCAGACGGCGCAGGAGCGCCTCCCGGCCGACAAAGTCTCCCTTGCCGGGCTTCACGGCGAAGCCGAGGCCCGCCTCGTAGGGGTCGTGCTCGGTGGTCATGTCCGTGCCCCAGGCCCGGTAGCCTTTCTCCAGCCGGAGGCCGTTGAAGGCCCCGCGCCCACCGGCGATGACGCCGTACTCCTGGCCGGCCTCCCACAGCAGGTCCCAGAGCCGCAGGCCCAGGTCGGCGGAGGTGTAGAGCTCCCACCCCAGCTCCCCGACGTACGAGAGCCGCAGCGCCCGCACCGGCACCTCCCTCAGGTAAACCTCCCGGACGTTGAAAAAGCCGAACGCCGCGCCCGAGAAGTCGTCCTCGCTCAGGGACTGCACCAGCTCCCGAGCCGCCGGTCCCCACACACCGATGCAGCAGGTGCCGGCGGTGATGTCCCTCAGCCACGCCGAGCCGTCGCCCGGCAGGTTTCGCTCCATCCAGTTGACGTCGCGGGGGCCGTTGAGCCCGACCTGGAACAGCTCCTCGCCCACCCGGGCGACCGTTATGTCGCTCTTTACGCCGCCCGCCGGGTCGAGCATCAGGCTGTAGGTGACCTTACCGGGGGGCTTGCCGAGCTGGTTGGTGTTCAGGCGTTGCAGGAACTCCAGCGCCCCCGGCCCGCCGACCTCGGCCCGCTTGAGCGGGGTCATGTCGTAGAGGGCGACCCGCTCGCGGGTTACCTGGTGCTCCGCGCCGACGATGGGCGACCAGTAGCGCCCGGACCACGCGTCGCGCCCGGGGATGTCCCGGCCCGCCACCAGCGGGGCGTTGGCCTCGAACCAGTGGGACCGCTCCCAGCCCGTCGCCTCCAGGAAGTACGCCCCCAGTTCCTTCTGCCGGGGGTAGAAGGGGCTCGTGCGCAGCGGGCGTGGCTCCTCCATCGGCTGCTGGGGGTGGATGATGTCGTAGACCTCCCGGAACGACTGCATGCTGCGCTCCCGGACGTAGGCGGGGCTCAGGGCCCACGGCTCGAAGCGGTGGACGTCGGCCCCGGCCAGGTCGATGCCCGGGGCGCCGGTCGTGATCCACTCGGCCACCGCCCGGCCGACCCCGGCGGCGTGCGTCACCCACACGGCCTCCGCCACCCAGAAGCCCCGCGCCTCGCGCGACTCCCCGAGCAGCGGCCCGCCGTCCGGCGTGAACGAGAACAGACCGTTGATCGGGGCCTCCAGCCCCGCGTTGCGCAGCGGCGGCAGCATCCGGCGCGCCTCGTCGAGCGAGGGCTGGAAGTCCTCCGGGGTGAACTCCATTATGGATGGCATGACCTCCGCGTCCTCGTATTTCGGTATGTCGTCGGCGGAAATGGGCATCGGGCGGTGCCGGTACGCCCCGATACCGTAGCGCTCCCCCTGATGCCGGAAGTACATGGCGTAGTCCTGGTGGCGCAGGATGGGGTGGACTACCTCCCGCGTCTCGCCCGCCAGCTCCTCGAGCGGCGTCGTCCAGGCGTACTGGTGCTGCATCGGCAGCAGGGGGACGCTCATCCCGACCATGCGCCCGATCCTGGGTCCCCACATCCCGGCGCAGCTCACGACCAGCTCCGTTTCTATCCTGCCGCGCGAGGTCTCCACGGCCCGCACCCGGCCGCCCTTTACCTCGATCCCCGTAACCTCCGTCTCACCGTAGAACCTCGCGCCGCGCTCGGTTGCCTGCCGGGCCGCGGCCTCGGAGACCCGGACGCCCTTGGCGATGCCGTCGTCCGGCACGAAAAGGCCGCCGTAGACCTTTTCCGGGTCCAGCAGCGGCATCTGCTCCGCGCATTCTTCCGGCGACATTAGCTCGGGCTCTAGACCCCACGAGACGGCGAGCCCGTGCTTGCGTTTGAGGTCCTTCCAGCGCGCGGGCGTGGCCGCGACCTCTATGCCTCCTACCGGATAGAAGCACGGCTGGCCGTCGAGATCCAGCTCCGAATAGCGCCGGACCCCGTACTTCGCCAGCTCGGTCATCATCCTGGAGGGGTTCGTCTGGAAAACCAGGCCCGGCGCGTGGGAGGTGGACCCTCCGGCCTCGAAGAGCGGCCCCTGATCCAGGACCACCACGTCCCGCCAGCCCATCTGCGTCAGATGGTCCGCAACGTTGCAGCCGACGATTCCCGCCCCGATGACCACTATATCGGCCCTGTCTTCCACCACCAACCTCCCGCTCGTAGCCGCGGAACCAGCGCCCAACTAGCTAGTGGCAACCACGGCTATCCCGTCCGCAACACACCGTCGAAGCACTTCCGCGTGTTGCGTATTACGAACATGTCTCTTATAAAGAAACATGTACCATATGGTTCTATTGTGGTCAAGAGGTTCCCGGACAAGTTTTTTTCGGGCGGGGTTCAAGGCGCGCCTGGTTGGTCTTTACGGGCAACGAAGACGGGGCCGAAACCAGATCTGGTTTCGGCCCCTGGTGGGTTTGGGGTTGCGTAGGGTTTTCGGCGGGCTCCTCTGGCGGTCTAGCCCTTCTGCACCTGCTGCCGGGCTTCCTGCTCTACCTGCTGCTGTTGTCCGAGCCGGGGCCGTTCTTCAGGGAACTGTACGTCGTCTACCGATATGTTGACCTCGGTTACGCGGAGGCCTACGAGGTTCTCCACCCGGTTTATGACGTTGCGGCGGACGGCCTCCGAGAGTTGGGGTATGGACTTGCCGTACTCCACCACCATGGTGAGGTCTACGGCGGCCTCCTCCTGGCCGACCTCCACGCTCACTCCCCGGGTAGCCTGGCCTCCTCCGGCTCCACCGGGCCCGCCGGTTACGCTGCCGAGAAAGCCACCGACCATCTGGGAAGTGCTTCCGCCCATCTGCACGCCCTCGACTTCCTGGGCCGCGATGCCCGCGACCTGGGAGACGACGGAGTCTTGTATAACGGTGCCACCACGTTCGGTCTGCAGCGGGCTCTGCTGTCCTTTTCTCTCGCTCAAGGCCTGCTCTCCTTTCGACTCTAGACGAGTCTAGCGTACCCGAAACAGCGGCTTCTTAATACAGTACTGCAGGTTGGTTTCAAAATCGGAGCGAGAAAACTTTCAGGAGAACTCGTTTTGCGCCCGGTTCTCCCGCCACAGATACGCGACGAGGACCGTAAGCAAGACGGCGACGGCGAGCCGGATCAGCAGTAGCGGCAAGACGTTGATGCCCAATGGGATAAAGATGAGCGTGTCCTCGATCACGGCGTGGCAGGCGCACAGGAAGAGGATTATCAGCGTGATCTCCCGCCGGGTGAACTTCTGCTCGCGGGCCTGCTCCAGGATCACGCCCGCCCCGAAGGCGAGGCCGAAGACGAGGCCGCCCGTCATCGTCACCGCCCCGCGCGGCGCGATGCCCAGCGGGCTCATCAGCGGGCGCATCCACCCCGCGAACCGTCCCAGCGCGCCGAGGTCCTTGAGAGCCTGTATAACCACCATCACCGGAACGACTATGAGCGCAAGCTGGATTACCCCGGCGGTGGCCGACTGCAACGCCGAGAAGGAGATCTCCGCCCACCCCGAAGGCTCCGCCTCGGGCGCGGGTACGATACCGTAGCGGGCCGTTTCTCCCCCGCCGTCCCAGAGGGTTTTCACGGCTACCGCCGAAGCCACCGCGAGCATCACGCGGAACCCGATCACGAGCGTGACGCTCACCCCGACACGCCGGCACACCGCCGATTCGACCGGCAGCGAGTGGGAGAAGCTCAGCATCAGGGCCAGGATAAACACCTGCTTTACCGTCAGCTCCATCGTCAGGATCGCCCCGATGGCGGCGTAGAGGTTCAGCAAGTTGCCCAAAACCAGCGGAATCGCGGCCTCGTCGGGGAGCCCGATCAGGGCCATCACCGGCGTGAGCCCGGCGAGCAGCGCGTCGTAGAGCGCCGTGTACTGGAGAATCGAGACCGCGAGCGTCACGGGAAAGATGATCTTGCCCAGCTCCCACGTCGTCCGCAGCCCGCTCGCGAACCCCGCGCGCCACGAGATCCGGCGCCACCTCTCGCCAAGACCACTCAACATACCGGTCCACACTATACAGGCGCGGCAAGGAAGTTCTATTTCCCGAACTTGAGGGCGATCATCAAGGTTACGCTCTGTGTATATACTATGGGATATACTGTAATTGTAATGGAACCGCGTGTTCGATTGGGATGAATACGACCTCGACCACATCGCCCGGCACGGGATCGATCCCGACGAAGCCGAGGACGCTGTCCTGGATCCTGGCCGAGTCACTTTCCCGGCCAGGCGCGGACGCGTGGGTTACATCGGTATGACTGAAGTCGGCAGGGTGCTGGTGGTCATCCTGGACCGGAAGAAAAACCTGTGGCGCGTGGTAACGGCCCGGGACGCGGGCCCGAACGAGAAGAAATCGTACAGGAGGCGACAGCGATGAGCGACAAAAAGATCCCCATTAGAGACCCGTCTGAGGTGCCGAACCTCGCGACCGAGAAAGAGGCGCGAGAGTTCTGGGACACCCACGAGGTCACCGAGGAGTACCTGGGGAGCTCCGGCCCGGTGGCCGAGAAAGACATGCCGCCCGCCCGTCCGAGAACGGGCCGCACGACCCCGATAGCCGTTCGCTTCGACGAGGATGTGCTGAGGCGCCTCAAGCAACTTGCCGAGCACAAGCATAAGGGCTACCAGACCCTTCTGAAGGAGTTCGTCTCCGAGCGGCTCTACGAAGAAGAGAAACGCGAGGGAATACTCAAGTAACCGCTCGCGAACCCCTCGCGCCACGAGATCCGGCGCAGGGTCTTACCGGCCGCGCTCAAGCAACTCCTCAAAGCCCGCCTCATCCAGGACCGGAACGCCGAGCTCCCGGGCCTTCTCCAGCTTGGAGCCGGCCTCTTCCCCGGCGAGCACGTAGTCGGTGTTCTTGCTGACCGAGGAGGTGAAGGTGCCGCCGGAGCCCTCGATCTTCTCCACAAAATAACTTCGGGGCCGGCTCAACGTGCCGGTAACGACGACCCGCTTGCCGGCGAGCGGCCCCTCCGCCGGGGCGGCCTCCACGGCACCGAAGTTCAGGCCGAGGTCCATGAGCCGCCGGACGAGCTCGCGATTGTCCTCCAGGGCGAAGTACTCGACGACCGCCCGCGCCACCACCTCGCCGATGCCGGCTATCTCCGTGAGCTGCTCCACGGAGAGGCCGTTCAGCAAGTCCTCGCCGGAGAAGCGTTCGGCGATCAGGGCCGCCGTCACCGCGCCGACGTGCCGGATACCCAGGGCGTACAGCACGCGGGGGAACGGTTGCTCCTTGCTCTTTTCTATGGCCCGGACCAGGTTCTCCGCGCTTTTCTCGCCGAAGCCTTCGAGCGGCACTAGCTGTTCGGCCTCCAGCTCGTAGATCCCCGCCACGTCTTTTATGAGGCCGAGCCCGAAAAGGCGGGTAGCGAGCTTCTCGCCGAGGCCGTCTATGTCCATCGCGCCCCGGGAGGACCAGTGGGTTATGTGCTCCAACGCCTGCGCCGGACAGCGGGTGTTGACGCAGCGGGTCACGGCCTCACCCTCCGGCCGGGAGACCGGCTCCCCGCAGACGGGGCATTCTGTGGGCATCTCGAACCGGTACTCAGCGCCGGTGCGCTCCTCGGGGATCGAACGGACCACCTGAGGGATCACGTCCCCCGCCCGCTCGACGACCACCGTGTCCCCGACGAGGATGCCCTTCTCCTTTATGTAGTCCTCGTTGTGCAGGCTGGCCCGCGAGATGGTCACGCCGCCGACGTTGACCGGCGCGAGGACGGCTTGGGGGGTGAGCGCCCCGGTGCGGCCGACGTTGACCCAGACTTTCTCCAGCTTCGTACGCCTCGCGAGCGGCTCGAACTTGTACGCTATCGCCCAGCGCGGCGCCTTCTGCACCGAACCCAACCGCTCCTGCTGCTCCCGGGAGTCCACCTTGACCACCACGCCGTCCACCTGGTACCCGACCGACTCCCTCTTTTTGGCCCACCGCTCGCACTCCTCGATGACCGACTCGATGTCCTCGTAGACCTCGTAGGGGTTTACGCGCAGGCCGTAGCTCTTGAGGGCGGCCAGGGCCTCGGAATGGCCCGCGTAGTTATCGTAGCCCTCGCCCACGCCGTAGAGAAACAGCGTCAGGGGCCGGGAGGCCGTTACGCCGGGGTCGAGCTGTCTTATGGAGCCGGCCGCCAGGTTGCGGGGGTTGGCGAACGTTCTCTCCCCCGCCGCCTCGCGCTTCTGGTTGAGCTTCTCGAACTCCTCCAGGCTTATGTACACCTCGCCCCGCGGCTCCAGGACCGCCGGCGGGTCGTCCGAGAGCTTCTGCGGGATCGCCCGGATCGTGCGGAGGTTCCGGGTTACGTCCTCGCCCACCGTCCCGTTGCCCCGCGTCGCCCCGCGGACGAAGAGACCGTTCTCGTAGCGGAGCGAGACGGCGAGGCCATCCACCTTCAGCTCGGTAACGTAGGTCGGCTCGTCCTCGCCCAGCAGACGCCGGACCCGGGCGTCCCACTCCCGCAGCTCCTCGACCTTGCGGGCGTTGGAGAGGGAGAGCATCGGGACGGCGTGCTGCACCTCCTCAAAGCCTTCCAGCGGCTCGCCGCCGACACGCTGGGTGGGTGAGTCGGGCGTAATCAGCTCCGGGTAAGCCGCTTCGAGCTGCGCCAGTTCTTTGTAGAGCGCGTCGTACTCGGCGTCGGAGATCTCCGGCGCGTCCTCTACGTAGTAGCGGCGGCTGTGGTAGCGCACCGCCTCTCGCAGCTCCTCGACCCGCTCCCGAATGTCCTGGCTCTTCTCGGTCACAGGGGGATTATACGTGCGAGGGTCCGCGGTCCCAAGGCAGTCCGGGCCTCAGGTGCGCTGGACCGGCCAGCCGATCTCGCGGCCTTCCCGCGTCACGAGGACGAAGTCCTTGCCAGAGGGCTCTACGGCCCGCACCAGCGCTGCGGCGTAGGGGTAGGTGAGCGCCTGAGACACCATGGCGTCCTCCGGCGGGGGCTCCAGCGCGACTTCGACCGACACCCGGTCTGCCGCCAGGTTGGCGGACAGTACGTCCACCGTGTACCCGCCGGTCGGCCGCTCGCCCCAGAAGACCGCCAGGTACGTCCCCTCTCCGACGTCTGGGACCTCTACCCCGGCGGCCTCCGAGAGCGCGGCGGCGGAAGGGGCTACCACCACCTGCGGCTGGTAGAGACCGTCAGAGCCGGAAGTGAGCTGCTCCACCCGCAGCTCACGGGCTCCCTCTGTAGCCTCCGTCGTTTCCTGAGCAGGTCCGGCTCCGGTCTCTTCTCCCGTATCGGGGACGCCTTCACCATCAGAGCAACCGGCGGCGAGCAGCAAGAGCAGCAAGGCCGCCAGCAACCTCACGGCCGGCCGGGTTTCCCGTAGTGGGCGTGGAGCTTATCGTCGAACTCGCCGGAGAAGTCTTCCAGCTTCGGGGCTGTTTCTATGGTCTCCCGGTCGTAAGGCACGGAGACGCTCTGCGTGTCGGCGTGCACGTCCAGGTCTTCGGCGGGTATGGCGCGCCCGTCGACCACCACGTACTTGAGCACGTCGCCCGGCGCGTCGTAGACCGTCCGCTGTATACGGCCGGCCTTGCGTCGGTCCACGCCGTAGACCTCGTAACCTTCCAGAAAAGTATATGGGTTGTCCGTTTCCAAACTCTCACCTCCGGGTGGCGGGATGACCTGGATACCCATATGATAATCGCAGGATGGAGGATAGGATCAGCTACTGGCGCAATGCCCGGACCTTGAGGGTCTTCTCCCTGCTGTTTGTGGGCCTGATGATCGCCTCGCTGCTGCTCGTGCACGCCCCATCCTACGAGCCCGCCGTCTCCTTTATCCTGCTGTACCTCGTGGTCGCGGCGGGCGTGACGGGCGCGGGGGTCCTGATCCTGCTTCCCGCGGAGCTTTTTACCGGCGGGTTCAGCGCCGGGGCTTACGCCTTCTACGCGGTGGTCCTCGGGCTGGTGGTCTTTTTCAGCGGCGGGGGCTCCAGCGAGCTTTACGTGCTGTACTTCCCCCTGCTCCTGTCCTCGGCGCTGCACGGGTCGTGGCGGGTAGGAACGGCGGCGCTGGGCTCTGTGTTGCTCGTGTACCTGCTCGCGCTCGCGCCGGGCCTTCTGGCCGGCGGGCCCAACGGGGCGGCGGGCGCCTTTTTCCGGCTGGCCGTTCTCGGGCTCGCGGGAGGGTTTGTACTGGCGGCGGCGCGCGGTTCCGCGGGCGGCGGGCGCGTCGAAGAGTACGCCACCGACGAGGACGGCACCATGCTCCTGGATCTGGTATCGGGCGAGATCTCCACGGGGAGGCGGGAGCAGATCTCGGTGGTCCTGGTAGACCCCGGCCGGGGCGTCGGAAACGTGGACCTGCTGCTCGACAGGGTGCGCGACCGGATCGCGGAGCCCATACTGCTCGGCGAGGGGGCCGTGTTCGGAATGGTCCTCAGCGGCGTGGACGAACGTTCGGTGGAGAGCGCCGCCGGGCGGGCGCTGGCCGTGGCGAACTCGCTGGGGGCGCGGACGAGCCGGGCGGGCGCCGCCATCTACCCCCGCGACGCCCGGACGGCGGGTGACCTCCTGGCCGCCGCCGGACAGGCGCTGGAGGCGGCGTTCGAGCACGACACCCCCAACGTGGTCCTCGCCGGACACCTCCCCGAGAACCAGTACCGGGCCGCCCGTTAACCTTGAACGGACTACCAAACACCGATGCTATAATCGGTTGGTACCTTGAAAAGTTCTACCGCCGGGGGTAGCCGGATACATGGGACGTTTTACCAGGGCCATTCGCGGTTTCTTCGGGAGGTTTCTCTCGGGAGTCGAGCAGCGCAACCCGGAGATACTTCTGGAGAACGCCGTCCAGGATGAGCTGGACAACCTCAAAAAGCTACAGGTCGCCGCGGCCCGCACGATGGCCTACGAGAAGATGCTCGCCAGCGACGCGGCCTCCAAGCAGAAAACCATAACCATCAAGGAGCGCCAGGCGCGCGAGCTCGCCGCCCGGGGCCAGCGGGAGGCCGCCGTGCAGGTGGTCCAGCAGAAGCAGGAGGCCCAGAGCGGCCTGGCCGAGATCGAGGGCCGCCTCGAAGAGGCCCGCAATAACTCCCAACAGATGGAGGAGGCCTTCCGCGAGCAGGAGCGTCGCTACAACGACCTGGTCCGCGAGCGGGCTTCTCTCATGGAGGAGCACCAGCGGGCCCGCGCCATGCGCGCCGCCAACGAGGCCCGCGCCAACATCTCCCTCTCGGACTCTTCCCGCGACCTGGACAAAGCCCGGCAGGCCATCCGGCAGGCGTCTTACGAGGCCGAAGCCGTCGGCGAGCTGGGCATGAGCGAGACCGACCGCCAGATCGCCGCCACCGAGATAGACATAAAGCGCCTCGACGCCGAGAAGGAGTTGGAGGAGATGGAGATCCAGATGGGCCTCCGGCCCGCAGCGTCCCTGGAAGCGGAGACCGACGGGATACCGGCGGACGAGGTCCCGGAAGACCGGGACGCGGCGGACGAAGAAGAGGGAGAACAACCCCGTGGCTAGGCACACCAGACGGCGGGGCTTCTCGGCGACGCTGGTGCGGCTGGCGCCGTTCGGCGCGTTCGCGGGCTTCGGGACGATGGCCGCCCTGGACGGGGCATACCTCCTGGCCGGCCTGCTCGGGGCCGGGGCCGCCTACACGGGCAAGCGTCTGGCCGACCGCAAGGGCAACAAGCGCCGGGAGCTGAAGAGCCGGGCGAAAGAGAACGCCCGGGAGTTGGGCCGGGTGGCGCGGACGGACCGGGTGTCCGCCTCCCAGATGAAGCGGCTCGTGGCGCTCCAGGACGGGCTTCTGGAGAGCTGGGAGCTGCTGCCCGAGGAGTACGGGCCGCTGCTGGAGGACGACATCTTTACCATCGTCGGGGAGGTCGAGGACGCCGCGCGGCTAGCGCGGCGGCGGGCCGCGCTGAGAAACCACCTGGAGAGCATCGACCGGCGGAACATCGCGCGCCGCATAAAAGAGCTGGAGAAAGACCTGGCGGAGCTGGAACCGGGCTCGGAGTTACGCGCCCCCTTCGAGAGCGCCATCGCCAGCCGCCGCGAGGAGCTTGCCGGCTACAGCGAGGTGCTCGGTGGCATAAGCGTCATAAACGCTCAACTCGAAGGGGTCGAAAGCCTGCTCGGCAACCTGCGCGGCGAGCTACTCTCCATAGACACCAGCCTCGCGCCGCGCTCCGTGGACCCGGGCCTGGTGCGGCTCAAAGAGCGGATCGCCTACTTTCGCAGTAGCCTCGACGAGGTTACGCGCACCGTAGACCAACTGCCCAACTCGGTAACGGAGGAGCTGTCTACCAAATGAGCGAAGAACGTCCCACCCGCCGGAGCTTTTTCACCCGCATGTTCGGCCCGGAAGAAGAAGGCGATGAGACCACGATCTTCTCGCACGAAGAGGCCGGTCTGGACGAAGGACCGGAGCAGCCGATGGACAAGCCCCAGGGGCTAACCGTCGAGCGGGCGGCGGAGGTGATCCGCAAGATCCCGGCGGAGGTCCCGCCCGGGAGCGCCGTGCCCATCGTGCGCCTCACCCTGGAAGCCGCCGGCATCAGCATGCAGGAGCTCGGCACCTCGACCCGGGCGCGGGAGTCCAAGCTCAACTCGGTGATAGAACAACGCCAGACCCGCATCCGCAAGCTCCGGGAAGACACCGAGAAGGCCGTGCGTTACAAGGAGCAGGAGATCCGGGCCCTCGAAGACGACATAAAGAAGTTCCGGGAGGCACGGGACAACGGCATCTCCCAGGAGGAGCGCCGCATCCACCAGGCACAGGACGGCCTCGAAGAGGTGGAGCTGGTGCGCCGCTTTTTCGACCTTCCCGAGGAGGAAGAGCTGCCCGAGGAGGAGCCGCCCCCGGACGAAGCGTCCGCCGAGGACACGGCCCCGGAGGACCTGCCGCAGGAAGAACCCCAGGACTCTACCGGGGATGAGACCCAGGTGATAGAACGCCCCGACATGGACGACACGCAGGTCTTGCGCCGTCCCGGCCCGCTCTCCGAAAACTGGAACACCCGGGAGCGCCGGGAGTAGTGAGCATCCCGCGCCGCCTGGGGCGTCTCGCCCGGGGGTTCGTCCTGAACCTTCAGGAAGACGACCGCTTCCGCGAGACCCTCCGGGTGGGCCGCGAGAGGGGTGAGACCCTCAAAGAGACCTTCGGTGAGGCCTTCAGCGCCGCCTGGCGCGGTGCGGCCGAGGAGTGGCGCACCGGCGAGGAGGAACGGCTGCGGGAAGAGCGTGAAGGGCCGGAGGCACACGCCGGAGACGGCCCCGGGGAAGACGGGCGTTCCTCCGGCCATAACTCTTCCCGCCGGTGGAGCTACTCTTCGACCACCTTCGCGCCGCGACAGTTCCCCGCCCCGGTCATCGCCGCCTACCAGAAGCTCGGCCTCGACACCGGAACCGGTCTCGAAGAGACCAGCCGCAAGCGGCGCGAGCTGATCAAGCGCTACCACCCCGACCGTTTTTCCGACCCCGAGAAACGCGTCCGCGCCGAGCGGCTGACCGCCGAGATCAACGCCGCCCACGACACCATTGCCCGGCACTTCTCCGGCTCCCGGAGGCCGTAGGCTTCTGATGTACTCGATGGCGGTGGAACACACCCGGAACCGCATCCGGGACTTCTAACGGTGGCTCCGGGCTACGGTTCCGGCGGCGAGTGCGAGCTCTGCGGACGGCTGGTAGAACGGCGTACCCGGCATCACCTGATCCCGCGCAGCCGGCACAGGAAAAAGCGCGCCCGCCGCACCTTTACCCGGGAACAGATGCAGAGCGTCGCCCTGCTCTGCCCGGCCTGCCACCGGCAGATACACAAGACCCTCACAGAGAAAGAACTCGAGCGCGAGTTCAACTCCGTGGCGGCGCTCCGAACCCAGCCGGATATAGAGAAGTTCGTCCGGTGGATAGAAGACAAGCCGCACGGCTTGCAGAACCCCGGCAGGGGAAGAAAAAAGAGCCCGTACCGCGAAAGCCAGTAGGAGACACTGCCCAGCGGTCGGGCTTCGCTCAGGAGATCAGCTCGCCGCGGACCACGATCCGGTTCTCGAACGTCGGGTACGGCGTGCAACTCTGGAGCGAGACCACCGTCTTGCCGACGACGGGGTGCGTTACCCAGTAGTCTGCGGGCCGCACGGTGAGCCGGTCGTAGACCCGGAAAACATACTCTTTCCCGGCGCTTTTCACGACTATCCGGTCCCCCGGCCGCAGCTTTTCCAGGTCCTCGAAAACGTACCGGATCTCCGTCTCGGGGTAACCCAGAGCGTGGCCTACGATAAACGTGTTCGAGCCGGCCACCCACGGCAGGCCGGTCTCCCCGAGGCGTACGATGCCCTCCCGGTCGAGCTCTTCCTGGGTCGAGGCGGCTGGCACCGGCAGGTTCCTGATGTCCAGACGCGGGACGGTGAGCCGGATGTCGCCCGGGTCTCCGGCGGGCGGCGGGGCGCTTTGCGATCCCTCCCGGGTTTCGGCCGGGGTGTTGCTCTCCACCGTTGTCGGTGGTCGCGGCTCATCCGGGACCGCCTCCTGACGAGGAAAAACCAGAAGGACGCCCAGGCCGAGCGTTGCCAGCAAGGTTAGTAAGAGCGGCAATCCGAGAAGCCTGGACATACCTGGATTCTAACAGGAGCCGGGCGTTTGCCGGTAAAATGGGCGCATGGAGATAAGGGCCCTGATAGAGGACTTTACCGCCCACCTCGACGACGACGAGCATACCAGCCCCCGGACCGCCGAGTTCTACGAGGCCGACCTGCGGGAGTTCGCCGGTTTCCTGGCGGGGCGCGGCGTAACGGGCGTCGAGGAGGTGGGCGTCGGGCACGTGATGGACTTCCGCAACCACCTGCTCTCCGAGAACCGCAAGCGTTTCACCGTCTACCGCAAGGACGCCGCCGTCCGGCGGTTTCTGGACTGGGTGAGGGCCAGCTCGGATGCGGAGCTGGACTTCGACCCGATAGAGCCCATGCACCAGCCCCTCGACCAGCAGATAGTCTTTCTCGAAGAAGAGGAGGCAAAGCAGCTCCTCGCCTTTCCGGTAAACCGGCCCGAGGACGCCCGCGACGCGGTCGTCATCCGGCTCATGCTAGAGACCGGGGTAACGGTCAGCGAGGTCCGGGGCCTTCTCCGCTCCGACGTGGACCTCAAAGCCGCTCAGGTTCACCTGGGCGGCCCCGGCTCGCACCTCGCCCCCCGGAGCCACCGGCTCTCCGCGGAGACGGTAGAGGCCGTCCGCCGGTACCTCGACCTGCGCAAAGACCAGACTCCGGAGCTGATCGTGGGCCGCGCCGCCCGGCCCGTCGCCACCTCCAAGTCGCTCCAGAACGCCCTCTGGAAGCGCTGCGAGCAGGTCGGCCTGTGGCGCGTCTCCCCGATGAACCTGCGGCACACCTTCGCCATCCGGCTCCTACGCCGCGGCGCCACGCTAAACGAGCTCAAAGAGGCCCTCGGCGTGCGCGACACCACCAACATCGGCGTGTACAAGAAGTTCGTTTAACCTCCGCTTCGGATGTAGCTCCTGGCTGCCCCTGGGAGTAAGATTCGCCCGAGAGTGGGTAAGGGAAGACCCCAGGCAAAACCATCCGTAGCCAGGAGGGTCTATGAGCATACGCGAGCAGGAGCAACGCCAGCGGGCGGTCGAGCGCCGGATAGAAAAAAGGATGCGCCGGGCGGACGAAGAGGTCCGCAAGAGAATGGAGCAGCGGGCGCGGGCGGCCGACAACCGCAAGGAGCAGGTCAAGAAGAGGATCGAAGAGGGCGGAGTCGACCCGCGCCCCCTGCCCGGCCTGCGGGAGGACTCGATGGAGTCCATGGAGTCTATGGAGTCTATGGGTTCGATGGAGTCCATGAAGTCGATGGAGTCGGCGGATTACGCCAGCGGGCTCTCCGAAGAAGAAGCGAGCGCCGACGGGAACATGATGGAGGACATGCCGCTGGAAGGGAAGATGCCCATAGACCCGGCGGCGGCCGAAGAAGACCTGGCGCAGCGGGTTACCGAGGAAACCGGCGCCCAGGGAGACCCGCACCTGCACAACGAGCGCAAGTCGGACGAGATATCTCAGGCCATGACCGAAGAGACCGGCGGGCACGGTGACATGCACCGGCACGCCGAGCGCAAGGTAGACGACATGGGCGACCGGCTGCACGAAGAATGAGGTCCGCCGGGAAACAGGTGTAACCCAGATCCGGCATCCAGGGTCTACAAGGTTAGAAGTGGGGTAATCCGCTGAGAAAAAGCTATGAACAGGAGCGTCACGAAGGTTTGCAGGCCTTCGGAAAACGGAATAACGGTTACTAGACAGCAACGCTTGCGCTAACGGCAACAGGGAGATTCAGGTGGCAGCCAAAGACTCGAACCAGGCGACCGAAGAACAGCAGCAAAGCCAGCAAGGGCAACAAGACGCCCAGGGACAACAAGACGACCAGCAGCAAAGCAACCAGCAAGAAGAACAGCAGGAGCAACACGACTACGACGAGATCGAAGACAACGCCCCGGTCCGGAAAAACGATCCCCGCACCTCGGTAGAGAAGACCGAAGAGTACCGGTTCGCGAACAACATCCCCGACGACCAGACCATCCCGGAGAAGGTCTACGCGGACTACACGCTGGAGTACGACGAAGACGATGCCGCCATGGACGGCAAAATCCCCGACGTACTGCTGGACGTGCCGGTCGTGAAGGTAGACGAGATCAACTTCGAGCTCAACGACCTGCGGGCGAAGGTCAACCTCTTCGCCAAGGTGCTCGACCTGGTGGAGCTCTCGGTCGGGGTCGACGCCTACCTCGGCCGGGTAAAGCTCGTCATCCGGGGCGTCGAAGCCCAGGCGCTCCTCAAGGTGAGGCTCGACAACGTAACCGCCATCCTCGACCGGGTGCTCACCACCATAGACCGCAACCCCCAGATAATCGAGAAGCTCGTCGAAGGCGTCAGCTCCGCCGTCGAAGACATCGGTGAGGGCGCCGGATCCGCGGTAGAGGACGTGGGCGAGGGCGCCGGCCAGCTGGTCGGCGAAGGCCTCAACTCCGCCGTTGAAGATATCGGCGAAGGCGCTGGCGACCTGGTTGGCGAAGGTCTCAACTCTGCCGTTGAAGATATCGGCGAAGGCGCGGGAGACCTGGTCGGCGAAGGCCTCAACTCCGCCGTCGAGGACATCGGTGAGGGTGCCGGATCTGCGGTAGAAGACATCGGTGAAGGCGCCGGCTCCGCTGTCGAGGATATAGGCGAAGGTGCCGGCTCTGCCGTCGAAGATATCGGCGAAGGGGCTGGGTCCGCTGTCGAAGATATCGGCGAAGGCGCTGGTTCGGCTGTCGAGGACATCGGTGAGGGCGCCGGATCTGCCGTGGAGGACATCGGTGAGGGGGCCGGATCTGCCGTCGAAGACGTGGGCGAGGGTGCCGGATCCGCTGTCGAGGATATAGGCGAAGGGGCGGGCGAAGCCGTCGAGAGCACCGGCGAAGCCGTCGAGAGCGTTGGTGAAGGTGCAGGATCTGCCGTCGAAGACGTGGGCGAAGGCGCTGGCTCAGCGGTAGAAGATGTTGGTGAAGGCGCCGGCTCGGCGGTGGAAGACGTAGGCGAGGGCGCCGGTGAGGCCGTTGAGAGTACCGGTGAAGCTGTCGAGGACGTCGGTGAGGGCGCGGGCGAAGCTGTCGAGGACGTTGGCGAAGGCGCTGGTTCGGCCGTCGAGGATGTCGGTGAGGGCGCTGGCGAGGCTGTCGAGAGCACCGGCGAGGCCGTAGAAGACGTGGGAGAAGGCGCCGGTGAAGCGGTCGAAAGCACCGGCGAAGCTGTGGAAGATGTGGGAGAAGGCGCCGGGCAAGCCGCCCAGAGCGCCGGCGAGGCGGTGGAAGACGTAGGCGAAGGAGCGGGCGAAGCCGCCCAGAGTGCGGGCGAAGCTGTCGAAGACGTCGGAGAGGGCGCTGGTCAGGCCGCCCAGGAAGTCGGCGAAGGGGCCGGTCAGGCTGCTCAGGAAGTCGGAGAGGGCGCTGGACAAGCCGCCGGAGAAGTCGGCGAAGGGGCCAGGCAAGCCGCGCAAGAGGCAGGTGAAGGCGCAGGACAGGCCGCCCAGCAAACCGGACAGGCTGCCCAGGAGGTCGGCGAAGGCGCCGGTCAGGCGGCACAAGAAGTTGGCGAGGGCGCTGGTGAGGCCGCCCAGCAAGCCGGAGAGGCCGCCGGTGAGGTTGGAGAAGGCGCCGGACAGGCGGCCCAGGAAGCGGGCGACGCCGCAGGAGAGGCCGCCGAGGGCGTGAGCGACACCGCCGAGCAAGCCACCGAACAGGCCGGACAGGCCGCGGAAGGGGTCACGGACACGGCGCAGCAAGCCACCGAGCAGGCCACTGACACTGCCGGAGAAGCGGTCCAACAAGCGCAGGAGACCGCCGGGCAAGCTACCGAACAGGCAACAGACACCGTTGGTGAGGTCGGTCAACAGGCTCAGGAAACAGCCGAGGGAGCCGCCGACCAGGCCGGAGAAACCGCCGAGCAGGCTACCGAACAGGCTCAGGACACCGCCGGCCAAGCCACCCAACAAGCACAGGAGACCGCCGGTGAGGCCGCCCAGCAAGCCGGACAGGCCCAAGACGCCGTCGAGGGCACCGTTGAAGAGGCCGAACAGACAGCGGAGCAGGCGGCTGGAGAGGCCCAGGACGCCGCGGAGCAGCCCGTAGAGCGCACGGTGGACGAGGAAGGCAACATCCTGGAGACCAAGGTCAACGAGAGCGGGGAGGTCATCGGCGAGGACTACGTCGGCAACGTCAGCGAACTGCCGGTAGAGGACGAGTACATAGACGACCAGGGACGGGTAGTGAGCCGGGCGACAGACGATGCCGGCAACGTCTACGAGCAGGTGCTCGACGACGAAGGAAACGTGGTCGAGGTACGGGCCGCCTGACAACGGCCTGACAGAGTCGGATTCGAAGAGCGGGTAAACACCCGAAAGGAGGAGCGGTGGCCGAAGATCGGGCCGGCGGGGCGTTGGAGAAGCTGAACCAGGGGATCGAAGAATCCAAGCAGATGGTTCAGCAGCAGACGATGAAGCTCGCCCAGGAGTTCTTCAGCGATTCGGTCGAGTCGCTGAAGCAGCAGATACAGGAAAACCGCGAGACCCTGGAGAAACTGCCGGACCAGATTCCCGGCGGACAGGAAGAGCCTTTCCAGGCTCTGTTCCAGGAGTTGATGGACAACTACGCGGCCGTCGAGAGCTGTCTCGACGAAGCGCAGAACAACGTCTCCAACCTGGACATCGAGAACCTCAGGGAGCAGGGCGAGATAGACGCCACGGACGCGGCCCGCCGCGAGGCGCGGGAGCTGGGCGTAGACCTCACGCGGGTAGAGGGCACCGGTACCGGCGGGCGCATAATCATCAGCGACGTTCTGGAGGCCGTAGAAGAGTCAGGGGGGGCCTCGGACTCGGTGCGGCGCAAGGCCGAGGAACTGGGCGTAGACCTCTCCCAGATCGAAGGGTCCGGCACCAACGGCCTCATAACCCTTGAGGACGTGACGAGCCGGGCCGGGGACGCGGTGCAGGATGCGACCGGCGCCGCCGAGCAGGTAGCGGGAAAGGCGACCGAGAAAGTCGAACAGGCCGCCGCCGAGGCCGACGGGGTCGTAGAGCAGGCCACCGACGAAGCCGGACAGGTCGCCGGGGAAAAGAACGGCGACGAGGGTCCGAAAGCCACCAACGCCGCCCGGCGTAAAGCCGAAGAGCTTGGGCTGGACCTCTCCCAGATACAAGGCTCCGGAGCTGGCGGGTTGATCACCGTCCGGGACGTCATGAAGTCTTGAAGTGGTGAGCGGAAAACAACCGAAGGTATCAGATAGCCCCGATATAGAGATCCTGGCCGATGTGAGAGCCGAGCGGTTGCGCTTTGAGGAGGTGCCGGACACGGAGGTGCGTTTCCGGGGTCACCCCGAACGCCGGTCGGTTTCGGGCACCGAGCGCGAGAACCTGCCGGACGAGGTCGAACGGAACGTCGTCTACCGGGACATCAGGGTTCGTTTGAGGATAGCCAGCGAGTTGGCGGAAGAACAGCTCGATCCGGAGGGTCCGGATCAACACGACGAAAGCGACGTTGACAAGAAACAGGAGAAAGGACGCGGAGATGACTGAAGAAGCACAGAACCTGGCACAGAAGATCCAGGAGCAGGCCGTCAACAGCGCAAAGGACTTCTACGGTGACGCGCTGGGGCAGGCAAAGGGGCAGCTCGAGAGCAGCCGCTCCGAACTGGAGAAGGTGCTGGAGCAGCTTCCGGAGGACCAGGAAGAAGCCCGTTCCCAGATCCAGGAGATGATCGACTCCTACCAGTCCATCACGGACTCTATCGACGAAGCGGCCCAGAACCAGGGCCTGGAGGACACGGTAGACGAAGCGGTCCAGCAGGCCCAGGAAACAGCCGAAGGCGCCGTCGACCAGGCCCAGGAGACCGCCGGGCAAGCTACCGAACAGGCTCAGGACACTGCCGAGCAAGCCACCGAGCAGGCCCAGGAGGCCGCCGGAGAAGCCACGGAGCAGGCCGGAGAGGTCGCTGACCAGGCTCAGGGCGCGGTCGGGCAGGTGGCGGAGCAGGCCGGAGAAGCCGTGGAGGGCGCCCAGGAGACCGCTGAAGGCGCCGTAGAAGAGGTGGGCGAGACCGCCGAGAACCTCGCTCCCGGCTCCCAGCTACTCAGCGAGGTCACCAACGACGCGGGCCAGACCGTGCAGCGGGCCGTGGACGAGTCCGGTGACATCATCGAGACCACCCTGGACGAGTCTGGCAACCTCCTCGACGAGGACATTACCGGCAAGATCACCGACCTGCCGGCCGCCGAGGGCTACGAGGAGTACACCAACGAGGAGGGACAGACGGTCCGCACCGTGCAGGACGAGTCCGGCAGCCTTCTCGAGCTGAAGCTCGGCGAGGACGGCAGCCTCCTCGACCTGGAGATTCCCCCCAGCACGGAGGAGGTCACCGAGGAGGTCGAAGAGACCACCGAGCAGGCACAGCAGGCCGTGGGCGGAGAGTCCGGCGAGGAAGGGGACGGAGAAGAAGAGGAGTCTCAGGAGCCGAACGCCACGGAGGCCGCCAAGCAGAAGGCCGAGGAGCTGGGCGTAGACCTCTCCCAGGTTGAAGGCTCGGGCGCCGACGGCCGGATCATCGTCAAGGACGTAATGGGCGCGCAGCAGTAGCAATATAGCGGTCTGAAGGCCAACGCGTTGCCTGCCGGCGCCGAACGTTGTGTTCGGCGCCGGCAAGGTGTCCGAGAGAAGACGCCGGCACGCGTCTAGACCGGAGGTAAGCAAATGAACAGCAACGCGCGCAGTGGAAAAAACGCAGTACAGGAGCAGAAGAAGCAGCTAGTAAAGGCAGCGCGAATGTACGCTATGTGTCAGAAGGCCGAGGTAGAGAACCCCCTGGACGTCACGGGGTTGGCGGTGGCGGCTTTCGAGGACATGCCGCTCAAGCAGGCCCTCGTCTTCCTGCGCACCAACGAACAGAACATAAAGGACCTGGCCTGGGCCTTCAAGAACTCTGGTTCTGCCGAAGAATTCGAGCAAAGGGTCAAGCAGATAAAGCACCTGCCGAGAGACCGGTAGAGGCTGCAGCTAGAGAACCCGCGAGCAGAAGAGAACAAACTAAGACATTAACCCTGTGACACGGGTGTGCCGCGAGGCTGGCAGGAGTTCGCGAGCATCCGCTGACGATTCGACCCGCGCGGCTGGACTGGCTCCAGACCTGCGCCTGTGGCATTGTTCCCC
>SIRX01000051.1 GCA_004563715.1 Actinomycetota bacterium | reverse complement strand
CTCTACCTGCTTTCGCTGGTGGGGCTTGGGGGTTTTCTGGGGCTTTTGGCGCCGATGGTTCTGGCGATACCGCTGCCGGAGCTGGCGATAAACCTGCTCAGCGACCGGCCCCAGATGGTGAACATCCACTACCACTACTCGGCCCCGATCATCCCCTTCGTCTACCTGGCCTTCGCGGCGGGGCTGCAACGGTTGACCCGCTGGGCCGTGCGATTCCGCGACCGGGGCCTGCCCCTGACGCGCTGGCTGCGCCGGATACCGGCGGATACGCTCTCCGTCGCGCTCCCGCTCATGCTCGCGCTGTGGATACTGCTGTTCAACGTCTACGTGGACTTCAACCAGGGTCCCGTTCCCTATTCCCGGTTCCGGTACGAAAACCCGGTGGTAATGAGGCCCCTGTCCGAAGCCTACGTCCAGAACCTGGACGTAGCCGTGGCCCTTATTCCCGACGAGGCAAAGGTCTCGGCGAGCAACTGGATCGGCCCCCACCTCGCCCACCGGCGTCACCTCTACCTTTTCCCCGTCGTAAAAGACGCCGACTACGTCGTGGTAGACATGGCGCGGCCCAGCTACTACACCGAGGTGAACCGGGGGAAAGCCCTCGACCGGGTCAGAAAGCTCCTCGACTCGCCCGAGTACGAGATCATCTACGCCGAGACCAACGTCGTCGTCTTTGAGAGGACCGGCTGACCGGCCCCGCACCTAACCCCGGTCTCCGGAGAGCGTGATCCGGCGTTCCTCGGCCGGGTTCGGAACGTTGAAAAGCCGGGGGAGGCCCTCGACGTAGCCTACGAGGGCTTCGAGGTCTCCCCCGACCTCCCGGACCTCCCGTCCCTCCTGCAACACCGTAAAGCCGAGCCCTCCGGCCGCCAGCATCTCGTTGGCCACCAGGGTGTAGGTGCTGTCTCCGCTGACAGGAGTGCCGTCGGGGTGGGTGACCTCCGTCACGCGCTCTCCGGCCCGCCGGGAAGGGTCATGGAAGTACCGGAGGCCGCTCACCTGCAGGGTGCGCGGCTTCCCGGTGAACTGCTGTTCCAGCAGCCGGTAGACCTGCTCTCCGGTAAGCTCCACCTCTACCAGCCGGTATTCCGAAGGCCGGACGGCGTACAGATCCCCGTAGGTCACGGGTCCGGCCTCTACCCCGCCCCGGATACTGCCGGAGTTGACCACGGCGAAATCCGCACCGGCGGCGGAGCGGTGGGCGTCGGCTATGAGGTTGCCGAGAACGCTCTGCCCGGAGCGGGCGGCGGCCGTAGTCAGGTCTGCGGATGCGGTGCCCACGACGCGCTCCGCTTTTTCCGCCACCTTCTCCGCGTAGAGCGAGACCAGGTCTTCTACCCGCGGGTCGGGGCGTATCCCTTCGTGCCGGGTGGTCACGATGCGGGCTTCGGAGCGGAGCACGTCCCCGGAACCGCGGTCCAACACCAGGTCCACGACCCCCAGGGCGGTTCCGTACTCGCCGGCCTCGACCACCAGCTTGCCGCCGACCCGTTCGTTGAGGCGGGTGTGGGTGTGGCCTGCCACCACCACGTCGACCGCCGCGCTCATCTGGGCGGTCTCCTCCAGTATCTCACCCGTAGGCCCGGACCCGGTCCTCGCGCCCCCGGCGTGGGCCAGCACCACGATTGCCTCGACGCCCCGCTCCTGAAGCTCGGCCGCGTACTGGTTCACCGTCTCGGATATGTCCCGGAAGCGTAGAGACGCCGTGGAATCGGGGGGCAGCATCTCCGGCGTCTCCAGCGTCGTGACCCCGATAAAACCTACCCGGACGCCGTCCCGCTCCAGCACCTCGTACGGCGGCAAGACCGGTTTCCCAGTCCGGGCGTCGAGCGTGTTGGCCGCCAGGTAGGGAAAGTCCGCGCCGGCAGAGCGGGGACCGCCCTCGACGATACGGAGCATCTCCTCCACGCCCGCGTCGAGCTCGTGGTTGCCGATCGTCCCCACGTCGAAGCCCATCAAGTTCATGGCGCGGACCGTCGGCTCGTCCTCGAAGTAGCCCGATATCATGGGCGAAGCCCCCACCATATCCCCGGCGTGCACCCGAACCGTGCGCCCGGGCTCCTCGTGGCGCTCCAGGTAAGACGCCAGGTAAGCCGCGCCCCCGGTCATCTCGCCGCCCACCATGCCGGGCGGCTCCAGGTTTCCGTGCAGGTCGTTGATGCCGAGGATACGAACTCTCGCCTCCCGCTTTTCTGCCGGGATCTCGGCGTCCGGCTTTTCCGGCGCAGCCGGCACCTGGAATAAAAGAGCCGGAGCCAGAAAAACCGTGGCTACCGCCGACAACGCCAGCCGGGCGAAAGAAAATACCGTCCGCCGGCGGGCCGTTCCCGGGGCAAGCTCCTCCCCGGGTTTCCGGGGCTGGTGGCCCCGGAAACCCCCGCATCTCATGCGAACCTTCCGGAAAAGCGCGAGCGCCCACATCCACGCCGAGAATAGCAGCGAGGCTGGGAGACGATGTTTCCCGCCGGTAAACTTTGGTTTAAAAGCGGATTAAAGCGCCAGGGTCACCGGGGAGAACTCCTGGCAACCCCGGCGAACGTGCCGCCTCCGAAGCCGTTCACTGCTGTTGGGGACGCTCGTCCAACGTAACGTCCAGCGTCCGCTCGCTGCCATCTCTCTGGACGGCGGTGATCTGAACGGTGTCACCGGGCTGGTAGTTGCGCAGGGCGGCGAGCAGGTCTCCGGAGTCTTCTACCTGCACGTCGTCCAGCGCGGTTATGATGTCGCCCCGCTCCAGCCCGGCCTGGTCGGCGGCGGTGCCCGGCTCGACGAACTCCACGATCACGCCGGAGTCCACGGGGGCGTTGAACTGCTCGGCGTCCTGCGGGCTCAGGTCCGCGAGCTGGATGCCCAGGTAGGGAGAGGAGACCTCGCCGGACTCGATGAGCTGGTCGGCCACCGAGGCCGCGGTGCTGGCGGGGATGGCGAAGCCGATGCTCGTCGCGCCGGTCTCTGGCGGCAGGTAGGCGACGTTTATGCCGACCACCTCGGCGGAACGGTTCACCAGCGCGCCCCCGGAGTTTCCGGGCGAGATAGCGGCGTCGGTCTGGATCAGGTCCACCAGGGAGGGGATCTGGCCGCCGGTGCCGGTGAGCTGGGGCGGTATCTCCCGGTTGAGGCCGCTGATAACGCCCGCCGTCACGGTGGACTCGAAGCCCGAGGGGCTGCCGATGGCGACGGCGAGTTGCCCCACGGTCGGATTGCCGTCCACCTCGAAGCTGGCCGCGGGCAGGTCGTCCCGGTCTACCTGGACCACGGCCACGTCGGTGCGCTCGTCGCCGCCGAGCACCTCGCCCTGCAAGGTGGTACCGTCGGCGAAGGCCACGTTTACCTGGTTGGCCCCCCGCACCACGTGGGCGTTGGTGATGATGTAACCGTCCTCGCGGTAGATGACGCCGCTCCCGAGGCCCTCCTGCGGCTGCTCGCCGAACGGCGTGGCCTGCTCGTTGCGCACGTTGACCTGCACCACGCTGTGCTCTACCTGGGAGGCGATCCGGGCCACCGGCTCGTCCTCGGGTATGCCCTCCGCGGCCTGGGGCGGCGTCTGGGCCACGTTCTCTTCCCGGGGACCCGGGGCCTGCTCTTCGGCGCAACCCGCCGCTACCAGCGCCAGAGACAGCAGAAAGAGGGCCAGGTAGACTTTGAGCTTGGAAACCAACTTCTCGAAACCTCCGATCAACGCCGCGGCGTCTAGTAAGTACAAGTCTATACGAAGCCGGGCGGCAACGGTTTCTTCCGGCCTCGCGTTTCCTTTTTCGTTGTACCCTCTGGGTGTGGGCGCGAACACCGAGAAGAAGACGGTCCCGGCCGACCTCTCCCGCGCCGGAGAAGCCCGCCACTTTATCTCCTGGAGGGCGGCCGTGGCGGGCCTCGGCCGGGGGCGCCTGAACGACCTGGCCGTCGCCGCAGAAGCCGCCCTCACCGACATCTTTCTGTCCTCGGAGGGCGGGTACCTGGAGATAGAGTCCACCCACACGCCGGAAGTGTTCCGGATCTGCATCTCCCACCCGGAGCTGCGGGAGCGCCGCATGCGAGACCTGGGCGGCATACTGGACCGCTTTCTGGACGGCCACGAGCTCTCCCCGGACCGCACCGTGCTCGTAAAACGCATCCGGCAGGAACCGTAGCGCCGGTCCCGAACCAGGCATCTCGTCCGGCAGCGGGACCACCGGCATCCGCGGTAGAATTTTCTCTGTGATCGGGCAGCGCACCAGGACTAACGGAGACCGTCCCGGGACCGGGCAGAAGTCCCGGTCGTCCGGTGGCCGGACGCGGCCCTGGCCAGTGACGGCGCTGGGCGGGATCCTGCTCTCCCAAGCCGCTTTCTCGGCGGTGCTGGTGGCGGCCAAGCTCGGCACGCCGGGGCTCGGCTGGCTAGACCCCGTGCTCGGCAGCATCAACCTCTTGGCAACTGCGGGGCTCGCGCTGCTGTCGCCCGTGGCCCTCCTGGCGGCCGTGGGGTTTTTCCGGCTGTGGTCTCCGGCCTGGACGCTGGGCATGGGGATACAGGGGCTCGGGCTGCTGGTGGCGCTGGGGATGTACTTCTACTCCTACCCAGAGGTCCAGGCCGCCTACATCTACGCGGGCATGGCGTACCACGTCCTCACGGTCGTCTACCTGAACACCCACGACGTGCAAACGGCCTTCCGGGTAAGAAAAGATGCCGGCGACCGAAGCTGACCGCGCCCTGATCCGGCGCTACGAGCCGGTTGTCCGCTTTACTCGGGGGGAGGTGTTCTTCCCCGTCGACGTCGAGCCTTACGTGCGCCGGTGCGGCCTGTGGGTCCAGCGGCGCGACGAGGAGGCGGTGTGCCTGGTCCCGGAGGGCGAACTGACGCTGGAGCGGCTGGCCGAGCCCCTCGCCGGCGACTTCGAAGACGTCTTCTTCCTCAAGTTCATCGAGCCGCTCAACATAAAGCAGATGGCCTCCTACCGGCTGCGGAAGGCCCGGGAGAAGAGCGAGGACCGGTTCCGGGCCGGGCTCGGACGGCTGGCGCGGGTCGGCTACACCTCGCGTTTCGTGGACGCCTTGTTCTCCCTGACGCTCCTGGCCCGCGGCCGGGTCTCGGGCGACACCGCCGCCGCGGCCATTCTGGCCTACGAAGAGATGTCGCGGGAGGACGGTCGCCACCGGTACTACGGGCGGGTCGTGCGCCGGGAGGACTGGATAGTCCTCCAGTACTGGTTTTTCTACCCGTTCAACGACTGGCGCTCGGGTTTTTTCGGGGTCAACGACCACGAAGCCGACTGGGAGATGGTGAGCGTCTACCTCTCGGAGTCCGAATCGGGCGAGACCCGGCCCGAGTGGGTGGGCTACTCGTCGCACGACTACTCGGGGGACGACCTGCGGCGGCGGTGGGACGACCCGGAGGTGGAGAAGGTGGGCGAGCACCCGGTGGTCTACGTGGCAGCGGGCTCCCACGCCGCCTACTTCGCGGCCGGCGAGTACCTCGCGGAGATCGAGCTGACCTTCCTGACCCCGGTCGCCCGACTCGCCGGCACCCTGAAGGGCCTGTGGCGGCGGCTGACCCGCCAGCCGAACAGCGCCCGCTCGCAGGAGATACACCTTCGGGTGCCCTTTGTAGACTACGCCCGCGGCGACGGCGTTTCTATCGGGACCGGGGGAGACGCGGCGTGGGACGAGCCGGTCCTGCTGAACCCGCTGCCCGACTGGGCGGCGAACTACCGGGGGCTCTGGGGCCTCTACGTCCAGGACCCGGTCTCCGGGGAGGACGCGCCGGCGGGTCCGCCCTACAACCGGGACGGAACGCCGCGCCTGGCCTGGCATGACCCCGTGGGGTGGGCCGGGCTGGACAAGGTGCCGCCGCCGGACGAGGCCCCGGTCCGGACCGCGGGCCGCCGTTCGGAACTCAGGTCCGGCTGCGAGACGCTGGGGGCGGAGATAGACCGCAAGAGCCGGGAGCTGACCGGCCTCGGGGTGGAGGCCGAGGCCATGCGCGGCCGCCCGCACCTGAAGAAGCAGCGCGAGGCCCACGAGGAGCAGATGACAGCCCTCTCGAAAGAGCTGGCAGGGCTACGGGAACGGCTGGCCTCGGACGAGGCGTTGCTGGAAGCGCTGGACAACCACGAACGACGGCTGCGGAAGGGCGAGCGCGGCCCGGCCCGGTCTCACATCCGGCGGGCCCACCGGCCGGCCACCCACGAAAGACTGCGTTTCAACCGGCTGGCCGAGGTCTGGGCCGCCCTGAGCATCGGCTTGGCGATGCTCTGCGTGGTCGGTCTCATACTGTTCGCCCGCGAGTACCTGGCCTTCGGGCTCGTGACCTTGATCTCGGTGCTGGTGTTCGTGGAGTCCGGCTTCCAGCGGCGGCTGACCGGCCTCGTAAACGGCGTCTCGGTGGGGCTGGCGATCGTGGCCGCCCTGGTGCTGCTCTTCGAGTTTTTCTGGACGTTGGTGGTCCTGGCGGTACTCGCGGCGGGGACCTACATGATCTGGGAGAACCTGCGCGAGTTGTGGAGCTGAACAGGGCTTCTCATCCAGCCGTGCCCCCGGTTACGGCCTGCCTGCCGGGTTCTGTGACCCGGAGCCTGCGCTCCAGGGCTCGGGCTATGTTTCCGGGGTCGTCGGAGGAGAAGTGAATGGTCTCTACCGGCGGCGTAGGCCGCAGGAAGCCTCGCAAAGTTAGCGGGGAACAGAGTTTGAGCGTCACCTCCGTACGCCCGCCCATCGCCAGGCGTGCGGCGCCGTCCACCACCTGCAGGCCGTCGCCGAGCCCCGGCGCGGCCGGCTGTCTTGCTCAGCAGCGCGGAACTGGCCTCCGAAAGGTGCTCTGCCAGATGCTCCTCGGCCAGCTTCAGGGCGTCAGGCTTCCCCGGCTCTTCAAGGTCCCCACCTGCGAGCAGGGCTTCGAGAACCATTTTCAGGGACTTCTCGTCGTCGGGATCACCGAGCACGTCTCCGACGCGCTTTAGAGAGAGACCAAGCGACCTCAGCCTCCGGATGCGCGCCAGACGCAGAAGGGCTTCCGCCAAATAGAGCCGGTAGCCGGCTTCGGAACGCTCCGGTTCTTCGAGGAGGCCGAGCTTTTGGTAGTGGCGGATGGCTTTTGGCGTAACCCCCGCGAGCCGGGCGGCCTCTCCTATGGTGAGCCGCGTTCTCATGGTTTGAGCGTAGACCCTGCCCCTGGGAGAAGGTCAAGAAGGTTTCGCGAGCCCGCAGAAGAAGTGCCCGGGCGGCCTCCGGCTTCAAGAAGCTGCCCGGCGGAGGCGTTCCTTGACCTTCTCCTCCTCCTCTTTCAGGTGGAGGAAGACGTCCTGGGCGAAGCGGACGGCGTGCTCCTCGGGGAGGTTGAGGCGGCGGTTCTGGATCACCGACTCCAGTTCCCGGACCGCCGCGGCGGCCATGCCGGCCATCATCTCGGCCTGCTGCAAGGTCTCCTCGCGCTCGGCGGCCGGAAGCTCGTCGCGACGCCGGAGCTTCTCCCGGTGCTCCTCTAAGTACTGGACAAAATCCCGGATACCCATAGGGAGGATTATAGCGTTTCGTGGTCTCAGAGCCTGGAGCGCACGAAGACCTCACGGGTGATCTCGCGGCTCCCCGTCTCGCGGGCGTGCTCCTCGGCGAGCCGCCGGGCCCGGCCACGCAGGAAAGCCGGCACCTCTTCGAGCTCTTCCAGCGCCTCTTCGCTCCACGGCAGACCCCCGGAGGACGCCCCGGGTCTCTCCTGCGACCGGCGCAGGACGCCGTCCAGCTCGTCCGCCAGGTAGCTGGAGCCGGCGTAGCCCATGAGCGGCTTCTCGACAAAGGGCCGCGCGCCGGCGGGCGGGCACAGGGGCAGAAACGGCACGTCCAGGGCCTCGGCCACCTCGGATTCGAGGCAGGTACCGATCAGGATCTCCGGGCCGGTACTCTCGACGCGGAGGGCCACGGCCGCCGGATCGTCGGTGAAGAACGCGTCGTCGGTGAAGCTGTTAGCGTGAAAGAGGAAATCTCGTTCCAGGTGCTCCAGGTAGGTTCCCGCCCAGGTCACCTCGATACCTACCTCCCGGGCGAGGGCGTAGCCCAGGCCCAGCGTGTAGGTGAGGTCGCCGAATATGGCGACCCGCCGCCGCCGGAGGCTCTCGGGTGGGAGCAGCCGGGCGAGCCAGGGGAGCCTGGAGGTGCGGCCCAACTCGCCCCAGACCGCGCGCTGCACCCGGCCCGCGTCCAGCCTGCACAAGTCCCCGACCGCCCGCAGCACGGCCCCGGTCCCGGCGGCCCCAATCATGGGCGTCGTCACCCGGGGGATGCCGAACTCGTCCTGCAGGTAGAGCGTCGCCGACTCTCCAACCTCCCGGTAGAGCACTACGTTGGCCCACGCCCGGGTGAGGCGCGAGAGCTCCCGGACGCCGGAGCCTAGAGGCACCCGGGCGTTGATGCCAACGCCGAGCAGGCCCATCAGGCGCCCGGCCTCCTCGTACTCGGCAGCGGCCCCGGGGCTCAGCACGGGTGGCCCGAAGAGGTTGACGGTCGGCTCGGGGCTCTTCTCCAGCGGCCGGGCGTGGGCCCGGACCAGATCCTCGACGGCGAGGTCCGCGGCGGCCACCTCTCCCATGCCGGGCGTCACCTCCTCGACGGCAACGAGCTTTACGGTCCGTCCGGTCTCCGGGTTCTCGGGGATCCTGGCGGCGGGTACCTCCTCGCCGGCGAGCAGCGCGGCGTCCGAGCGGGCGAGCACGACGGCCTCCGTCTCCGGACGGCGCAACACGGCGCCGGAGAGATCCCGGCCCAAATCGCCGGGCGAGCGCGATCCCTCCCGCCGGTCGAGCATCGGGCTCACGGTCACCGGCGGGCTCCGGCCATCCCGCTCCCGGGCGGTGAAGAACGCCTGGAAGTACGTCTCGCCCGGCAGGGACCGCAGCACGGCGTGTACGCCCCGCAGGCCGGAGGCCACCCGCAACACGCCGTGGCTTCCCGGCCCCTCATAGACACCGTCGGTCACTTTCACGGGGATTTACCGGCGCCCTTCACGCGCCTCACAGGTTTACCGAGTCCAGGGCTTCGCCCCGCTCGAAGGTCCGGACGAAAAGTTCCAGGATGCGGCGGGCGCCCCCGTAGCCGTGGACGCCGGCGCGCAGAAAATCTAGTGAGGAGCGGCACAGGTGGCCCCGGGCGACGAGCGGCGTGTAGAGGCCGGGGCTCGCCACCACCACGTCGGGCCGCGCGGCTTCGACGCGCTCCATCTGCCCCCGCCAGTCCGGATGCTCCACGACGTCCACGTCAGAGCCGAGAGCCTGGAGCTCGGCGGCGAGGACCTTACGGTCGAGCCGGGGCGCCCCGACCTCCAGCACCACCGCCCCGGCGTCGGAGAGAAAACGGGCGAGCGGTATCTCCAGCCCCGTGTCGCCGGCGAAGAAGATCCTCTTCCCCCGGATGCGGCCGCGCAGGTGCTCCAGGCCCTTCCAGACTTCCCGGGCCCGGACGAGCTGGCTGGTCTCCCGACCGGCGGCGGAGGCCACGTCCCGAACAAAGCGCGCCGTGCCGTCGACCCCGACGGGCACGAGCGTCCGCACGACCCGGGCGCCCCGCTCTTCGGCCAGCCCGACGGCGGCCGTCAGGTACGGGTCGGAGGGCGCGACCACCGTCGCCTCGTCTACGGCGGGAAGGTCCGCCGCCCCCTCCTCCGGGACGTTGCCGGCGGCTTCTATACCGGCGGCGGCCAGCTCGGCGGCCAGCTCGCGGCCCGCCGCCGGCGAGGCGAGGGCGCCCAGAAGGACCACCGGCCGCGTGCGTTCGGGACGCTCCCGCTCCCGGCGGGACGACAGCCCGCCAAAGAACCCGCGCCGCTTGGACGGGACGGGCACGAACTCTTCCGGGCCGCCGGACCGGCCGCCGGAGGACCCCGGACAAAGTTCCACCAGGGCGGCCAGCACGCCGGCCTCCAGGTCGGTGCTCAGGCACCCGGACGCGGCCGCCCCCGGGTCCACGGCCTTCACGGGCACCCTCAGCCGGCGAGCGGCGAGCCGGGCCTCAAAGGCAGAGCTTACCCCCAACAGCTCCGCCGAGCGGCCCGCGACCAGCAGCACGAGCGCCGTGCCGCGCCGGCCGGTCTTTCCGGAAGCCTCCACGACGGCGGAGGCGACCCGGCCCTCCTCCGGCGGCTCCCGCGGGTCGAGGACCACGAACACCACCCGCCGGTTGAGCCGGGAACGCCTCCCGGAGGCGTGCGCCCCGGCGTGCACCCCGGTGAACGACTGGACGAGGAACGCCTCGGCCCGGGTACCGACCACAGCTATCAGAACGTCCGGGAGCCGCTCCGCCAGGCTGTTTACGGCCTGCAACGGAGAGAGTACGTCCGGTACCCCCGACTCGTTGAGGATGGTCAAAAGCCCCCCTGGACCCTCTTTCCCGGAGCGTGTCCGGCATGCTTCGCGGTATCTCTCTGTAAACTCTCTAGTTTAATGCGTTCAGCGTGTCGAGCGCCAGCCCCATCATGTTGTCTACGGCGTTCTTCAGTTCCTCGTCGCTTATGCGCACGACCTCCTCGCCGATGGTGTCGGAGACCGTGAGCACGCACCCGGCCCGGACGCCGTGCATGGAGGCTATGGTGAAGATGGCCGCCGCCTCCATCTCGACGGCGAGCACGCCGAGCCGGTTCCACTTGGCGCGCGGGTCCTCGGTCGGGTCGTAGAAGAGGTCCGAGGTTACCACGGGGCCCATTAACATCCGGCGTCCCGCCTCTTCCGCCGCGTGGTGGGCGGCGTGGACCACGTCGAAGTGGGCCGCCGGGGCGTACGGGGTGCCCTGCGTCAGGGACGATACCGTCGCGTCCTGGGGGGCGGCGGCGGTGGCGATGACCAGGTCCCCGAGCTGCATCCCGTCCCCGTAGCTGCCGCAGGTGCCGACCCGCAGCAGGTTCTTCGCCCCGAGCTGTATCAGCTCCTCGGTCACTATCGAGGCGCTCGGGCATCCCATCCCCGTCGCCTGGACCGAGACCGGCTCGCCCTTGTAGGTCCCGGTGTAGCCGAGCATCCCGCGCTCCTCGGTTACGAGCTTCGCGTCGTCGAAGAAGTTCTCGGCGATGTACTGCGCGCGCCGGGGGTCCCCCGGCAACAGGACGCTCTCCGCGAAGTCTCCCGGCTCCGCCCGGACGTGGACTGGGCTCATAGTTGCGCCTCCCTCTGGTCGTCGCGGTCTCTCGGTCCCTCAGTCGAACAGTCTTTCAGCTCTTCTCTGTCCTACTGAGCGACTGACCGACTCTTTTACAGGCTATCCAGGATACCAGGGGGCGCTTCGACGGGCTCGTCGGAGAGCTCCAGGGCCTCCCGCACCAGCTCTTCCGCCCGGCCGGGGTCGCGGCTCCCGTAGAGCCGGGCTACGGGTTCGCCCTCCTCGACCCGGTCGCCGACCTTCGCCAGCACCTCGACGCCCGCACCGGGGTCGACGGCGTCTTCCTTTTTCTCGCGGCCGGCCCCGAGGGTGAGGGACGCCCGTCCGATGCCCAGCGCCGCGAAACGGAAGACGTATCCCGAACGGGGCGCGGCCACCTCCCGGACCTCCTCCGAGAGCGGCAGGCTCTCCAGGTCGTCCGCGGCGCCGCCCTGCGCGTTGACGAAGCGTTGCAGCTTGTCGTAGGCCGCGCCGGAGGAGATAGCTTTTTCGACGGCGGCCTCGGGCTCCCCCACGCCCTTCAACTCCAGCAGGCGGGCGGCGACCAGCCGGGCCTCGTGGTCCAGGTCTCCGGGGACCTCGCCGCCGGTCAGAAAGCGGACGGACTCGCGCACCTCCAGGGCGTTGCCGATGGCGCGCCCGAGGGGGTTGTCCATGTCCGTGATCAGGGCCGAAGCCTTCACGCCCAGGGACTCGCTGAGGCGCACGAGCAGCTCCGCCAGCTCGCGGGCGTCCTCCGGCGTCTTCATGAACGCCCCCGAGCCGCACTTCACGTCGTAGAGCAGGTGCCCCGCGCCGGTCGCTACCTTTTTGGAGACGATGGAGGAGCCGATAAGCGGCAGGGAGTCTACCGTGCCGGTGGTGTCGCGCAGGGCGTAGATAGCCTTGTCCGCCGGGGCGAGGCCGCCGGCCTCCAGGATGGCGAGGCCGACCTCCTCGACCT
Organism: Actinomycetota bacterium; assembly: GCA_004563715.1. Taxonomy (GTDB): domain Bacteria; phylum Actinomycetota; class Rubrobacteria; order Rubrobacterales; family Rubrobacteraceae; genus SIRX01. Next base: position 953 of record SIRX01000051.1, on the reverse strand, counting down.
GCCGGTGGAACCGGTCTTCGGAGAGGTCGGCGGAGAAGCCGGGGATAGACTCCAGCTTGTCTATCGTGCCGCCGGTCAGGCCCAGGCCCCGGCCCGAGAGCTTGGCGACTGGCGCGCCGCAGGCGGCGGCTATGGGGAGGGATATAAGGGAGATCTTGTCCCCGACCCCCCCGGTCGAGTGCTTGTCCACGCACTCCGGGAACGAGTACTGCTGGCCGGACTCGGCCATCGCCCGCGTGAGCGCCAGCGTCTCCTCGTAACCCATCCCCCGGATAAAGATCGCCATGAGCAGCGACGACATCTGGTAGTCGGGGACTTCGCCGGCGGTGTACCCGTTTACGACCTCGCGGATAGCTTCTTGCGAAAGCTCCCCGCCGAACTTCTTGACCTCTATGGCATCCAGCACCGCGCTCATCTCAGGAACCCTCCCGCAAGCTCGCCCGACTCGCCGTTCATTCTAGCTGAACCCCGGTATCCGGGCGCTACTCCGGCAGCGCGGCCAGCACGCCCGCCAGACGGTAGAGCTCCGGGTTCAGGGGACGCTGCTCGCCGGCCACCTCATTGAGGGGGGTGTGTTGGATCCCATCTCCCCTCAAACCGACCATCGTGCCGGGCTCCCCGTCGACGAGCGCCTCGACGGCCGCTCCCAGTCGGGCGGCGAGCACCCGGTCGAAGGCGCTAGTAGACCGTAACGCTTGATCTGATTACTCAAGGACACAGTGGGTACGCTTATCTCATTATGAAGAAGAAGTATCCCGTTATCCTTAGCGACACTGAACGAGAAGATCTAAAGCGGCTCATAGCAGCCGGCACCGCGCCCGCACGCAAGCTCACCCACGCCCGTATCTTGCTGAAGGCTGATGAAAGCTCTGTGGGTCCCGGCTGGGTCGATGAGCGAGTTGCAGAGGCTGTGGAGAGTAGCCAGCCGACCGTAGCCAGGATACGCAAGCAGT
>SIRX01000050.1 GCA_004563715.1 Actinomycetota bacterium | reverse complement strand
CCTGGCGCAGCATGCGCACTATCTGCTCCGGGGTATGTCGGGATTTCTTCATCGAGAGTCCTCCTTGTAGCCCATAAAGGCGGTGGGACTCTCATAGTAACTGGATCAGTTTTCGGGGAGCAGGTCACACCGGCCAGCAGGCGCTGGTCCGCATCGGGCGGATCGCAACCGCCGTCTTGATGCTGGTGGCTATAGCGTGGGCGCCCCAGATAACCAACTTCCCGACGCTCTGGCAATACTTGCAGTCGGCCGTCTCCTACCTGACCCCTTCTATCGTGGCCGTGTTCATCCTGGGGATATTCTGGAGCCGCACGAACGCGATCAGCTCGGTCGTAACGATAATCGCGGGCCTCTCGGTGGGCGTGGTGGGTTTCATTATGAACGAGGTGGTGGGGGTGTTCCAGATTCAGTTCCTCTACGCTGCTGCCATACTCTTCGCCTTCGCGTGCGTGCTGATGGTGGTGATCAGCCTGCTCACCCCGCCGCCCCCCCGCGGAGAAGACCGACGATCTCGTCTGGAGCCGCAACGTGTGGCGGGAAGAGTCCCGGGAGCTCGCAGAGAAGCCCTGGTACTGGAACTATCGCTACTGGTCCCTAATCCTGCTGGCGGTTACGGGCGTTATCGTAGTAATTTTCTGGTAGAGGCTCGGGCGCCACCCTCTGATGGATGGCGCTTCTTCGGAGAGGAGCAACGGGTTTGAAGAAAGAACAGCGGCACAAAGACGACGGACGCTACATCATCTTCTACACTTTCGCAGACGAGCCGGAGGACGAGGAGAAAGAAGAGGATAAGTGAACGAGCTCCGCTGGAACCCCACGGTGAAAGAGTGGATCTCCTACGCCACCCACCGTCAGGACCGCACCTTTCTCCCTCCCAAAGAGTACTGTCCACTCTGCCCCACCAGAAACGAGGACGACTTTCCGACCGAGGTGCCCCGATCCTCTTACGAGATAGTCGTCTTCGAGAACAAGTTCCCCTCGTTCGTGCCGGACGCGCCGGAGCCTGAGGCCGGCAGCCAGCTTACCCCAGCCGCCCCGGGACGGGGCGTGTGCGAGGTGGTGCTCTACACTGACGACCACGCCGCCACGCTCGCCACGGCGGACGTGCGGCGCATCCGCAACCTCGTGGAGGTGTGGGCCGACCGGTACGAGGTGCTCGGTTCGCTGGACTACGTGGACTACGTCTTTATCTTCGAGAACAAGGGCGAGGCCATCGGCGTGACGCTCCACCACCCGCACGGCCAGATCTACGGCTACCCTTTTATCCCCCCGCGCCCTCAAAAGGAGCTCGAAGCCGCCCGCGAGTACCGGGAACGGACCGGCGGCTGTCTCCACTGCGCCCTGCTCTCGCAGGAGCACGAGGACGGGCGGCGGGTCCTGACCAAGGGCGAACACTTCACCGCCTTCGTGCCCTTCTACGCCCGCTTCCCTTACGAGGCGCACCTCTACGCCCGCCGCTGCGTACCCTCAATAGCGGATCTCTCCGGCGAAGAGCGGTGGGACCTCGCCCGCGTCCTCAAGCGGGTGCTCGCCGGTTACGATGGCCTGTTCGGGTTCTCGCTCCCGTACATGATGGCCGTGCATCAGGCGCCCACGGACGGCGGAGACTACAAGGGTGTCGCCCACTTTCATATCGAGTTCTACCCGCCGAACCGCACCGCCGAGAAGCTCAAGTACCTGGCCGGCAGCGAGACTGGGGCCGGGGTGTTCGTCATGGACGTAAAGCCCGAAGACACCGCCAGAGAGCTGCGGGAGAAGATCGAGGGGACCGCCTCTTGAAGCTGCTGATGGCAGGTAGGATGGGCTGTATTGCCGACCTCGTGGTCTCCCGGGTGGCCTGTCCAGCTCCCGTGACCTCCGGGGCCGGGGGGCTGAGAGAGCGCCGTCCCGGGGCCAACGGAAGCTAGGAGGCGCGTTTGCGGAAGACAGAGCGGCGGGCCGTCGAGGCCTACGAGCAGACCTTCGGTGAGGGGCCCGAGACGTTGACCAGCGCGCCGGGGCGGGTGAACCTGATCGGGGAGCACACCGACTACAACGAGGGGCATGTCCTGCCGTGCGCCGTGGAGCGCCGCGTCGCCGTTGCCATCGGACGTGGTGGCAACGAACTCTACTCGGCGGACTTCGACGAGCGGCGTCCGGCGCGCGGCGAGAGAGAAGGTTCCTGGGCCGACTACCCGCGTGGCGTGGCCTGGGCGCTCGGGGAGGCGGGTTACGGGCTCGGCGGCTACCGGGCCGCCTTTGCCGGGAACGTGCCGCCCGGCTCCGGGCTCTCCTCCTCGGCGGCCATCGAGGCCGCCACCGCGCTGGCGCTCGACGCGCTCTTCGGGATCGGCACAGGCCGCAAGGAGCTGGCGCGGCTGTGCATGCGGGCCGAGAACGCGTTCGTCGGGGTCGCCAGCGGCATCATGGACCAGTACGCCTCCCTGCTGTGCGAGGAGGGCCACGCCCTGCTGGTCGACTGCCGCACGCTCGAGGCGGAGCCCGTGTCCCTCGACCTGGAGGGCCACGGCCTGACCCTCCTCGTCTGCGACACGCGCGTCGAGCGGAAGCTCGGGGACACCGGCTTCAACGACCGTCAGGAGACCACCGCGCGGGCCGCGAGGACGCTGGGCTACAAGGCGCTGCGCGACGCTTCAGAGCAGGACCTGAAGCGGCTCTCGGGCGAGGAGCTCCGGAGGGCCCGGCACGTCGTCAACGAGCAGGCGCGGGTGATGGAGGCGGTCGCGGCGCTCAAGAGAGAGGACTTCGAAGGCTTCGGACGGCTGCTGTACGCGTCGCACGCCTCGCTGCGCGACGACTACGAGGTCTCGATCCCGGAGCTGGATACGTTCGTGGAGGCCGCGCAGAAAACCGGGGCGCTCGGGGCCAGGGTGACCGGGGCCGGGTGGGGCGGTTGCGCGATAGCCGTCGTCCCCTCCGAAAAAGCCGACGCGCTCTCTGAAGATACCCGCCGGCGCTACGAGGAGCGGGACTTCAAGGAGCCGGCGCTCTACAGGTTCGCTCCCGCCGCCGGGGCCGAGGTAGTCTCCTAGATGCCGGTGCTCTTCGATGGGGGGTGCCGCTGGGCGCTGCAGGGGAAGAACGTGACCTACGGGATAGAGCTGGACGACGAAAATCGGCTGCGTCACGCGTACTTCGGGGCCCGGTTGCCGCGCGTCACGGATCTCCCCAAAGCGGATAGCTACCATTTTCCCCATGAGTCCCCTGGCGGGCCGGGCGTGAGGTACGAGTACCCGGCCTGGGGGAGCATGTATTACCGGGAGCCGTGTCTCAAGGCGACCTTCGCCGACGGCGTCCGCGACACACGGCTCGTCTACGAGGACCACAAGATAGAGGAAGGCGAAGTACCGCGGCTGATAGTCGGGCTGCGGGACGAACTCTACTCGCTGCGCGTCAGCCTCCACTACCGAATCTTCGAAGAGCAGGACCTGGTGGAGCGCTACGCCGTTCTGGAGAACGTCGGGGGAGAGGGGATCACGCTGGAGCAGGCCCTCTCCGCCGTCTGGCACGTACCCCCGGGCTCCAGCTACCGGTTGACCCATCTGGCCGGACAGTTCGCCGGGGAGACGCAGGTGTACCGCGAGGAGATCTCACCCGGCAAAAAGGTCCTGGAGAGCCGGCGCGGGATCACCAGCCATCACGCCAACCCGTTTTTCGCGCTGGACTGGGGCGACGCCACCGAGGACGCCGGCGAGGTCTGGTTCGGGGCGCTGGGGTGGAGCGGCAGCTGGAAGATCTCGGTGGACCACGACGTCCGCGGCCACCCTCAGGTTTCGGGCGGCATAAACGACTTCGATTTTTCCTGGCCCCTGGAGGCGGGGGCTTCGTTCACGACGCCCTTCTTCGTCGGGGGCTACACGAGTGACGGGTTCGGCGCCGCCAGCCGCAGCCTCCACCGCTACGTCATGGACCATCTCTCGCCCACGAAGGGCCCCCGGCCCGTCCTCTACAACTCCTGGGAGGCGACCCTCTTCGACGTCAACGAGGAGGGTCAGGCGGCGCTGGCCGAAAAGGCTGCTTCCATAGGCGTCGAGCTTTTCGTCCTGGACGACGGCTGGTTCGGGGAACGCCGAGACGACCGGCGCGGCCTCGGAGACTGGTGGGTAAACCGGAAAAAGTTCCCGGACGGGCTGGACCCCCTGATCGAGAAAGTCAAAGCCCTGGGCATGAGCTTCGGCCTCTGGGTCGAGCCCGAGATGGTCAACCCGGACAGCGACCTCTACCGGCAGCACCCCGAATGGATCTACCGCTTTCCGCATCGGGAGCCTACCGAGAGCCGCAACCAGCTCCTCCTGAACCTGGCCAAAGAGGAAGTGCGGGAGCATCTCTTTGAGGTACTGGATGGTCTGCTTACCGGGCACGACATCTCGTTTATCAAGTGGGACATGAACCGACCGTTCTCGGAGCCCGGCTGGCCGGAGGCGCCGCCCGGGCGACAGCGGGAGGTGTGGGTGCGCCACGTGTGGGGCGTCTACGAGGTTCTGGAGAGGCTGCGCGAACGGCATCCGGGCGTTGCGTTCGAGACCTGCGCCAGCGGCGGCGGCCGGGTGGACCTCGGGATTCTGCGGCTGACGGATCAGGCGTGGACCAGCGACAACACCGACCCCTACGACCGGCTCTTTATACAGGAGGGCTTCTCGATAGCCTACCCCGCCCGCGCCATGATGTGCTGGGTGGCGGACCCCGAGAAGTGGGTGCGGAATCGGGAAGCCTCGCTCTCATACCGCTTCCACTCGGCCATGATGGGCTCCCTGGGCATCGGCGCCGACCTTATGAGGTGGACGGAGGCAGAGCTGGAAGAAGCGCGGGAACTGGTCGAGAAGTACAAGCAAATCCGGGATACCGTACAAGAGGGCGACCAGTACCGGCTGCTCTCCCCCCGGGAGGGCAGGACCACCGCCGTCCAGTACGTCAGCCGGGACCGGTCCCGCTCGGTCCTCTTCGCGCTTTGCGGCGTCCGCCGCTTCACCGAGCCAGAGCCCAGAATCTTTCCTCGTGGTCTCGAGCCCGATGCCCTGTATAACATCACCGTGGAGCACGAGCCGGTGACCGGCGCGGCGCTGATGAGGCGCGGCGTGGAAATCAACCTGGAGGGAGAGCTATCGAGCGTGATGGTCGAAATAACGGAGGTGCGGGCCGGATGAGCCGCGAGACCCGGCGGGAGAAGTTGCTTGGCATCATGGACCGGCGGGGTCTCGGCGCGCTGCTCCTGCGGCGGCCGGCGAACTTCGCCTGGTACACGGGCGGGGCGGACAACCGCGTGGACCACGCCGACCCCCTCGGCGTCGCGGCGATACTGCTGACCGCCGGCGGCGAGTACGTCCTCACCGACAACATCGAGGCGCCCCGCATGCGCGAGGAGGAGACGCCGGGTTTCGAGGTGCTGGAGTACCCGTGGTACGGAGGTTCCGAAGACACCATAAGGGAAGTGTTTGGCGACGGGATTTTGGGTGCGGATCACCTCCTCGAAGGCGCTACGGAAGTTTCGCCGGACATTGCTCCCCTGCGCCGCGTGCTGGACGAAGAAGCCATCGAACGCTACCGGCGGCTCGGGCGGGATACCGAGGCGGCCGTAGCGGAGGCCGTGGACGCTCTTTCTCTCGACGAGCGAGGCGAGTTGCAGGTAGCGGCGAACCTGCAAGCGGCCTGCCGGCGGCGGAACATCTTCACCCCCGTCCTGATGGCAGCTTCGGAGGAACGGATGGCGCGTTACCGGCATCCCATACCCCGCGACAAAGACGGTAGGATCGGCCGGACGGCGATGATCGTCGTCTGCGCCGAGAGGGGCGGCCTGTACGCCAACCTGACCCGGGTTCTCTACCTGGAAGACCCGGGAGAGGAGATCCTGCGCCGGCAGAGGGCTTGCGAAACGATCCTGCGCCGGCTTCGGTCGGCCGCCCTGCCGGGACGGACTCTTGCCGACGTGTTCGAGGACTGCAAGAGGTTCTACGCGGAGGAGGGCTTCCCCGGCGAGTGGGAGAAGCATCACCAGGGCGGGCTGACGGGCTACGCCTCGCGGGAGGTTATAGCGACCTCTGATACCCGCGTGGAGATAGAGCCCGGCATGGCTTTTGCCTGGAACCCCTCTGTGACCGGGGCGAAGGCCGAGGAGACCTTTGTCCTCACGGAATCGGGACCGGAGGTGATCTGCGGCATGCAAGACACCGGCTCCAGAGGACAGGAGCCGGGTTAGCCTGACTCTTTCGGGGGTGAACGGGCCACTACCAACCCTGGATCGGGGAGCAGGGCCAGAGCCTGTTCGGGTTATCGGTGATCGGGGGACTCTCCCAGGCGACCTCCACCGTTACGGAAGATATGCTGGCCCAGGACGTCGTCTGCGACCCGGATGCCGAGCAGCACCGGCAGCACGCCCAGGAGTACGTCGTCGCCGGTTACAATGAGGTCTACGCACAGCAGATCGCACCCCGACCGGAAAGCCTGCTTCGACTTCGACTCAATGGAGGTTCTGCCGGCGTTCCGCTAGCGGTGCGGGTCCCGGCTCTCTGGTGGTACAATCGCAACGTTCGTACCGAATGTCGGGAGGCACAGGTGGGCCAGGACAGGAAGGGGAGTAGTTTCGGCCTGACGCTGGCGCTGGCGTTCCTCGTCGTAGCGGCGAGCGTCGCCCTGGGAGTCGGTATCAGCCGCTTCGACTTCCTGGGCCGCTTCCCGGTGGTCGGACCGCTGCTCTTCGAGGAGCAGCCCGCCCGGACCACCACGGGGCCGGTGATCGTCGAGGGCATCCGGGACCTGGACCAGCTCGCGACGGTGCGCTGGACGGAGTCCGTACCGGTCACCCGGGAGAGCGGCGGCAACGCCCTGGAGCGTCTGTTCTCCGGTGAGAGGGTCCTGCTCCTGGCCACCGGGGAGGTCGAGGCCGGCGTAGACCTGGCAGAGATAGGAGACAACGACGTACGGGTCGACGGTGGGAGCGTCACGATCCGGCTGCCGGAGCCGGAGGTACTCTCTGCCAGCCTCGACGAAGAGGCGACCCGGGTCTACGACCGCGACCTCAGCCCGCTCAACCTCCGCCCGGACGATGCGCTCATCGAAGAGGCCCGCGTCGAAGCGGTGGGGGAGATAGAGCGCGCCGCCCTCGAAAACGGCATACTGGAGACCGCGGAGGCCAACGCCGAAGATAGCCTGCGCGCCTTTGTCACCACCCTGGGCTTTGAAGAGGTGAGGTTCGAGTAGTTCATGCCGGTGGAATGGTACGGAGAGGATCTGGCCTACATCCACGACGCCGGTTTCGGCGATTTCGCCCGGAACGCCGCCCCCGGCATACTCGACATACTCGGCAGGAGCGGCGTTTACGAGGGTTTGATAGTAGACCTCGGTTGCGGAAGCGGCCTGCTGGCGCGAGAACTTGTGGACGCCGGATACCGGGTGCTCGGCACCGATATTTCCGAGGCGATGGTGAAGATCGCGCGCGAGAAGGTTCCAGAGGCGGAATTCCGGGTGGCCTCGCTGTTCGAGGCCGGTATCCTGCCGTGCGCGGCCATCACAGCCGTCGGCGAGGTTCTCAACTACCTCTTCGATTCCCAAAACGACGAATGTGCGCTGTCCCGTTTCTTCCGCCGCCTGTACGGCGCGCTGGCTCCCGGCGGTGTGTTCGTCTTCGATCTGCTGGAGCCTGGGCAAGTTCAACCCGGAGCTGCGACACGCGGGTTTACCGAGGGTGAGGGTTGGGTGGTGCTAGTAGAGCGGGAGGAGGACCCGTTCCAGGAGATCTTGACACGCCGGCTCGTCACCTTCCGCAAGGCCGGCGAGCTTTACCGGCGGGCAGACGAGACACATCACGTACGTTTGTATCCGGACGCTACTATTGCTGCCTTCCTCCGGCGGGCGGGGTTCAAGGTCCAGAAGATGCGGGGTTATGGTGGGCAGCGTCTGCCGGAGGCCCATCCGGTGTTCGTCGCAGACAAGCAGGCGTGAGGGGTCACGAGGAACTCGCCGGTTCCCTCTCCTTTACCGAAGGAGTGTCAGCAAATCATACCGTGCTTACCGCCAGCCCCATGTCCGACCGGGTTGACTCCTACCCACCGCTCGTCAGCTGGTTCAGAGGCCGCCTGGTAGCGGGAATCGGATGACAGGCGCAGACGGTTTGTGCTGGTGTTGTCCAAGCTGGCATGTATGGTGAAGATGCTGAAGATCAACATGTCGCCCGCGGAGAACTCGGTGGTGAGCCACCTACCCCCGAGAGTTTCTCTCAACCGTACCGGATCTCGAGACAGGTGCCCGGACCAGGACTTCTCGCCAGAACGGTAAGCTGCGGCGTCGGCCCGGTTCGCGCAGTAGGCGTCGACGTCTTTCATGCCGTAGCCGTGCTTGATGTCTCCAATAAGGTGCGAGGCTTCGAGGACCATGAGGCCTCCCAACTCTAGGTCCACGTCTCCCAACGGCGTCCAGGCTGTGTAAAGGGCGTGAGTCCCCCGATTCATAAAGGGGCTGTCCCCATGCGGCGGTGTGCCTGGTCCAGGAGGCAGCGCCCGCAACCAGGTGTAGTCGAAGTGGCGCACCGGCTCCGCGAGGAAGAGTTCGAAGAACTCTATCATCTTTCCAGAATACAGGAGCCGTAACAGAGCTGGCTCGTCTCTGCCTATGCCGAACGCATCCTTCTCGCGCGACAGCGCCAAGCCAGTGGCGACGGCTTCCGAAATCGGCAGATCCTCGTCGACCAGACCCTTTTCGGCAAGCCTCCGGCATATGGCAACTCGCGCCTCCGACACAAGATCCGCGTCGAGATAGCCCCGGAGGTAGAGATAGCCGTCCTCTCTCATTCTTTCTCTGAGCGCCGGACCGTCGCCACGGATCCGTGACGAGTCAACCAACTCACCAAACGTCTCAGGGCTCGTGTCCAACTCATGGCCTATAGAGACCGGCTTCCGGACTTCGACCGCTTTCAGGATATCTTGCACCAGAACCTCCTCAGTTCGCTCAAAGACTCATGCCAAATGTAAACCTCTAGACCATGCCTATGAATGGCATATCTGGTACATTTTATTGTGTAATATGGTATGAGAATTGAAGC
>SIRX01000049.1 GCA_004563715.1 Actinomycetota bacterium | reverse complement strand
CGAGGCTGGAGAGGCTATAGAAGAGCCCATAGACATGTTCCGGCGGGTGGCCCGGAACATCGCCGAGGGCGAGTTCCGCTTTAAAGATGGTGAGGAGGCCCAGGCGCTCTACGAGGAGTCCGAAGAGAACTTCCTGCAGATGATGCTCTCCCGCAAGTTCATGCCCAACTCGCCCACCCTCATGAACGCCGGCCGGGAGCTGCAGCAGCTCTCGGCGTGCTTCGTGCTGCCGGTGGAGGACTCCATAGACGGCATCTACGACACCTTGAAGCACCAGGCGATCATCCACAAGAGCGGGGGCGGCACTGGGTTTGGCTTCTCACGCTTGAGGCCGAAGAACGACCTGGTGAAGAGCACGATGGGCGTGTCGAGCGGCCCGGTGTCGTTCATGGCGATCTACGACGCCTCCACCGACAAGATCAAGCAGGGCGGCACCCGGCGTGGGGCGAACATGGGTATCCTCCGGGTGGACCACCCGGACGTCGAGGAGTTCATCACCTGCAAAAAGGACAACGACCAGATCAACAACTTCAACATCTCGGTGGCCATCACCGACGCCTTTATGGAGGCCGTCGAGCGGGATGCCGACTTCGACCTCGTCAACCCCCGGGACGGGGAGGTCATAAAGACCGTGCGGGCCAAAGAGTTGATGCGCCAGATCGTCGAGGGGGCGTGGCTCAACGGGGAGCCGGGCGTGGTGTTCATCGACCGGATCAACGACGACAACCCCACCCCGCAGTTCCCGATCGAGAGCACGAACCCCTGCTCGGAGGCGCACCTGCCGCCCTACGACTCGTGCAACCTGGGCTCCATAAACCTGGAGCGCTTCTTTATAGAGGGCGAGCGGGCTGGCGAGGGCTCGGTGGACTGGGAGGGCCTGCGGGAGACGGTCCACACGGCGATCCGCTTTCTCGACAACGTCATCGAGGTGAACCGCTACCCGCTGGCGGAGATAGACGAGATGAGCCGGGGCAACCGCCGGATCGGCCTGGGCGTCATGGGCTTCGCCGACCTCCTGATAAAGCTCGGGATCACCTACGACTCCGAGGAGGGCCTGGCTTTCGCCGAGAAGGTGATGAAGTTCGTGGATGACGAGGCGTGGGAGCAGAGCCGAAGGCTCGCCGAGGAGCGCGGCGTCATGCCCCACTACGAGGGCTCGCGGCACGAGAAGCGCGGTGACCGGGTCCGCAATGCCACGGTCACGACCATCGCCCCGACCGGCACCATCTCCATGATCGCCGGCTGCTCGGGCGGCATCGAGCCTCTTTTCGCGGTGGCCTTCATGCGCCGGCAGGCGGACATGGAGATGCCGGACGTCAACCCCGAGTTCGTGCGGCTCGCCAAAGAGAGGGGCTTCTACTCCGAGGAGCTGATGACGAAGGTCGCCGAGCACGGCAGCGTGCGGGACATCCCGGAGGTGCCCGAGGACGTAAGATCAGTGTGGGTCACCTCCCACGACATCACCTCTGAGTGGCACGTCAGGATGCAGGCGGCGTTCCAGAAGCACACCTCGATGGGGATCTCCAAGACGATCAACCTACCCAACCACGCCACACCGAAGGACGTGGAGGACGCCTACATGCAGGCCTACGCCACGGGCTGCAAGGGGATAGCCGTCTATCGCGACGGCAGCCGCGACGCGCAGGTGCTCTCTACCGGCAAGACGGACAAGAAGCCGGGCGAGAGTCCGACTGCCACCCCGGCCTCGCCGGAGGCCCCGACCTCCCCAGCGGTGAGCCCGCCCGAGCCGGAGGTCCGCCACGTCTCGCTGGCCGAGGCCCGCAACGGCCGGCCGCGCACACTCGCGGGCGTGACCAAGAAGCTCCAGACCGGGCACGGCCCGCTCTACGTCAGCATGAACGACGACGAGTTCGGGCCGAGGGAGTGCTTTATCGTGCTGGGCAAGCCGGGTGGGACGGCGGCGGCCTTCTCCGACGCCCTGGGGCGCATGATCTCGCTGGCCGAGAAGTACGGCGCCCAGCCGGCCGAGATCGTCCACCAGCTGAGGGGCATCCAGGACGGCCACCCGGCGGGCGTCGGGCCGAACGCGGTGCTCTCCGTGCCGGACGGCGTGGCCAAGGCGATGGGCGAGCACTACCTGGTCGAGGAAGACGCCACCGCCTACAGGGAGATGCCGATAATCGGGGCGTGCCCGGACTGCGGCAGCGGTCTCACCCGCCAGGAGGGCTGCGTGGTCTGCCACTCCTGCGGGTACTCCAAGTGTAGTTGACTCTTACTCCAGGCGGTCTGACGGGGCGGGCTCTCTAGGGCCCGCCCTCTCTATTTGTCGCCGGGGTGGCGGTCGAGACCCTGGTCCGCGAATGAGGCCGGGTCTTCGGAGGGCTCCAGGTGCATAAAGAACGTGCTGCCGGGGAGCGCCTCGCCCAGGTTCTTCTCTATGTCTTCGGAGAGGTCGTGGCCTTCCTGAACGGTCCACTGTCCCGGCACGAGCACGTGCATCGAGACAAAGCGGCGCTGGCCGGCGGCGCGGGTGCGCACGGCGTGGAACCTGATGCCCTCGCGCTCGTAGCTGGCGAGGATCTTGGTTATCTTCGCCTGGTCTTCGGGGGGCAACGCCCGGTCCAGAAGCCCCTGGGCCGTGTCGCGCAGGAGGCGGACGCCGGTCCAGACGATATTGGCGGCCACCAGCAGGGCTACGAGCGGGTCCAGGACCAGCCAGCCGGTGAGCTGGACCATCGCTATCCCCACCACCACGCCGACGGAGGTCCAGACGTCGGTGAGCAGGTGGTGGGCGTCGGCCCGGAGCGTGATCGAGCGCAACCGGCGTCCGGCGCGCAGGATGATCAGGGCCACCACCCCGTTTATGGCGGTGGCGACGAGCGTGATGAACAGCCCGATGCCGACGTTCTCCAGCGGCTGTGGCTCCAGCAACCGCCCCCAGGCCGTCACCCCGATCCAGACCGCCGCTATGAGTATTAGCGCGCTCTCCAGGCCGCTCGCAAAGTACTCGACCTTGTTGTGGCCGAAGGCGTGCTCTTCGTCCGGGGGCCGCGCCGCCAGCGTGAGTGCCCAGAACGCCGCCGAGGCCGCGACCAGGTTGACGACCGACTCGGCCGCGTCCGAGAACAGCCCGACCGACCCGGTCAACAGGTAGGCCGTAAACTTCAGGCAGATCGTTACCACCGCGGCCGCTATGGAGAGCAGCATGTAGGAGCGGGTCTTCCTCGCGGTCCCCGGCGTGCCTGCCGGTGTACCTACCGGCGTTCTCATCAGTGTCCCTCCGCGCTACCTCCGTCGAGACCAGGCCGACCCTGGACGAACCTCCACAAGGACCGCAAAGTATATACAAGGCAACGCCCCGGTTCGCCGAAGCCGCGGGGCGCCAGTCGCCCGTACACCCGATGCTCGGTCCGGTCCCGTAGAGGACCACGCTGGGTTATAGTGGTCTGCGGCGCCTGTTGCAAGACGGCCTTGCCGCGGGCGCGTGGAAAGCGTACGCAGGAGGAGACAGCATGAAAGCGTCGGAAGAAAATCGCCCGGCGGGTGGCGAGTCCCCGGGGACGGGTGCCGGGAGGTTCGTTTACGGGTTCGCGGACGACCTGGGCCCGGCGGACGTGCGCGCTCTCTGCGGGGGAAAGGGGGCGGGCCTGATCCGGATGCGCGGCCTCGGCCTGCCGGTGCCGGAGGGTTTTGTTATTACGACGGAGGCGTGTGTCTCTTACATGGAGACGGGTGCGTTGCCCGACGGCCTGATGGACGAGGTACGGGCGAACCTGAAGCGCGTCGAGGAGGCGACCGGCCGGGGCTTCGGGGACCCGGAGAACCCGCTCCTGGTCTCTGTCAGGAGTGGCGCCGCCGTCTCCATGCCCGGGATGATGGACACCGTCCTGAACCTGGGCCTCAACGACGACACCGTCGGCGGCCTGGCGAAGAGCACGGGCGACGAGCGCTTCACCCGCGACTCGCACCGGCGCTTTATCCAGGCTTTCGGCGAGATCGTCCTGAAGGTGCCGGGCCACCTGTTCGAGGGCGCCATCGAGGACATGAAACACGACCGGGGGGTCGAGGCGGATACGGACCTCACGGCTGACGACCTCCAGGAACTCACCGGGAGGTTCAGGGAGATCGTGGCCCGGGAGGCCGGGACGGAGGTCCCCGAAGACCCCTACGAGCAGCTGGAGCTCGCGATAGCGGCGGTCTTCGACTCGTGGCTCGGGGAGCGGGCGGTCGCGTACCGCCGGGAGTACGGCATCCCGGACGACCTGGGAACGGCGGTCACGGTACAGCGGATGGTCTTCGGCAACATGGGGGAGACCTCGGCGACCGGGGTGGCGTTCACCCGCAACCCGGCGACGGGGGAGCAGGGCCTCTTCGGCGAGTTCTTGGTAAACGCCCAGGGCGAGGACGTGGTCGCGGGCATCCGCACGCCCCGTCCGCTGCCGGAGATGGAAGAGGTCTTGCCGCACGCCTACCGGCAGTTCCTGGAGACGGCCGGGCGCCTCGAGCGCGAGTACGGGGACATGCAGGACATGGAGTTCACCATCGAGCGCGACCGGCTGTACATGCTCCAGACCCGCAGCGGCAAGCGCACCGGGGCGGCGGCCCTCAAGATAGCGCGCGACATGGCCGAGGACGGCCTGATCTCCCGGGCGGAGGCCGTCTTGCGCGTGGAGCCCGCCGCGCTCGACCAGCTACTCCACCCCCGCATCGACCCGGAGGCCGACCTGGACGTCATCGCGCGCGGGCTGCCCGCCTCGCCGGGGGCGGCGACCGGAAAGGTAGTCCTCACGGCCCGGGAGGCGAAGGAGCTGGCGGAGGCCGGGGAGGCGGTGCTCCTCGTGCGCCGGGAGACCAACCCGGACGACGTGGAGGGCATGATCTCCGCGCGGGGTGTGCTGACGGCCCTGGGCGGCATGACGAGCCACGCGGCCGTCGTGGCGCGCGGGATGGGCAAACCCGCCGTCACCGGCTGCAACGCCCTGAAGATAGACCCGGTGCGGGGTGAGATCCAGCTGGGCGGTGAGACCTTCGAAGCTGGCGATGTGCTTACCATCGACGGCTCCGACGGCAGCGTTATCCGGGGGGTGGCGCCGCTGGTCGAGCCCGACCCGAGCGAGGACTTCGAGACCGTGCTCCGCTGGGCCGACGAGGTGCGCGCGCTGGCCGTGAGGGCCAACGCCGACACGCCGGTGGACGCCCGCCGGGCCAGGGAGCTCGGGGCCGAGGGCATCGGGCTGTGCCGCACGGAGCACATGTTCATGGAGGGCGAGCGGTTGAAGATCATGCGCGAGATGATCCTCTCGGAGGACGAAGAAGCCCTCGGAGAGGCTCTGGCGAAGCTCGAACCCATGCAGCGCGAGGACTTCGAGGGTATCCTCCGGGCGATGGACGGGTTGCCGGTCACCATCCGGCTCCTCGACCCGCCGCTGCACGAGTTCCTCCCCGAGTCGAAGGACCTGGCGAAAGACATCGCCGAACGCGAGGGGCGGGGAGAGAACGCCGCCGAGCAGCGCAGGCAACTCCGCGTCGTGGAGAGCCTCGAAGAGCGAAACCCCATGCTCGGGCTGCGCGGCGGCAGGCTAGGGCTGCTGAAGCCCGAGATCTACCTGATGCAGGTGCGGGCCGTGGCGAAGGCCGCGAGGGCCGTTCGGGAAGACGGTGGAGAACCGGTGGTGGAGATCATGATCCCGCTCGTAGCCTTCGCCCCCGAGTTGAGAATGCTGCGGGCCAGGATCGAGGCCGAGCTTGCCGGTGAAGAGGCGCGGATTCCCGTTGGTACCATGATCGAGCTTCCGAGGGCCTGCGCCGTGGCGGATAAGATAGCCGCCGAGGCGGACTTTTTCTCCTTCGGCACCAACGACCTCACCCAGATGGTCTGCGGCATTAGCCGCGACGACGCGGAGGAGAAGTTCCTGGCCGACTACCTGAACGGGGGCATCCTGAGCTTCAACCCCTTCCAGACCATCGACCGGGACGGCGTGGGGGAGTTCGTCAAGACGGCCATAGATAAGGGCCGGGGGGCCAACCACGCGCTCAAGCTCGGCGTCTGCGGGGAGCACGGCGGCGATCCCAAGAGCGTCGCCTTTTTCCACGAGGTAGGTCTGGACTACGTCTCGTGCTCGCCCTTCCGGGTCCCGGGGGCCCGCCTCGCCGCCGCCCAGGCCGCCCTGGAGGGCTCGTAGGCTCCTTCCGGAGACGGGGTTGGGACCGGACGGTGGCGCTGTTTCGGCGGCGTGACGGAACCGGGTTCGTACGTTAAACTCCTGCGCGGAGAGGTGGCAGAGTGGTTGAATGCGGCGGTCTCGAAAACCGTTATGCCGGTAACCCCGGCATCGGGGGTTCGAATCCCCCCCTCTCCGCCCCACGAGCCTCCCGGCCCGCGCGCTGTCTCCGGGTGAGAACGCACCCTCCCGAAGTTATCATGGCGGGGTGCTGTTCCCGGGTCTAAAGTATTGGAAAAGCCGTGCGTGAGGGCCGGTGGTGGCTGAAGCTCGCCTGGAGAACGGGGTTGCTGCTGGCGGCAGCCGGGGTCGTGGCGCTGACCGCGGCGATTCACATCCGCTATGGGGGCGGGACGCTGGAGAGGATCTCCACCGACTCCATGGACGTGCACGCGGACTTCGACACGTTCTGGCGGTCGGCGGACGCGGCGCTGGACGGGGAGAGCATCTACGACACCGGGGCGCGGCTGACCAACCTGAACCCGCCGTTCTGGACCCTGGTGATGCTGCCGTTCGGGCTCATGGAGCCGCTCGACGCCTACCGGCTCTTTGTCCTGATCACGCTATCCACGACCGTTGGCTCGCTGGCCTGGGTGGCGGGCGAGCTTCGCCTGCGGGCCGGCTGGGCGGTGGTGGGGGCCGCGATGGCGCTCTTCTCCTCTCCGCTGCTCGCGACCTTCGCCCTCGGGCAGATGTACCCGGTGCTGGCGCTGGGCCTCGTGGCGGCGTGGGCGGCGGACCGGCGGGGCCGGCACGTGCTCTCCGGCCTGGCGCTGGGGCTCGTGATGGCCCTAAAGCCCTCGCTCGCGCCCCTTATACTGTGGCCCGCCGTCCGGCGGCGGTGGGGGGCGGTCGGGGCCACGGTCCTCTCCGGGGCGGCGGCGACGCTCGCCGGAGGCTACGTGTTCGGCCTGGAGACGACCCTCCGCTACGTCGGGGTGGCCTCCGAGGTAGACCTCGACGGCTACTGGGACAACGCCTCCCTGCCGGCGGCGGCGATCCGCACGTTCACCGAGAACGACTTCGCCGAGCCCCTGGCCGCGCTGCCGGGGATGGTTCCGGCCGCCTACGCGGTGGGAGCCGGGCTCGTCGTGTTCACGGCGATAAAAGCCCGGCGCGGCTCGGAGGGCGGTCTCTGGGCGCTGGTGGCGGCGGTGCTCCTGACCTCGCCCATCGCCTGGCACAACTACCTGCTGCTCCTCATGCCGGGCGTGCTGGTGCTGCTGGCGCGCGGCAGGGTCTCGCTGTCGCTGCTGCTGCTCGCCCTCGCGCTCATCCCCCCGCAGTGGCCGGCGCTCTGGAGCGACTCGGACACGGCGGGCGCGACGCTGGCGCTCGCGCTCTACACGTACATCCTGGTCGTGTACTGGATCTCGTTCGTGACCGTCGGGAACGAGACCCGGCGGGAGCGGCGGACGACCTGTCCGGAGGCGGCGAAGCCCGGGTGAACAGCGCCAGGGCGGTCCCGGCAGGCAGGCCTATAGCGCGGCTAACTCTTCTCCAGGATCTCCAGGGCTTCCACGGCGGCGTTACGCAGGGACCGTCCCGGGCCCATGCGCAGCAGGTGCTGGAGGTCGGCGCGGGCGCGGGCCTTTTCGCCCAGGGCGGCGAGGGCCGAGGCGCGGTTGTAGTAGGCGGCGCCGAGCTTCGGGTCGAGCTTTATCGCGCGGTCGGCGGCTTCCAGGGCGCCGTCGGGGTCGCCGGAGGCGTCGAGGCTGGCCCCCAGGGCCGAGTAGTAGCGGGGGAGCGGCCGGCGTTCCACGAGCTCTTCGTAGACGGCGGAGGCCTTCTCGTACTCTCCCCGGCGGAAAGCCTTGTTGGCCCGGCGTTCCTCGGGGGCGACGTTGCGGGCCGTCAGGACGGTAAGGACCGCGGCCCCGGTCAGGTACACGAGCAGCACGGCCTCGGCATTATAGGGCGTGGTCATGCCCATGATAAACGGCAGCCCGGCGATAAACACGCCGGTGGTGAGCGCGGGGATCAGCCGCCAGGCGAACTCCCGGTAGGCCCGGACGCGCAGGAGGTCCCGGTTCTGGCGCCCGATA
>SIRX01000048.1 GCA_004563715.1 Actinomycetota bacterium | reverse complement strand
TCAACGTCAATCGGGTGAGCAACTGGCTGAACGGAGCCCCCATCGCCGCTACCCGGCGCTCCCATCTGGCAGCCCTGGCTCCGGCGTGTTGAATAAACCAACAGTATCAGAATAATCGTACAAACGGCTGTGCCATACAAGCTAGAGTCTTCCAGCCGGGGTTACACGCTGTATCGGAGGGCAGGTTAGCCAAAGTGGAGCCTGCCAAAGCTCTCATCTTACTCGCCTCGCGGCCGGAGTCGGTGGAGATCGCGGTGCGTAAGCTCGCGCCGGAGACTCTGGCTGTGGTCGTTTCGCAGGAGGTGCTGGAGGCGGTGGTGCTGAAGGGCTCCGAGTTGAAGGACAGGGCGCGGCTGCTGTACCGGATGGTGGACGACCCGATGGAGATCTCGGACGCCTTCTCGAAGTTCGGGCGGGCGCTCGCGGATCTGGAGGACCTGGGGTACGGGCGGGAGGAGGTGCTGCTGGACGCCACGGGCGGCACGACGCCGATGCGGCTGGGGGCGGCGCTGGCGGCGATGACGCGCGGGATCCCGATGGTCCACCAGCGGGTGCCGCAGCGGTACGTGAGCGGGCGTTGGGAGCGGGACGAGTCTAAAGAGGTCGAGGTGTGGCCGATGGACAACCCGCTCGAAGCGACCGGGCTCCTGCGCGAGGGGCAGGCCATAGAGCTGTTCAACCGCCGGGACTACGGGGCCGCCGCCCTGGTCTTCGAGGACATCGTCTCGAAGGTGAGCGGGGTCGGGCGCGCCCACTACTACCGGGGGCTCCTGCTGCTCTCCGAGGGGTACGCGGCCTGGGACGTGGTGGACTACGGGGCGGCGCTCTCGAAGCTGGCGGCGGCGAAGGGGGAGCTGGAGGTGGACTTCTCGGAGGCGCAGATCTCCGAACGGGCGGCGGAGCTGGTGGCCGGCATCTCGGCGAACCTGCGCTTCCTGGGGAAGGTGCGGGGAAGGCTCTCGGTGGAGAACGTGGTGGACATGCTGGAGAACGCATGGCGGCGCATCGTGGACCAGCGCCGGTACGACGACGGGGTCGCCCGCCTCTATCGCACCCTTGAGATGTGGCACCAGTGGCGGCTCCAGGAACACCACGCCATCTCCGCCGCGGAACCGGACTGGTCGAAGCTGGACGAAGACGCCCGGAAGCGCTTCCTAGAGGCGGCGGGGCTCGCGGAGCTGCCGGAGGTCCTGGCGCTCCGGCACGCCCGCGTCCTGGACCGGGTCTTGGACGGCGGTCGCCCCGGCGAGGTCTATGAGGAAGACGAGGTGCTGTGGGACCTCTTGCGGCAGCGGAACCGTTCCATCCTGGCGCATGGCCTGGATCCCATCGGCGAGAAGGCGGCGCTGCGCTTCCTGGAGTACGTGGATGGGCTCGTCGAGGCGTCCGATGTGCGGGCCGGGGCGGAGCACGCGACGCTGAGGGGGTTGTAGGAGGATGAGAGGTTTCGAGCCGGACGTGCCGGAGGGTGTCGTCTCGGGGCTGCGTGAAGGGCTGGGGGAGGATCTGGTCTCCGTCGTCCTGTTTGGCTCCCGGGCGCGTGGGGAGGCGCGCGAGGGCAGCGACTGGGACTTCCTGGTGGTTGCGCGGGACCTGCCGGAAGGGACTCTGGAGCGCGTCTTCCGGCTCAAGAAGATGCTTCCGCCGCTCTGTCGCGGGGAGGCGAGCCTGCTGGCGAAGACGCCGGAGGAGTTCGTGGCGGGGTTGCCGGACCTCTACCTGGACATCGCCCTCGACGGCGTGGTCCTCCACGACACCGACGGGTACATGGCGGAACGGTTGGAGTTATTGAGAGCCTTGATCCATCGTAAAAGACTGCACCGTGAGAGGGAGGGGCGGGATTTGATTTGGCGCTGGGAGCAGCCCCCGGGTCCCGACTGGTCGCTGGAGTGGGGAGGAGGCCACATAACCGGCCGCGAACAGGCAGCCTACCGGCTCAAGCTGGCCCAGGGGTTCCTCGAAGAGGCTCAGCAGGACGCCGGACTCGAACGCTGGCGCTCCGCGGTGGACGGTGCCCAACTGGCTGTCGAGAACGCGGGCAAGGCCGCGCTGGAGTTGGCCGGACAGGTTGGACGCACCCACAACCCGGCCACCCAGCTCCGGCGTTTGATCGAGGACAAACGATTCGATGCCGCGCACCGGGAGAAACCAGAGCGTCTGGCAGAGCTTTCCGAGCTTCTCGGACCGGACATCCACGTCCAGACCGACTACGGCGATGAAGCGGAAGGCCGCACGCCCTGGGAACTCTTCGGCGAGGACGATGCTCGCCAGGCGCTCGCCGTCGCGGAAGAGGCGGTTGACCTTGCCGATCAGATGGTTCGGGAGGGTAGCCATGAGCAGTAGCGGCCCGACCACGCTGGAGCTGCACTGCCACGAGGTGACGGTGCGCTTTTTGGAGCGGGCCGTGGTGCCGCCTTATGAGGGGTCCATGATCCGGGGCGCGTTCGGTCGCGCCTTCAAGGAGAGCTGCTGCCCGTTCCCTCACGAAAATGGTGCAGGCTGCCCGCTCGGAGACAAGTGCCCCTACGGGTACGTCTTCGAGACCTCGCCGCCGGAAGGCGCGCGAGAGTTCGCCCGGAACCGGGAGGTCCCTCGTCCCTACCTTTTCGAGCCGCCGGAGGAGACCCGGATGGAGTACGACCCCGGCGAGAAGATGCGCTTCGGGTTTACCGTCGTGGGGCGGGCGGCGGAGTACATGCCGTACTTCATCTACGCCTTCTCGAAGATGGGGGAGGCGGGCGTCGGCCGGCTGCGGGCGCGCTACGCGTTGGAGCGGGTCGTGGCGAAGAACCCGCTGACCGGAGAGCGGAAGGAGGTGTTCGATGGGGAGGTGGTCAAGAACCGCCGACTGCCCACGGTCTGGAAGGACGCTGTAACCGCCTCCGAGGCTCTGGAGGGCGGACGGCTCGGGGTGGAGTTTCTGACGCCCACGTTTATCAAGTTCGGGGGGAGGGTGGCCCCCGAGGCCCCGCCGTTTGCCGCGCTGGTGCAGAGCCTGCTCATCCGGCTGCCCATGCTCTCGGCCGTCCACTGCGGGGAACTCTGGCGGGCGGACTTCAAGGCGATGGTGGAACGTGCCGGCGCGGTGCGGACCGTTCGGGACCACACGACCTGGGCCTCCTTCCGCCGCCACTCCGCGTTCAAGGGCCGCTCGGAGACGCTGGAAGGGGTCGTGGGCGAGGCGGTCTACGCTGGGCCGGAGATAGAGGAGTTCCTGCCGCTCTTGTGCCTGGGCCAGCTAGCGCACGCCGGCAAGCGGGCCGTCTTCGGGCTGGGACGCTACCGGCTGCCGGAGCCGGTCTATGCCTGATCTCGCCGCCCGCCGAGCGACGAGAGGACCCGCTCCCGCTCCTCGCCGGTGAGGACCGTGCTGTGGGCGCACGAGGTGCAGGTCGCGTGCAGGTTGTTGGCGTGCTCCTTTATATAGACCAGCAACATCTTCTTCGGGACCCGGTACAGGATGTGCTCGGCCCGCTCCCCGCAGTGGTAGCAGACCCGCTCCTCGCGGCCCAGCTCCTTCGGGATGCGGCTCAGGCCCGGCAGGCGCTCCGGGCGGAAGATGCTCGTGTAGCTCATGGTTTGAATTGTAACCCCGAGCGGAATATACTTCCCGGTGTCGGCACTCTACCGCGTAGAGTGCCGAACTGCGGAGTACGGAGCGTAGCCGCAGGGTCGTGTAGTTTAGCAGAGGAGGCTGGAAGTGGCGCACAAGGAGCTAAAGTTCAACACCGAGGCGCGCCGGGCGCTGGAGGCGGGGGTAAACAAGCTCGCCGACGCGGTCAAGGTGACGCTGGGGCCCAAGGGCCAGTACGTGGTGCTGGACAAGAAGTTCGGTTCGCCGACCATCACCAACGACGGCGTGACGATCGCGCGCGAGATCGAGCTCGAGGACATCTTCGAGAACCAGGGCGCGCAGCTCGTCAAGGAGGTGGCGACCAAGACCAACGACATCGCCGGTGACGGGACCACCACGGCGACGGTCCTGGCGCAGGTCATCGTGCGCGAGGGCCTCAAAAACGTCGCGGCGGGGGCCAACCCGGTTATCCTGCGGGCCGGCGTGGACAAGGCCGTCGAGGCCGCGGTCGGCACCATCCAGGAGCAGGCCACCGACATCTCCGAGCGGGATGAGATCGCCCGCGTGGGCGCCATCTCGGCCCGGAGCGAGGAGGTCGGCAACGTCATCGCCGAGGCCATCGACAAGGTCGGCAAGGACGGCGTGGTGAACGTCGAGGAAGGCCAGACCTTCGGGCTGGAGCTGGAGTTCACCGAAGGCATGCAGTTCGACAAGGGCTACCTCAGCCCCTACTTCGTCTCCGACCAGGACCGGATGGAGGCGGTGCTCGACGACCCGTACATCCTGATCGCCAACCAGAAGATCGGCAACGTCCAGGACCTGCTCCCGATCCTCAACCAGGTCATGCAGAGCAGCCGGCCGCTCCTGATCGTCTCCGAGGACGTCGAGGGCGAGGCGCTGGCCACCTTGATCGTCAACAAGCTGCGCGGCACGTTCACCGCGGCGGCGGTCAAGGCCCCGGGCTTCGGCGACCGGCGCAAGCGGATGCTGGAGGACATCGCCATCCTCACTGGCGGCGAGGTCATAACCGAGGAGCTCGGCCTCAAGCTCGAGAACACCCAGCTCAACCAGTTGGGGCGGGCGCGTAAAGTCGTCATCACCAAGGACAACACCACCATCGTCGACGGCGCGGGCGACGCGGAGGCCATCAAGGGCCGCATCAACCAGATCAAGGGCGAGATCGAGACCACCGACTCGGACTTCGACCGCGAGAAGCTGCAGGAGCGGCTCGCCAAGCTGGCCGGCGGCGTGGCCGTCATCAAGGTCGGCGCGGCTACCGAGACGGAGCTCAAGGAGCGCAAGCACCGCGTCGAGGATGCGCTCTCGGCGACCCGCGCGGCCCTCGAAGAGGGCATCGTGCCGGGCGGCGGCGTGGCGCTCTTGAAGGCCCAGAAAGCCGTCGAGTCCCTGCTCGACGAGCTGGACGGCGACGAGCGGACCGGCGCGCGCATCGTCTACCGGGCGCTGGAGGAGCCGATCCGCCAGATCGCCGAGAACGCCGGCGCCGACGGCTCCATCGTGGTGGACAAGGTGCGGAGCCAGGGCGATAGCATCGGCTTCAACGCCCTCTCCGGCGAGTACGAGGACCTGGTGTCCGCCGGCATTATCGACCCGGCGATGGTCACCCGGAGCGCCCTGCAGAACGCGGCCTCCATCGGCAGCCTCATGGTCACCACCGACGTGGTCGTGGCCGAGCCCGAGGAGGACATGCCCGCGATGCCCGGCGGCGGCATGGGCGGCATGATGTAAGGTCCCTCTCAAAGGGGCTCTATCCGGCGGCGTCCCGAACGGGGCGCCGCCGCGTTGTTTCGGCGGAGCCCGGAGGGGTATAAACTACCTCATGGTGTATCGCCGGGCGAAAAAGCGAGGTCAAAGCTGACTGGAAGCAGGCTGGGCATATTGGCTGCCGTGCTGGTCGTTATACTCCTGGTCGTGTTGGGGATACCCTACGTGACTTAGGCCGCGGCCCGGTACAAGGGCGAAGGGAGGTGAGGGGATGAGGGGACTGATACCAATTCTGGTGACGGTCATACTGGTGTTGGTAATCATACTGCTGCTTTCGCGTCTTCTGTAATCCGTTCGAGGAGGTATAAGGTTGAGGGGCATAATCAGTTTGGTCGTCACGATCATCATCATCATCGTGGTACTATCGCTGCTGGGGATCGTCTAGCTCGCCCTGTTGCTTGACCGCCACCGCGGGGCGGGTGTAGCATAACCGGGATTTGCGGCACTCGGTAGAGAACATATTCGGAAGCCCACGGTTTTTCGAGCCGTGGGCTTTTTCGTGTCCGTTGGACAAGACCAGAAAGGAAGCACCCCGCCCGTATGGACATTGAGATAGGGAAGGGCAAGACCGCCCGACGGGCTTACGGGCTCGACGAGATAGCCATCGTGCCCAGCCGCCGGACGCGCGACCCGGAGGACATAGACGTCTCCTGGTCGCTCGGGAACCTCCACCTCGACCTGCCGTGCCTGGCCAGCGCGCTGGACTCGGCCGTGGATCCGACCACCGCCGGCATTATCGGGGACCTCGGGGGCCTGGCCGTCCTCAACCTGGAGGGGCTCCAGACGCGCTACGAGAACCCGGACCCGGTCTTCGAGGAGATAGCCAGCCTGCCCCAGCACAAGGCCACCCGCGTCATGCAGGATATCTACGCCGAGCCCATAAAGGAGGAGTTGATCTTCCGGCGGGTCCAGGAGATAAAGGACCAGGGCGTTATCGCGGCCGCCTCCCTGACCCCCCAGCGGGTGGAGCGTTACCACCGCGCCGCCATCGAGGCCGGCCTCGACGTGCTCGTCATCCAGGGCACGGTCGTCTCCGCCGAGCACGTCTCCAAGACCGTCGAGCCGCTCAACCTCATCGAGTTCGTGCCGTCGCTGAACGTGCCCGTAGTGGTCGGCGGGTGCGCCAGCTACTCTACGGCGCTGCACCTCATGCGGACCGGGGCGGTTGGCGTGCTCGTGGGCGTCGGGCCGGGGCGCATCTGCACGACTAGAGGAGTTATAGGGGTTGGCGTCCCGCAGGCTACCGCCGTGGCCGACGCGGCCGCCGCCCGGATGCGCCACTACATGGAGACCGGCGAGTACGTTAACGTGATCGCCGACGGCGGCATGCGCACCGGTGGGGATGTGGCGAAGGCCATCGCCTGCGGCGCGGACGCCGTGATGCTCGGGAGCGCCTTTGCCAAGGCCGAGGAGTCCCCGGGCCGCGGCTACTCCTGGGGGATGGCGACCTTCCACCCGACCCTCCCGCGCGGCACCCGCATCAGCACCCGGACGGTCGGCACCCTGGAAGAGATCCTCGTCGGCCCCGCCCGCGAGAACGACGGCACGCTCAACCTCATGGGGGCTCTCAGGACCAGCATGGCGACCACCGGATACGCCAACATCAAGGAGTTCCAGAAGGCCGAGGTGCAGTACGCCCCGTCGCTCAACACCGAGGGCAAGACCGAGCAGCGCTCCCAGGGCGTCGGGATGGGCTAGCGCCTTGATCCTCGTCCTCGACTTCGGCGGCCAGTACGCCCAGCTCATCGCCCGGCGGGTCCGCGAGGCCCGCGTGTACTCTGAGCTGATCCCGCACGACACCCCGGTGGAGGAGATCGAGCGCCGGAGGCCGGAGGGCATCATCCTCTCCGGCGGCCCCAACAGCGTCTACGAGGAAGGCGCGCCGCGGGTGGACCCGCGCCTGCTCGACCTCGACGTGCCCATCCTGGGCATCTGCTACGGCATGCAGCTCATGGCGCTGATGCTCGACGGTGAGGTGGGGGCCGTCCAGATCCGGGAGTACGGCCGCTCGGACCTGCTCGTGAAAGACCACGACGGCCTCTTCGCCGGCACGCCGGACGAGCAGAAAGCCTGGACGAGCCACGGCGACGCCGTGTTTTCGCCCCCGGAAGGGTTCAGCGTCACCGCCGAGACGCCCTCGGTGCCGATCATCGCCTTCGAGGAGCCGGAGGCCGGACGTTTCGGGGTGCAGTTCCACCCCGAGGTACGCCACACGGAGTACGGGATGGAGATCCTCAAGAACTTTCTCTACGAGGCATGCGGCTGCCGGCCCGAGTGGACCCCGGTCAACATCATCACGGACGCGGTGGAGAAGATCCGGGCCCAGGTCGGCGACGCGAAGGCGATCTGCGGGCTCTCGGGCGGCGTGGACTCCGCGACCGCCGCGATGCTCGTACACCGGGCCATCGGCGACAACCTGACGTGCGTGTTCGTCGACCACGGCCTGCTGCGCCAGAACGAGGCCGAGCAGGTCGTCGAGGCGTTCGGCGAAAACTCGGACGTGCCGCTCATCCACGTGGACGCCCGGGGGCGCTTTCTCGACAAGCTCGGCGGCGTCACCGACCCGGAGGCGAAGCGCAAGATCATCGGCGAGGAGTTTATCCGCACCTTCGAGGCCGAGGCCGGGCGCATCGAGGACGCCCGCTTTCTCGTGCAGGGCACCCTGTACTCGGACGTTATAGAAAGCGGCACCCGCAGCGCAGCCAAAATAAAGAGCCACCACAACGTCGGCGGGCTGCCGGAGGTGATGGACCTTGACCTCGTCGAGCCGCTGCGAAACCTGTTCAAAGACGAGGTGCGCGTCGTGGCCGCCGAGCTGGGGATGCCGGACCGGATGGTGTGGCGCCAGCCGTTCCCGGGACCAGGGCTCGCCATAAGGGTTATCGGGGACGTGACCGCCGAGCGGTTGGAGATCCTGCGCAAAGCGGACTTCGTGCTCCAGGACGAGATCCGCTCCGCCGGCCTCTACCGCGAGCTGTGGCAGAGCTTCGCCGTGCTGCCCGCCATCCACTCCGTCGGCGTGATGGGCGACGCCCGCACCTACGCCTACCCCGTCGTGATCCGGGCCGTCACCTCCGACGACGCCATGACCGCCGACTGGGCCCGACTCCCCTACGACCTCCTGGAGAGGATAAGCAACCGCATCATCAACGAGGTCCCCGGCGTGAACCGCGTCGCCCTCGATGTCACCAGCAAACCCCCCGGCACCATCGAGTGGGAGTGAACGCCCCCGAACGCTAGCCGTATCCTGCCCCGGCTGTCACCGCGGGGTCCTGAAAG
This sequence comes from Actinomycetota bacterium, assembly GCA_004563715.1. GTDB lineage: Bacteria > Actinomycetota > Rubrobacteria > Rubrobacterales > Rubrobacteraceae > SIRX01. The sequence continues at coordinate 13,614 of SIRX01000048.1, read as the reverse complement.
AGGGAAACTTCGAACATCGCTGGCTCGGGCCGCAGGGCGCATTGCAGAAGGTCCGTACAGTCTTGTTCGGCCATCAAGCAGCCGAATGTAACAAGATTTCCGCCGAAATGATCAATTTTGATCAGGCGCAGCCGCGGCTTTTTCTCTACAAAGAGGAGCTAAGAGACCCGAGGAGTGCATATGCGCGAACCTGTCAAGACCTATCTGGCGAGACTGCGCGGCCTCGTCCAGGGCATGGGACCGCAACAGCCCCGGCAGCCGGAGGGCGAGGACGGGGCGGTGAAGATCTCCGAGAAGGTCCTGGCCCGTTCCCGGTCGCCTGAGCGGGAGCCCGTCTCTCCAACTGCTGGAAGCGCGCTCCGGCGTGGGGGATCGGTAGATAAGGCTCTGCCGCCGCCGGCCTACGACGCGTCGCTGTGTGCGGCGGGCGGTGACGGGCTGACCGGCTGCCGGGCGTGCGCCGAGAGTTGCCCGTACGGGGCGATCTCTCCGCTAGACACCCCGGATGGAACCGTGATGCGCATAGACCCCGGCATGTGCGAGCGTTGCGGCGCCTGCACGGGCGCCTGCCCCACCTCGGCGCTCGAGCGGGCGTTCCTCCCCGACGAGGAGCTGTACGCCACGATCTCCGGGCGGCTGGAGGAGGCCGGGCCGGGCGCGGCGCTGGTGATCGCCTGCGAGGAGAGCCTGCCGGTGGTGGAGTCCCTGGAGGCCGACCGGCCCGTCGCCGTGCTGGTCGTGCCCTCCCTGCTCATCCTGAACGAGACCCACCTTATTCGGGCCCTGCAACAGGGGGCGGCGGGCGTGGCGCTGGTCGGCTGCCCGGCGTGCCACCATTACAGCCCGGACCTGCTGGAGGTCCCCATGCAGACCGCGCAGGCGCTGACCGGCGAGCGGAACCGGCTGGCCTACGCCGAAGACGACGGGAGCGAGGAGGTCCGCGCGGCGCTCGAAGGCTTTATCCGGAGCCTGGACGGCCGGGGTGGGCCGGGGCTGCCCGCCGCGGGGCCGACGCCGACGGGGGAGACCCGGCGCGAGGTTCTGCTCGGGATGCTCAAAGGGTTCGAGAGCGTGCCGGACGGGCGCCTGCAAGCCGAAGCCCCCTTCGGCGAGGTCGAGGTGGACCCTGACCTGTGCACCATGTGCGGCGCGTGCTCGCGGGTCTGCCCCACGGGGGCGCTCTCCTACGACGTGGCGGAAGGAGAGCTCTCCTTCCGGACCGCCGACTGCGTAGGGTGCGGCCTCTGCGAGCAGGCCTGCCCCGAGCGGGCGGTAAAGCTCGATTCGCGGACGCGCACCGGCGCGGCCCTGCTCGAGCGCCGCCCGCTCATCTCCGACGAGCCGGTCGCCTGCCGCAACTGCGGCAAGCCCCACATTACGAAGCGTCTGCTGGAGCACTCGCGCCGGGTGCTCTCCAGGAGCCAGAGCCCGTTGACCGGCTCCACCCAACAGATAGACCTCTGCCCAGATTGCCGCTCCGTAGAGCCGGAGCGCGCGCCGGGCAGCGCCCCCTCCGGCCGCCGCGAGCGGCCCCGGAATGAGCTGCCGGTCCTCGGGGGGGCGGGCGAACCCCCTCCCAAACGCCGCAACCGGCACCGGAGGGAGCTTCCGGTCCTCAACGGGGCGGGCGCCGCCCCGCCGGCTAAGCCGTCGGAGGAGATGCCGAAGATGAGCCGCCGGGAGTTCCTCGGGACGGCGTCGGTCACGGCCGGCGGGCTCGCGGCCCTGGCCTCCGGGGCCGCGCCCGAGGCCGCCTTCGCCGACGAGCAGCCCCGCAAGAAGCGGCTCGCCATGGCCATCGACACCGACCGCTGCATCGGCTGCCACGCCTGCACCGCGGTCTGCAAGGCCGAGAACGACGTGCCGCTGGGCACCTACCGGGACTGGGTAGAGGAGCACATGATCGGGGAGTACCCCGATGCCAAGCCGTACTTCGTGCCCAAGCTCTGCAACCAGTGCGACGAACCCACCTGCGCGAAGGCCTGCCCCACAGGCACGCTGTACATGCGCGAGGACGGGATCGTGGACGTCAACCACGACACCTGCATCGCCTGCCGGGCTTGCATGCAGGCGTGCCCGTACGCGGTGCCGTTTATCGACCCGGTGCGCGGGACCGCCGACAAGTGCAACTTCTGCTCCCACCGGGTCGACCAGGGGCTGCAGCCCGCCTGCGTGGACATCTGCCCCACCCACTGCCGCATCTTCGGGGATCTCAACGACCCGGAGAGCGAGATCTCGCAGGCCCTCGAAGGCCAGGAGCACCAGGTGCTGCGCGAGGACCTGGGGCTCGGTCCGAACATCAAGTACATCGGTCTACCGGGCCGGCTCAACCGCTAGAAGGAGAGCGTCGTGGATTATTCGCTGGTAAACGAGCACATCCGGTGGGGGCTCGTAGTAGTCGTCTACATGTTCCTCTCGGGCGTCGGGGCGGGCAGTCTGGTGCTGGCGGCCCTCCCCCGGCTGCCCGGCTCCGACCGGCCGGCCTCGCTCCGGCTGCGGCGGATCGCCCTGATCACCGCCGCCGGATGCTTCATGGTCATCCCGCTGGCGGTCATCGCCGACCTGGGGCAGCCGTGGCGGATGTGGCGGGTCCTCTTCGCCCCGCAGCTCGCCTCGGCCATGCCCTGGGGCAGCTTTACGCTCCTGATCCTCACGGGCCTCATAGTCCTCTACCTGTGGCTGCTGCACCGGCCCGGCCTCGCCCGCGCCGGCCGCGAACGCGGGGATTTCCTGGGCCGCGCCTACGGCTGGCTGTCCCTGGGCTACCGGGAGGATAGCGGACGCCACCGGACCTTCGAGCGGCTGGCGGCCGTAGCCTGCGTGGCCGCCGCCCTGGCGTTCGTCATCTACACGGCGTTCCTGCTCAGCACGATGCCCTCGTTCGTCCTGTGGTACACGCCGCTGCTCTTCGCCTTCTTTATCGTCGCCGCCCTCGCCTCCGGCTTCGCCTGGATGCTCCTGGTCTCCGGCGTCTCGGGGCTGCTCTCCCGGAGGCCCGGCGTGCTGCGGCTGCTGGCCGCCGGGGCGGGGATCTTCCTCGTCTTGCACCTCGGATTGCGCCTCTGGGAGCTGGCCTTCCTGGCCTACACGTCGAGCCGGTTCTGGCCCGCCGTGCGCGAGCTGCTCTTCGAGCGGATCTTTATCAGCTACGTGGGCCTGGAGCTGCTTGTGGGCGGCCTGGCAGCGGTCGCGGTGCTGGTTCTGGCCGCCCTGCGGCCAAGCCGCGGCCTGGCCGTCGTCGGCGGCATCCTGGCCCTCCTGGGCCTCTTCGCCAGCCGCTGGAACATCATCATGGGCGGCCAGACGATGTCCCGCACCGGCGAGGGGTTTATCAGCATGGCCGAGGAGATCCACATCTTCGGCCGCGAGGGCATTATCGCCGGGGCGGGCCTCTTCCTGTGGGCGTTCGTGATCGGCCTCGCGCTCTGGTTCTTCTTGCCCCGGCCCGAGTCCGAGCGGGCGGCCGAGGCCGAGGAGGACATAGAGGCCCCCGAAGGCGCGGTCGGGGTGACGCGCGGGCGGCTGCTGGCCCTCGGGGCCGGGGCGGTCGCGGCCTTCGCCGCCGGCTACGCCACGCTCTGGGCCCTGGTACGCCCTGGCTACACCCAGCACAACCCCGGCCCCACGCCGCCCACCGCCGACCGGGTGGTCCATAGCATCTGCCTCGGCTGCGACGCCCGGTGCGGTAACCGGGCCGTGATCCGCGACGGCCGGGTGCGCAACCTGTTCGGCAACCCCTACCACCCGGCCTCGACCGAGAACCGGCCGATCCCGCTTGAGACCTCCGTGGACGACGCGCTGCGCGAGAGCGGGACCCTGTGCCTCAAGGGCGTGAGCGGCATGCAGTACCTCTACGACCCCTACCGCATCCGCCTGCCGCTCAAGCGCACCGGCGAGCGGGGCTCGGGCGAGTTCGAGGCCATCTCCTGGGAGCAGCTCATCGAGGAGGTCGTCGAGGGCGGCCAGCTCTTCGAGAACGCCGGGGAGGACCGGGAGGTTGAGGGCCTGCGGGACATCTACAGCTCTGAGCCCCTCGACCCCGACCGGCCGGAGCTGGGGCCGCGTTCCCAGCAGCTCGTCTGGAGTACGGGCCGCGGCCAGGCCGGCCGGCAGCAGTTCATCGAGCGTTTCCTGGATGCCTACGGCTCCAAGAATTACGTTAGCCACACCGACATCTGCCAGATGAACTGGTACGTCGCCAACTACCTCTTTACCGGTAAGTACAACGGCGAGGTGGAGGGCAACAACCAGCTCTTCGGCGACATCGTCAACTCGGAGTACATGATCTTCCTGGGCGTGAACCTGGGCGGCGGCTGGAAGCCCGGCGTCAACACCTCGGCGCCCATCCTCGCCAACCGCCACGCCCGCGGCGAGTGCAAGCTCGTGCTGGTGGACCCCTACGTCCCCCACGGCCGGCACTACGCCGACGAGTGGGTCGCCATAAAGCCGGCCACCGACGCCGCGCTGGTTCTGGCGATGATACGTTGGATCCTGGAGAACGAGCGCTACGACCGCCGGTACCTGGAGAACCCCTCGCAGGAGGCCGCCGAGGCCGACAACGAGACGACGTGGACCAACGGCACCTACCTGGTCGTCTGGGACGAGGAGGACGAGCGCGACCGCCGCTTCCTGCGCGCCCGCGACCTGGACCTCGGGGAGGGCGAGTACGTGGTCCTCGACGCCGACAGCGGCGACCCCGCCACTCACGAGGAGGCCGAAGCGGCAGAACTCTTCGTCGACACCACCATCGTCGACGCTGAAGACCGGGAGATCCGGGTCAAGTCCGGCCTGCAACTGCTGCGCGAAGAGGCCGAGAGTCGAACCCTGGAGGAGTGGTCCGGGATCTGCGAGGTGCCCGTGGAGAAGATCGAGGAGCTGGCCCGGGAGTTCACCAGCCACGGCAAGAAGGCGACCGCCTCCACCTATCGCGGGGCCACCATGCACTCCTACGGCATGTACGCGGGGCTCGCCATCAACCACCTGAACGCCCTGATCGGCAACCACAACTGGAAGGGCGGCGTCGTGCGCAACGCCAGCGGCCCCGACTGGGAGGAAGGGCTCTTCCTGCTCAACGAGGTCGACGGCGCGCCGGAGTTCGAGGGCGTGCACATCTCGCGCATCGCCGGCCGCTCCGACTTCGCCTACGAAGATACGACCGAGTACCGGGAGAAGGAGGAGGCTGGGGAGAACCCCTATCCCCCCGAGCGCCCCTGGTACCCGTTCACCCACGCCGGCATCGTCACCGAGGCCCTCGCGGCCATCGACACCGGCTACCCTTACGGGGCCAAGGCCCTGATCACCTACTACGTAAACCCCATAATGAGCATCCCGGGCGGCGACCGCTACGTCGAGACCTTCAAGGACCCGGAGAAGCTACCGCTGCACATCGCAATCGACACGACTATAAGCGAGTCAAGCATCTACGCCGACTACATCGTGCCCGACGCGACCTTCATGGAGGGCCACTACGGCATCATGGCCCAGCAGACCGGGGCCTGCACGGCTGCGCACGCTGCCATGCGTTCCCCCGCCATAGAGCCTCTGACCGGCCGGACGCCCGACGACCGCCCCATGATCCTGGAGACCTTCCTTATCGACGTCGCCGAACGGCTGGAGATGCCCGGCTACGGGGACGAAGGCATCCAGGGTACCGGAGACTACGAAGGCCGCAGCTTCCCGCTGCACCGGGCCGAGGACTACCACCTGCGCGCCATAGCCAACTGCGCGATCAACGCCGGTACGCCCCCGGCCTCCGACGAGGAGCTGGCGTGGGTGGAGGAAAACTACCCGGTCGCGGCTTACCGGAACATCCTCACGGACGATGAGTGGCGCCGGTCGGCGTACCTGCTCGCCCGCGGAGGCTACTTCGAGCCCCCCGAAAGCGCCTGGGACGAGCAGGAACACCACACCGGCGGTATCACCGTGGATCCGGCAGCGCCGCTGCAGGTGTGGCACGAGGTGCTCGCCACCACCCGCGAGCCGATGACCGGGCGGCTCTTCCCGGGCACCGCCACCTACCGGCCACCCGAGGACGGCTCCGGACGGGTGTTGCAGGACCTCGACGCCGACTACCCGTTCCAGGTCGTGACGTTCCGCCTCTCCACCCGCACCAAGGCCCGCACGGCCTACGACTACTGGGCCCACGAGGTACACCGGTTCAACCAGGTGGAGATGAATCCCGGAGACGCCGCCGAGCTCGACATCCGGGACGGCGACCGGGTGCGCATCTTCTCGCCCAGCGGCGAGGCCGAGGGCTACGCCAAGCTCTCCGCCCGGGTGCGGCCCGGGGTCATCGCCGGGACCCACCACTTCGGGCACACCCAGCAGGGCACGAGCCCTTGGCGCATAGAGAACGCCGGGGAGGCCGTCACCGGTGGCAGGTTCGTCAGCCGCACGCTCCACGGCCTCGACCGGCCGATCGCCGAGGGCAACACCGTCACCCCCGACCCCCGGCGCGCCTCGAGCGGCTACAACGTCAACCTCGCCATGCGCCGCAACGACGACCTGGCTGGCACCCCGCTGGTCGACAACGCCGGCGGCGGCACCGTCTTCCTCGACACCCGCGTGCGGGTAGAGAAGCTGGACGGCCACATCCGCGACGAAGAGAGCGAGGGCTCCCGGCTCAGGGTCGACGTTTAGGTAGCGTGGAAAAGTCCCGCACCTGAAGCCCGGACGAGGCGCGCGTCCGGCGCGGCCGGTGGAAACCTCAGAACGAGGAGCCCGGACCGTCCAGGAACGCCGTCTCCTCTGGCGTGGTCTCCCGACCGAGGGTCTCGTCGCGGTGCGGGAAGCGGCCGAACCGCTCGACGATCTCCGCGTGCCGGAGGGCGCAGGCCAGTATCCCGGCGGCCTCTGGGTGTTCGTCAGCGAGGTCTAGGAAGAGCCGGGCGGACCTCCGCTGGCATGCGGCGTCCTCCGCGTGCATGAACGGCATGTAGACGAACTAGCGCCAGACCGGCGGCAGATCCCCGTCCATCCCGGCGGAGACGGCGTGATCCGCCAGCCGCAACGCCTCGGCGTCCGTGGCGTAGGCGTGGGCGGTGCCGCGAAACATGTTCCTCGGGAACTGGTCCAGGAGCAACAGCAACGCCACACAGCCGCGAGGGGATTCGCTCCAGCCACCGAGCTTGCCTGACGCCGCAAGCTCATGGTCGTGAAGGAACCTGCTGCGGATCTCGGCGTCAAAGCCTGGGTCCGGCGTCCTGGAGAACCACTCCGGCCGCTTCTCGAAGCGCCCCGAAAGGTCTCCCTCGCCGAACCAGAACCCCAGTATCTCTTCGATTGCCTCTCTTGTGTTTTGGTTTTTGACTACAATCGGTCGGTATGGGTGCGACAGACCGATGCCTCCTTGGCCCCGCTTCAAGTGGAGGCCGCGAGAAAGCTTGGGGTCGTCGCGCCCTCCTGCGAACTTCCGGCGGAGCCCGAACAGTTGCCTGGGCCGGAGATGCTACTTCCGAGCCCGTACCCGCAAGGCTGGGCAAGCCGAGGTTGGACCTCCCAACCGATGGAAAAGGAGATGGCTCTTGAACTCCACCAACAAAGTCCATGTCGGTATCGATGTCTGCAAGGCTCGACTGGACGTGGCCTTGCTTGCCCAAGAGGCCCAAGAGGCTTTTTCCAGCGGAGAGGCTTTTACTGTCGCCAACGATGAGGAGGGCATCCAGACGCTCGCCGAGAAGCTCCGCGAGATTGGTCCCGCCCTTGTAGTCCTCAAAGCTACGGGTGGCCTCGAACGACCTTTGGTGGCGGCGCTTTTCGCTTCGGGTATCGCTTGCGCGGTGGTCAATCCACGTCAGGCTCGCGACTTCGCCAAGGCGATCGGAAGGCTTGCGAAAACTGACAGGATAGATGCGACGGTACTCGCCCGATTCGCCGAGGCGGTCGGCCCCGAACCGAAAGCTCCTCCCAAGGACGAGGCGCTGGAGTTTCAGGCGATCCTCGCCCGTCGGAGGCAGCTCATCGGGATGCTGGTCGCCGAGAAAAACCGTCTCGGGTCCGCCTCCTCCAAGAAGGTCCGCTCTCGCCTGGAGGTCCACATCAAGTGGCTGGAGAAAGAACTCGCCAGAGTGGACCGAGACCTCGAGGAGGTCATCGAAGCGAGTCCCACCTTCAAGGAGAACGAGGAACTGCTCAGAAGCGTTCCCGGAGTCGGCCTCGTTCTGTGCCGCACGCTCTTGGCCGAGCTTCCCGAGCTTGGCTCTATTTCTCCAAGAGAGCTCTCCTCTCTGGTTGGCGTCGCTCCGCTCAACCGGGACTCTGGAATCTTCAGGGGACGTCGTGGTGTCTGGGGTGGCAGGGCGAGGGTCAGGCAGGCTCTGTACATGGGAGCGCTGATCGCCAGCCGATACAACCCTCTCATCAAGGCGTTCTACGAGAGGCTCGTGGCTTCGGGAAAACCCAAGAAAGTCGCGCTGGTGGCCTGTATGAGGAAGCTGCTCACCATCCTCAACGCCATGATGAGAGACCGTACTCCCTGGAGGTGTCCTCATGCCCTAAATTCCTGATCCTTCATAACAGTTGCTTTCTATGCCTGTCTCTACCATCTACGAATCCTCCAGGAAGCGCGCGCTGCCGCTAGCGGGCCAGTACGCGAGCCTCTCTTTGGCGGAGGGCGAGCCCAAAGGGTCTCGCCCTCCGTTCGCCTCGTCTACTTGCCTACGGTCCGCTCCTCGGCGGCCGCCCTCCCGGCTGGTCCGCCGCAGCAGCCGCCTCTTTGGGCACCCTGTTCTTCGGAGCCCCGCTCAGCCTCACGGCCCTCGGCAGCCTCGTTGACCTCCTCGAAGCTCACGCTGCAGCAGTCGGAATCTTGCTTGCCGAACATCTTCGCCAGCAAACCTTTCTTCGCCATCTCACACCTCCTCTCGTTGCTTGATAGGTCTTACACTTCCCCGGCTCCGCGCCCGCCCTCCTCCCGGGAGCCTCTCGCGTCTACGCCCTCATGCGACCAGGGCGAAGAGCGCGCCGGCGGCTATGGCCACGGCGAAGACGCTCCCGACGAACAGGGCCACCAGGCGGGGCCTGAAGAGCCCGGAGAGCAGCGAGACCTCCGGGATGCTCGCCCCAGCCCCGCCGATGATAAGCGCCACCACCGCCCCGACACCCATGCCCTTCGTCAGGAGCGCGCCGGCTATGGGGATGAGCGTCTCGGCCCTTATGTACATGGGGACGCCTATCGCCGCGGCGGCCGGTATGGCGAGCGGCTGCTCCGGGCCGGCGGCGGCCAGGATCCAGCCTTCAGGCACGAAGCCGTAGATCAGGGAGCCTACCGCTACGCCGAGCAGGAGGTAGGGTACCATCGGCACGAAGAAACCCCACGCCTCTGCCCACGCCCGCCGCCAGACGGGCAAATCTTTGTACTCGCCGCCATGCCCTCCGCCGACCATCCGTACGTTCTTGACGGCGGCCTCCAGGCCGAGGGCGTTCGCTGCGGCCCCCACGGCCATCGCGGCGAGGAAGGTGATAGATGCGTAGAGGACCGTGCCCTGCACACCCACGACGAAGATCAGGAGTCCCAGGCTCACCGGGTTCAGGAGCGGCGAGGCTACGAGGAACGAGATCGTCGGCCCGAACGGCGCCCCGCTCCTCAGGAGTCCCGCCAGGATCGGGATGGTCGAGCACGAGCAGAACGGCGTCGCCGCCCCCAGGAGCGTGCCCGTCGCGTAGCCGGCCACGGGGTTTTTCGCCTTCAAGAACCCCCGGACCTTCTCCTCCGGGACCCAGGCCTGCAACAAACCCACCAGGAAGCTGATGGCCAAGAACAGCGCCACCAGCTCCGCCGACAGTATCAGAAAGAAACGTCCCGCCTCCAAAAGCGTCTGCGTCATAGCCTCCCAAAACCTCCCAGTCCTCGTGATCCTCGCCTACGCCGCACGGGACGCGGTCCAGACGAGCCCGCCATCCACGCGACAGAGCGTAATATAGACGAATATACTTGTCAACAGTAAATACTGTTAATGCGTAGAATTGTTGTAAGAATGAACTACCGGTGGTTTAATCTGGCGCGTGGACGTGGTGCTGAGTATAGAGCCCATCGGGCCCTCGTCGGAGGCCGCCGAGCGGGCGCGCGAGTGGGCGCCGAAGCTGAAGGCTTTGGGGGACGAGACCCGGCTTACGATAGCATTGCTTCTGTTGGAGAGGCCGATGACGGTCAAGGAGTTGCAGGAAGCGACGGGGTTGGGGCAGACCCTGGTGAGCCACCACCTCGGGCTTCTCCGGGCGCAGGATCTCGTCTCTATGACCCCGCGCGGGAGGAGCAACGTCTACACCCTCTGCTGCGAGGAGCTGGCGGACGTGGTTCGCGGGCTGGCCGCCGTCGCCACCGCCACCCCGGAGGGCGCCGAGGCGTGCTGCGCCGGCCCGGATGCCCGTCCCGCCGCGGACGGCCAGACAATCCGGTGAGGGGCTACACTCCCTTTCACGGAACCCGGAAGCGAAACGGAAACAATTTGACAGCCGGCGGCTATTAGGGTACCTTATCGTAAGATGGCGATTAAACAGGACATCGAGGGTGTGGATCGGCTAACGGTACTTTCCGCGGGGGAGCGTTGCAGTCCGACCGGCATGCTGGCACCTGACGCGGCTGAGGACCTGCAGGTATCAGAGGAGCGGTTTGCGGAGCTGTGCAAGGCGCTCGGACACCCGGCGCGGGTGAGGATACTGCGGCTCCTGCTCTCCGTCGAGACCTGCGTCTGCGGCGATATCGTGGACCGGTTGCCGCTCGCCCAGTCCACCGTCAGCCAGCACCTTAAAGTGCTCAAGGAGGCCGGCATCGTAGAGGGCGTCATAGACGGCCCCCGCACCTGCTACGGCGTCAACCGCGAGGCGCTCGCCGAACTCAAGGGCCTCGCCGACACGCTCCTGTAAACCCCGGGAGGTTCCGTAACGGAGCCTCTTTTTTGACGGTGCTGATCGTAAATCGTAGATAAACGAAGAGGGGGCAGTTTGTCCGACTTAAAGAGGGTAACGTTGGCGCTGGCGGCGGAAGCGCCGGAGGCGGTCACGGTGAGCGTCTACGACCCGGCGATGTGCTGTTCGTCGGGGGTGTGCGGCCCGGTTGTGGATCCGGAGCTGCAGAGGATCTCCCGGGACCTGCGGTGGATCGAGGCGCAGGGGGCGCGGGTGGAACGCTTCAACCTGGCCCAGGAGCCCGACGCTTTCGTCCGGAGCCCGCGCGTTACGGGCCTGATGCAGGCGTTCGGCGACGGGGCGCTCCCGGCAGTTCTAGTGGATGGGGAGGTCGTGGCGCACGGACGGTATCCGTCGCGAGAGGAGATCCTGGCCGCCGGGAAGCCGGCCGCCAGGCCCGCCGGTGAAGAGCCTCCGGCTTCTGGGGGCTGCGCGCCCGGCTCGGGGTGCTGCTGAATGACATTGAGAACTCCGACTGACGAAGGAGACCGTATGAGCACGACCGCACCGCGAGAACTGTACGACCTGCCGCCGGTTGACTGGGACGGGTGGGGGAGCCGCTTCCTGTTCTTTACCGGCAAGGGCGGCGTCGGCAAGACGACCATCGCCAGCGCCACCGCGCTGCGGATGGCCGAGGCCGGACGGCGGGTGCTGGTGGTGAGCACCGACCCCGCCTCGAACCTGGACGACGTGTTCGGAACGGAGGCCGGGGCCGAGCCGACGGGGGTGCCGGGGGTCCCGGGCCTGTCGCTCATGAACCTCGACCCCGAGGCCGCGGCAGCGGCGTACCGGGACCGGGTCGTGGGGCCGTACCGCGGGGTGTTGCCCGAGGAGTCGGTGCGCAGCATGGAGGAGCAGCTCTCGGGGGCGTGCACCGTGGAGATCGCCGCCTTCGACGAGTTCACCGGCCTGCTCGCCGACCCGGACTTTGTCGGGCGCTTCGACCACATCGTCTTCGACACCGCCCCGACCGGGCACACCCTGCGCCTCCTGAGCCTGCCGAGCGCCTGGAGCGGCTACATAGAGACGAACCCCGAGGGCGCGAGTTGCCTGGGGCCGCTGGCCGGCCTGGAGGCGCAACGCGAGCGCTACGTAGCCACCGTCGAGGCCCTCGCCGACGCGGGCCAAACGACCGTGGTGCTCGTCAGCCGTCCGGAGGAGAGCGCGCTGCGGGAGGCGGCGCGGGCCGGCGGCGAGCTCGCGGACCTCGGCATCCGAAACCAGCGGCTCGTGCTGAACGGCGTTTTCGCCGGTGAGGAGGCGGACGACCCGGTGGCCGGGGCTCTGGCGCGCCGGCAGCGGGCGGCGTGGGAGGAACTGCCGGGTTCACTGCGCGGGGTGCCCGCGGCCGCCGTCCCGCTCGTCGCCGGGGAGCTCACCGGCCTCGACGCCCTGCGGGCCCTCGCCGGACCGGACGGGGATCACGACGCCGACGGCGCGTCCGGGACGCCGGAGAAGATCTCCGCCGCGGACTTCGAGGGGATCGAGGACCTGGTCCGGGAGCTGGCGGAGGCCGGCAACGGTGTCGTAATGACGATGGGCAAGGGCGGGGTCGGAAAGACCACGGTGGCGGCGGCCGTGGCCGTGGCCCTCGCGCGGCTCGGGCACCAGGTACACCTCTCGACTACGGACCCGGCGGCCCACCTCACGCAGGCCCTCGCAGCAGAGGCGCCAGAGAACCTCGAAGTGGGCCGCATAGACCCGAAGGCCGAGACCGAGCGTTACTCGGAGGAGGTGATCCGGGCCGCCGGCGACCTGGATGAGGAGGGCCGGGCGCTGCTGGAGGAGGACCTGCGCTCGCCGTGCACCGAGGAGATCGCGGTTTTCCGGGCGTTCTCGCGCACCCTCTCGAAGGCGCGGGACGGTTTCGTGGTGCTCGACACGGCGCCCACCGGCCACACTTTGCTGCTCCTCGACGCCACCGGGGCGTACCACAAGGAGATCCTGCGCCAGACCGCCGACCTGCCGGGCCGGTCCACCACCCCGCTCATGCGGCTCCAGGACCCGGAGTTTACCCGCGTGCTGGTCGTCACCCTTCCTGAGAGCACCCCGGTCGCCGAGGCCGCCAACCTGCAGGCTGACCTGCGCCGGGCCGGCATCGAGCCGTTCGGGTGGATCGTGAACGGCAGCCTCTCGGCCAGCGGCACCCGGCACCCGCTGCTCGCCCGCCGCGCCGCGCTGGAAGGACGGCACCTGGGGCGGGTCTCGGAGCTCGCCGGGCGCGTCTGGCTAGCCCCCTGGCGCGCCGAGGCCCCCGTCGGGGAGGCGGGCCTGCTCGCCCTCTCGGGCGCCGGGTCGCAGGCGGGGTAGCCCGGCCCGCATGATCTTGCCGCCGCCCGGAACCGGCAGGCCAGAGAAGGCCCTGATTGTCGATGGCGATCACGATCAGGGCCTTTGGACGGTAGCGGCGGTGGATCGCCGCGAAACCCGATGATTTAACTTTCTTGTAACAACGTAGGTGACAAGCACCGTTATACTGCGGCCAGCATGTGCCAGTACACCCTGAGCGATACAAGGAGGCCGCGTTGAAGTACGCATTGATCTCTGACGTCCACTCGAACCTGCCCGCCCTCGAAGCGGTGCTGGCGGACATCGACGCCCGGGAGGACGTGGAGGCCGTCTACCACCTCGGGGACCTGGTCGGCTACGCGCCGTGGCCCAACGAGGTGGCCGGTCTTATCCGGGAGCGCCGGATACCGGGCATCGCCG
>SIRX01000047.1 GCA_004563715.1 Actinomycetota bacterium | reverse complement strand
GCGGTTTCTTCGGGGACGGGAGAGATCGGTTGCGGCTGCATCGACATGACTTCCACCTTTGAGAATCTGGTTGCCGGAGCTTACTCTCGGAGTATGCAGCACCGCCACTGAATAAACCAACAGTATCTTCTTCTCACGCCTCGGGGCCCCTCACACCCCCGAGCCAGCACAGCAGCATGCCGTTCAGCGCCGCTTCGGCCTCGTCCCGGGCGACGCCGTGCCGCCGGAAGGACTTGAACCCGGGGAAGTCGAGGAGAGCGGCCACCACCCGCACCGTGCGCTCCTCCGGCCCGACAGGGCTCAAAGCTTCTCGCGCCAGCGCTTCGCGCGTGGCCCGCATCCCGGCCTCCCACTCCTGAACGGCGGGGAGCTGGCGCTCCTTCGGACCGACCTCCATGTAGGGCTCCGCCCGCTCGTAGAAGTCGAACATCTCGGAGACCAGGCGTCCGACCCGCTCCTCCAGCGACGCGGAACCGGCGAAGATCCTCCGCGCATCCCCCGGCGAAGGGGGGTCCGTGATGGACATGATGAGGGCCCCGCACGCCGGTACCAGGTCGTCCAGCGTGGGAAAGTGCTTGTAGACCGTCGCCACCGAGACGTCGGCCCGCCCGGCAATGTCCTTCCAGGACGTGCCGAATACCCCCTTTTCGGTGTGCAGGTCCAGCGTGGCCTCCACGATACGCCGCCGGGTCTCCTCCACCGCGGCCCGCCGTTTGCCCATGCTGTACTTTCGCGGGGCCAAGTCCTTACACTTCGCCTTTCGCTAAATTAATTATACAAATTGTTTATTTAATTATTGACCTGCTGTCTGTTGTTTGTCAAGCGGTTGACGATGGCGGCCTGTGAAGCTCCGGCGCTGATATAGTTGGTGTTGTCGTCTTCCGATCTCGACGAGGAGTGGTTGCATGACCGCTAGCGGCACGACGGACGCCGGTCACACCCTGGGTGTGGTGGTAGTTGGCGCCGGCTTCAGCGGGCTCTCGGTGGCGTGGCGGCTGCGCGAGCGGGGCGAGGAGGACTTCCTCGTGCTGGAGCGCGGGCAGAACGTCGGGGGCGTGTGGCGGGAGAACAACTACCCTGGCGTGGCGTGCGACGTGCCCTCCCACCTTTACTCGCTCTCTTTCGCGCCGAACCCGGAATGGGACCGGGCGTTCTCGCGGGGATCGCGGATCCAGGACTACCTGGAGTCGGTGGTGGAGAAGCGTGGCCTGAAGCCCTGGGTCAGCCTGAACGAGGAGCTGCTCGATGCGGAGTGGGACGCGGAGGCCGCGCTGTGGCGCCTCACCACCTCGCGGCGGCGGCTGGGTGCCCGCGTGCTCGTCTCTTGCGCCGGCCCGCTCACGGAGCCCATCTACCCGGAAGTTCCCGGCCTGGACCTTTTCGAGGGCAAGACGCTACACTCGGCCCGCTGGGACCACGGGCACGACCTTGCTGGCGAGCGGGTCGCCGTAGTCGGTACGGGAGCCTCGGCGGTCCAGATAGTCCCGGAGCTTCAGCCGGTCGCCGGAAGGCTCTACGTCTTCCAGCGGACCCCCGGCTGGGTCGTGCCCCGTCCGGACCGGCGGATCACGGAGTTCGAAAAGCGGGTGCTGCGGGCCTTCCCGGCGCTCACAAAGCTCTACCGGACGGGCCAGTTCCTCTTCCGCGACCTGATGAGCTACCGTATGATCCGGCGCAACCCCCTCGCGCGGCGGCTCTTCCAGAGAAAGTCCCGAACGTTCCTGGAGAAGCAGGTGCCGGACCCGGAGCTGCGACGCAAGCTCGCGCCCGACTACGAGATCGGCTGCAAGCGCGTCCTCATAACCAACGACTTCTACCCCGCCCTCACGCAACCCAACGTGGAGCTCGTGGCGAACGGGTTGCGCGAGGTGCGGGAGCGCTCGGTGGTGGCCGTGGACGGGACCGAGTACGCGGTGGACACCATCGTCTTCGCCACCGGCTACGACACGACCACGCCCGCGATCTACAAGCGCATCCGGGGCCGCGACGGCCGCTCCATAGAGGAGGTCTGGGACGGAAGCCCTCGCTTCCACCGGGCCACGGCCGTCGCGGGCTTTCCCAACTTCTTCAACCTCTGCGGCCCCGGCACCGGCTCCGGGCACGGGTCCATGATCTGGAAGGCCGAGGCGCAGACAGCCTACGTGATGGACGCCCTGCGCGTGATGGACGAGCGCGGCCTGGAAAGCGTCGAGGTGCGCCCCGACGCCCAGGACCACTACATGCGCTGGGCCGGCGACGACCTGGACCGGACCGTTTGGGCCCGCGGCGGCTGCCAGAGTTGGTACCTCGACGAGGCCGGAAAGCCCAGCCTCATGTGGCCGCGGACGATGTGGGGCTTCCGGCGCATGCTGCGCCGCTTCGACCCCGAGCACTACCGGCTCCAGCCGGCGCGCGAAGTCCAGCCGACCCGCCGGACGGTGCACGCCTGAGCGCCGCCCGCGGCGGCATAGGCCCGACCTCCCGCGAGCGGCTCGCCTCCCGCGCCGCCCGCCTGCTGGACGCGCTGCCGGCGCGGGTCCAGGTGGCGCTCTCGGGCCGGCCCCCGGTACGGGTGGACGGCCAGACCCTCGACCCCGGCCTGCAACTCTCCCTGGCCGTATTCGAGCGCCGGAGCGAGCCGCCGCTGGAGGCCCTTCCGCCCGCCGAAGCGCGCGAGGCGCTGCACCGCCGCCTCGCCGTGACCAACGGATCGCCACCGCCGGTAGGCGCCGTGCGAGACCTGGAAGTCGCGGGTGCCGCCGGGCCGCTGGGGGCGCGGCTCTACTCCCCAGAAGAGAAACCGGAGGATGATCACCGGCCCCTGATCGTCTTTTTCCACGGCGGCGGGTTCGTGCTCGGCGACCTGGAGACCCACGAGGCGCCATGCCGGCTGATCTGCCAGCACGCCGGGGCGCAGGTGCTCTCCGTGGACTACCGCCTCGCCCCGGAGCACCCGTTCCCCGCGGCGGTCGAGGACGGGCGGGAGGCCCTGCGCTGGGCCGTGGGGCACGCCGCCGAGCTCGGCGCCAACCCCGGGCGCGTGGCCGTCGCCGGCGATAGCGCGGGCGGCAACGTCGCGGCGGTGGCGGCGTGGGAGTCTGCCCGGGACGGCGGACCGACGCCCGCCGCGCAGATACTGCTCTACCCGGCGACCGAGGTGAACGGGACGTCGCGTTCGCGGGAGCTGTTCGGCGGCGGCTTCCTCCTCGACCGGGGGCTGCTGGACTGGTTTACCGAACTGTACCTCCGGGACGCCGATACGAATGACCCGCGGCTCTCCATCCTGCACGCCGGCGACCTGCACCGCGTCGCGCCCGCGCTCGTCGTCACCGCCGGTTTCGACCCGCTGCGCGACGAAGGGGAAGCCTACGCCGGGGCGCTGCGGAGGGCGGGCGTGCCGGTCGTCGCCCGGCGCTTTCCCCCGCTCATCCACGGTTTCTGCAACGCCATCGGCACCAGCCGGGCCTGCCGGGAAGCCCTTATAGAGGTCTCCGGCGCCGCGCGGGCGCTGCTGGAGGTGGCCGCCTGAAGTCCTTCGCGGGCAGGGTGGCCGCGGTCACGGGCGCGGGCTCCGGTATAGGACGCGCGCTCGCCCGGGAGCTCGCAGCCCGAGGTTGCCACGTGGCGCTCTGCGACGTGGACGAGGATGGCCTGGCCGGGACGGTAGAGTTTCTCCGGGGTTACGGCGTGAGGGTTACCACCTCCCGGGTGGACGTGGCGGATCGCGGGGCCGTCCACGACTGGGCGGAGCGGGTGGCGAACGAGCACGGGAGGGTCAACCTGATCTTCAACAACGCCGGGGTCGCGCTCGGCTCCACGATCGAGGGCGCGGGCGATGAAGACCTCGAGTGGCTCTTCGGCGTCAACTTCTGGGGCGTGGTGCACGGCAGCCGGGCCTTTCTGCCGTACCTGAAGGCTTCGGGCGAAGGCCAAGTCGTCAACGTGTCCAGCGTGTTCGCCCTGGTCAGTGTCCCCGGCCAGGGCGCGTACAACGCCTCCAAGGCGGCGGTCCGGGCCTTTACCGACGCGCTCCGCATGGAGCTAGAGATGGGCGGCGCGCCGGTGGGCGTCACCGGGGTGTACCCGGGCGGCATCAAGACCAACATCGCCGGCTCGGCGCGCTCGAACCTCTCCACAAAGGACATCGGGCTCGACGCCGAACGCGGCCGGGAGAAGTTCGAGAGGCTGTTCGTCACCGGGGCGGGCACGGCCGCCAGGATCATCCTGCGCGGCGTGCGGAAGAACCGGCGCCGGGTGCTGGTCGGTCGGGACGCCCGCGTCATAGACGGCATGGCGCGCCTGCTGCCCGGCGCCTACCAGTCCCTGATCAAGCGCTCCGTCCGCCGGTCGTTGGGGTGACGCCGGTCCGCTAACGAGAGGGTTCGCGCCCCTCGCGTTCCTCCCGGCCCGCGCGCCAGCGGTCCAGACGCGCTTTGATCTCCGCCTCGGCCCCGCTTTTTTTCGCCTTGTAGTACACATGGTCCCGCCACTCTTCCGGCAGGTAGCGGTCGTTCATGCCCTCGGGCTCGTCCTCGTGGGCGTAGCGGTACCCTGCGCCGTAACCCGACTCCTTCATCAGGCCCGTCGGCGCGTTGCGCAGGTGCATAGGGACCTCCGGCACGGGGCCCTCCCGCACGTCGACGAGCGCGGCGTTTATGCCGCCGTAGGCGGCGTTGGACTTGGGGGCTGAGGCCAGGTATGTGGCGGCCTGGGCGAGCGGGATGCGGCCCTCGGGCATCCCGATCATCTGCACGGCCTGGGCGGCGGCTGTGGCGAGGGGCAGAGCGTGCGGATCGGCGTTCCCAACGTCTTCGGAGGCCAGGATCACGAGCCGCCGGGCTATAAACACCGGGTCTTCTCCGGCCTCCAGCATTCGGGCCAGGTAGTGGAGCGCCGCGTCCGGGTCGCCGCCGCGCATGCTTTTGATGAACGCGGAAACGGCATCGTAGTGCTCCTCGCGGCCGTAGCGCAGCGCCCTGCTCCCCACCGCCCGCTCCACGTCGTGAATCTCGACGTTCTTGGTGCTGGTGGCCGCGACCTCCAGCACGTTCAACAGCCGCCGCCCGTCACCCCCAGCGTGCCGCAGCAGGTCCCCCCGGGCTTCACCGGAGACCTCCACTCCCAGTTCCTCCAGGCCGCGGTCCAGCAGCAGTTCCAGGTCCTCGTCCGAGAGCAGACGCAGCCGCAGGACGCGCGAGCGCGAGAGCAGCGGGGCCGTTACCTCGAAAGAGGGGTTCTCCGTCGTCGCCCCGATAAAGTCTACGAGCCCTTCTTCCAGCGCCGGGAGCAAGGCGTCCTGCTGCACCTTGTTAAAACGGTGTACCTCGTCCACGAACAGGAGCGTGCCGCGGCCCTCGTACTTCAGCCGTTCGCGGGCGGCGTCGAGGGCGTCGCGCAGGTCCTTTACGCCGCTCGTCACCGCGCTAAGGGGCACGAACTCCTCCTCCACGGCGCCGGCCAGCACGCGGGCAAGGGTCGTCTTGCCGGTTCCCGGGGGTCCCCACAAGATCAGGGAGCCCACCCGGCCCCGTTCCGCAACCTGCGTTAAAGGTCTGTTCTCGCCGGTCAGGTGCGGCTGGCCGACAACCTCTTCGAGCTTGGCCGGGCGCAGCCGCTCGGCCAGCGGTGCGCGCGAGGCGAGGTCATCGGCGCCGGAGGAATCAAAGAGGTCCACGGGGGTAGTATAGTTGTTGCAGGTTGGAGGTGGGCCTCCGGAAGCTCCCCATTCCAGGAGCTCACGAGGTCGGGGTATAAACTAGGAGGCTATTTTCGCGATGTTGTTCGCCGCCACATTTAACGTAAAGAAAGGCAAGTCAGGGACTCTGGACGGCTACCTGGCCCGCCGGATGCGAGGCGGCGGAATCAGGTCGTCACCCATCGAAGGGCGTTTCGAGGGCATAAATATAGTCGGCGAGTACTGGGTACAGTCAAACGAACCGCGGGTAATCTTGATCTTCGAGGCGGAGAAGAACGGCCCGATCCTGGAGCTGGTCACGGACTGGGACGAGCACTTCGACATCACCGTGTCCCCCGCCGTGAAGATAGCGGACCTCATGGAGTAGTAACCGGACCCGGAGGTTACCCTCCGACGCTCAACACGATCTTGCCCCGCGGATGGCCCGTCTCGACGTGGGCGTGCGCGGCGGCGGCTTCTTCTAGCGGGTAGACGCTGTCGAGCACCACGCGCATCCTACCAGCCTCGAAGAGCGACTTGAGCAGCAGCAGGTCCCGGCCGGAGGGCCACACTATCACCACGCGGCCCTTGCGGTTGTCGCCGGGGAAGGTGAGGACGTGCCACAGGAAGTTGCGCGGCACCGGCTCGGTCGTCACGTAGATGCCGCCGCGTCTCAGCGCCCGGCGGCAGGCGCTAAAGCTCCGGTTACCCGCCACGTCGAAGATCACGTCGTAGCAGCCCCGGTTGCGGGCGAAGTCTTCCTCCCGGTAGTCGATAACGTGCTGCGCGCCGAGCTCCTCTGCCAGCCCGGCGCCCGAGGCGCTACAGACCGCCGTCACTTCCGTACCGAAGATCCGGGCGAGCTGGACGGCGAACGTGCCCACGCCGCCGGAGGCCCCGTTGATCAGGACCCGCCGCCTTCCCGGGGCCGCGTCGCAGTCGTGGGGCAGGTCCTGCAGGGCGCCCCGCAGCGCCTGGACGGCGGTAAGCGCCGCCAGCGGCACGGCCGCGGCTTGCTCGAAAGAGAGGTTCTCCGGCATGGGGGAAGCGGCGTCTTCACCCACTACGGCGTACTCCGCGTAGCCTCCGAACACCCCTTCCAGCATCGCGTACACGCGGTTCCCGACGTCGAAACCCTCCACCCTGTCACCGACGGCGACGACCTCGCCGGCCACGTCGCGGCCCGGTATCCGCTGACGTTTCAGAGCCGTGACCGGACGCGCCACGCCGCGCCGGACCCGCCAGTCGATGGGGTTCACCCCCGCGGCCCGCACGCGGACCAGGAGCTTTCTACCCCGCACCTGGGGTTTTCTGACCGTCTCTGTACCCAGCACCTTCGGACCACCGTGGCCCCGCGACACCACGGCCCGCATCGTCTCACCGCTCAAAACTACCTCCACAACAGATCTCGCACCAATTGTGGAGATAGTACACCCCGGATAGGGGCCCGTGACGTATCGCCAATCGCCCCCAGCTAGCGTAAACTGTCCGGGCAGGAGGCTGAGAGGAGGCTTGGGTTGAACCGGAGAGAGTTCTTGAAGCTGGGCATGGCCTGGACAGTGGCTGCCCTGTCGCTGATCGTCGTCGGGTGCGGCGCTGGTGAAGAAGGCGAGGACAACGGCGAAGAGAACGGCGGCGAGGAAGAGGACGACGGGGGCGGCTACTAACCGATCAGTTCATTACGCAGCTTTGTAGGAGCCTTTCGGAAACCCGCTAGCTCCACACACCTCTTTCTGGCGGGACATGGCTATCGCTCCCCGGCATGCCGTTCGTCGTGCTCCTTACGCTGGCGATCCATGCGACGAGCGGCCTCCAGTACGTCCTGCGGGTAGAGGCTGCGCAGCGCACCGGTCTCGAGTACCTGGTCCACGGAGTGCTCCGGGATCATCATCCACTCCGCTGCGTGCGGGACCGGCAGCGGCTTGTTCAACACCCGGTAGACGATCCAGACCATCCACCGTCCCGGGCGCGAGCCAGATAGAAACCTCAAACTTTACTCCTAGATCTAGACGCTTTGAGCCGGCTATTTTAGCCGGCCACATGCTCCGCTACTCGAACGTGCCCCGCTTGACAGCCTCACTTTCCGAGATCATCGCCCGGCCCCGGGCGATCACCCCGTCTATCTCCAACGTATCCTGGTCCAGCAGCACCACGTCCGCGTCGCACCCCGTTTGCAGGCGGCCTTTGTGGTGGAGCTTGAGGATGCGGGCGGGGTTGGAGGTGATGACCTGTAGCGCCTGTTCGAGCGGGATTCCTTCTACGCTAACGGCGTCGCGTACTTCCGGGTACAGGGAGCAAACCTCGCCCACCTGGAGGCCCACGAAGTCGCCGCCGGCGTCGAACTCCGGCAGGCTACCCTGGGCGTCGGAGGTCATGGTGATCCGGCCGAGCGGCACGCCCTCGTCGAGCATGGTCGCGAGCGCCCGGCTGCACTTGACCTCGCCTTCTTCCAGGAACTTCTCGGTGGTGCTCGTGGTGAAGTCCACGTAGCCACCTTCTTTTGCGTACTCGATTCCCGCCGCGAAGAGGTCGGCGTCGCGGTTTACGTGGGTGGGCACGAACTGGGTGAGCGGCACCTCGGTGTGTTCGGCGACGGCCAGCAGGGGGTCGAGCCGGTCCCCGCCGTCGCCGACGTGGACGTTGACAATGCCAGCCTTACCGCTGAGCATGCCGCCGATGCGGGCGGCCGAGGCGAGCTTGGCGAGGTCGTCGAGGGTGGGCTGAGAGGAGCGGTGGTCGGAGATGGCGACCTCCCCAACGCCTAGGATCAGGTCGACGAGCAGGATGTCGTCTTCTATGCGGCCCGTCAACGTTTTGACCGGCACGTGGTAGTTGCCCGTGTGGGCGTAGCAGGTTACGCCCTCGGCGTTGAGGCCCCGGGCCTTGGCTACCAGGGAGGCCATCGTGCGCGACGTGCCGTCCGTGCCGATCACGCCAACCACGGTGGTGACGCCGCCGGTGGTGATGTCCGTGAGCTGTATCTCGGGCGTCCGGGTGTGGTAGCCGCCCTCGCCCCCGCCGCCTAGGATGTGGACGTGGGCGTCTATAAAGCCCGGCACGACGAGCTGGCCCCCGGCGTCTACCGTCTCCACGTCCGGCACGCCGGCTGGCGGCTCGACGCGGTCTTCGACGGCGACGATCTTCTCCCCGGCGAGCAGGAGGTCCTTCCGCCCGAGGTCTTCGGGGGCGTAGAGACGGCCGTTCTTTATGAGCGTAAGCATCGGGACACCTCTGCTCTAGGAAAACCCGATAAGTTCTGCGGCTATCACGAAGATCGAGGAGAAGACAAAGAGCAGGAGAAAGAATTTCCAGGCGAAACGGAACCAGGTGGCCCAGTCCAGGCGCGCCGCCCCGAGCGTCCCCATCAGCGCCGCCGAGGTCGGAACGATTATGTTCATGAACCCGTCGCCGAGCTGGAAGGCGAGCGTTGCGACCTGGCGCGTAACGCCCACCAGGTCCGAAAGTGGGGCCAGCAACGGCATCGTCAGCGCGGCCTGTCCCGACCCGGAGACGATGAAAAAGTTGAAGATGGTCTGGAAGAGGTACATGAACCAGGCCGCGATCGCGCCCACGAACGCCACGTCGTCGACGAGCTGCGACGCCGCATACAGGATGGTGTTCAACACCGAGGGCTCCGCCGGGTCGTCGCCGCCGAGGATCAGTATGATCCCCTGGGCCATCGCGACCACCAGCGCCGCCGGCAGAAGGTCCTGGGCCCCCTGCTTGAAGCCGTCGGCGATGTCGTTTATCCCCATGTCGTTCAAGCGGAACACGACCCCGACAACGCCGGCGACGAGGCCTATGGTAAAGAACTGGCTCGCGATCTCCGGGATGTAGTAAGCGTGTACCACGACCCCCCAGACGATCCAGCCAACACCCACGGCGACCGTGAGCAACACGAGCGCGTGGCCGAGCCCGAACTTCTCCCCGTCTCCTTCCGGGCCGCCGCTATTACCCTCTCTGCGGGCGAAATCTCTGCGGAAGTACTCATCGGTTCTGTAAGAGAGCGAACTTTCGGGGTTTTGCCTGATCCTTCTGGCGTACAGGTAGGTATAGACGATGCCGAAAGAGGTGAAGAACAGCCACATCGGGACTCGAAACCCGGCCCCCGAGAGAACGGGAACGTCGGCGATCCCCTGGGCGATGGCTATGCCGAACGGGTTCATCCACGAGGCCGCAAAGCCGATCTGCGTGGCCACGTAGGTGATCATCACCCCCGTTATCGAGTCGTAGCCCAGGGCAACCACGATCGGCACCAGGATCATGGCGAAAGCGATGGCCTCCTCCCCCATGCCGAAAACCGCGCCGCCCAGCGAGAACAGGAAGAACAAGACGGGGATGATCAGGCCGGACCTATCCCTGATGCGGTCTATGACCGCCAGCAGGCCGGTCTCTACCGCGCGGGTGCGCATGACGATGCCGAAAGCCCCCCCGATGACGATGATGAACGCCACCACCCCGACGGCCGCCCCGAACTCGTCGCCGGAGACGA
This sequence comes from Actinomycetota bacterium, assembly GCA_004563715.1. Taxonomy (GTDB): domain Bacteria; phylum Actinomycetota; class Rubrobacteria; order Rubrobacterales; family Rubrobacteraceae; genus SIRX01. The sequence continues at coordinate 2,288 of SIRX01000047.1, read as the reverse complement.
GCCCCGCGAACACGTAGTTCAAAAAGCCTATGCCGCCGCCGGCTTCAAAGAGGCCCGCGTTCTCGGTCTCCGGCTCGCCGCCTTCGCCGGTTACATACTGGAAGCTCTCGGGGTCGAGGACGGTCTGGGTCTGTTCCTCACCGTTCTCGGTGTAGGTCACCTCTTCGGTCTGGAACTGGCCGAGCGGAATGAAGTACGTGGCGACGAACGCGAGCACCACGACGAAGAAAATAATGACGTAGGTGTCCGGCACCCACGTCGCCTCCGGCTGTTGTACGTCCTGTTCTCGCTGCTCGTCGTCCACGCCCTCCCCTTCCTGAACATGTCTCCCACGTGCATCCCGGGTGCCCAGACGGAGCCTCAACCCGGATAGCCTGCCATTGTAGCGAGTTGCACGTTTGATGCCAGCGTCCCGGAGAAGCAAACGCGGCCCGCTGAAGTACAATGAAGCCCGTGTATAGAGAGTCGTGGGATTTCGAACAACTAGTCGAGCGGGCGCTGGAGGGCATGCCGCCCGAGTTTCTGGAGTTGCTGGACAACGTGGCTATCGTCGTCGAGGACTGGCCAGAGCGCGAGACGGCGCTGACCTACGGCAGCGAGACGCTCTACGGGCTCTACGAGGGGGTGCCGCTGACGGAGCGGGGAACGCGGTACTCCGGGTCCCTGCCGGACAAGATCACGATCTTCCAGGGGCCGCTGGAGCGGGACTTTCCGCCGGAGCAGCTAGAGGAGCAGGTCCGGATCACGGTGGTACACGAGATCGCCCACCACTTCGGCTTTGACGACGACCAGCTAGACCACCTGGGATGGGGATGAGCGGCGGGGAACGCGGCTCCGTCACCATCCGGGAGCAGATCGAGGCCCCGGCCCCGCGCGTGGCCGCCTACATCGGGGACTTTCGGCACGCCAAGGAGTGGATGGTCGGGGTCGAGAACGTCGAGCGGCTCGGAGAGGACGACTACAGGCTCGCCATCGACACGCCCGTCGGCCGGCTAGAACCGGAGGTCCGGGTGATGGAACACACCTCCGAGAGGGTGCGTTGGGTCTACACCTCGGCTATCGAGGGCGGCGGACAGGTCGACATACAGCCGGTCGGGAACGGGCATTGCGTGGTCTCCTACACCGGCGACTTCCAGCTAAAGCGCCGCTTCATCGGAAGGGTGGTAAAAGCCGCCGGCGCGGGTTTCGCCCGCCGCAACGGCGAACGTTCGCTGGCGCGGCTAAAGTACCTCATGGAAGCCCACCGCTACTGATGTCGTCCCCCTTCGTCGGAGGTCGGAACCGACCATGACCGCCGGTCCGCTGGAGCTACTGATCCTGCTGTTCGTCGTGTTCCTGATCCTGGGCCCCAAGCGCATCACCACGATGTTCAAGGCGCTCGGGCGCGGCATCCACGACTTTACGTCCGAACTCGGCCGCCAGAAAGACGGCAAGGAGTTGCCGGAGGAAAAGGAGAAAAAGCCCCGGCACAAGAGCTAGACCGGAGTCACCTCGCGCCGGCCTGTCTGCCCGGCGCCCCTACTCTTCGGCAGCCTCCTTCGGCAGCCTCCACCCTCTCATCGGACGCTTCCTCGGCGGCCTTCGCCTCGCGGGCGGCCCGCCACCCGGCTTGTATGCGCTCGCGCTCCTCGTCGGACATCTTCTTCGGCTTCCCGCCGCCGGCATCCTTCTTGTCATCTTCGGGCTTCTCTTCCTCCTCATCGGGCCTGGGGAAACCGGTGATCTCACTGACCTTCGCCAGAACCTCCGCCGGGTCGGGACATCCCCCGGTCCAGGCGTGGGCTATCTTATGGTCCGGCCCCACGACAAAAGCCGCCAGACGGGAGTAATCGCCGCGTTTTCTGTCTTTCTCCAGCAGTCCCCAGTCGCGGCTCGCGACCTTCGCGTAGTCGTAGAGCATGTAAGACTTTATGCCGCTCTTGCGAACAAGCTCCCGGGCTTCGTCCGGTCCGGCGACCCCGACACCGACCACCGAGCCGGCGGCCAGGTTGATCTCGTCCTCCTTCTCGGCCGGCGCCTTGAAGCACCCTACCTCGTCTTCGCTTTCCGGGCCTTTGTAGAATACTACCAGCACGGGACCCCGCACCGTCCTCATGCTCAGCCAGAGCTATCCTCCCTGGGCGCTCGGCAGGTTGAACTCCGGAGCTTCGCCCCCAACCTCCGGCACCGGTGCGACCTAGTGCATTTCCAGAGAGGGTTGTGTGTGATGAGCTATAGTGGACTCCATGAAACCTCCAATTTTTGTTCGGGAACTGTCGGAAAACGAGCGCGAGAGTTTCGAAGCGGGG